>NZ_JBEORR010000104.1:0-1060 GCF_040302345.1 Streptomyces sp. NPDC126510 | reverse complement strand
GGTGTATGGAGCCGCAGCGTTGTTCACACGGCTGATCGGTGGCTGTCCGCCGAGTGCGGTGTGGCAGCGATGGTGGTTGTAGGTGTGCAGGAAGTCTCCCAGGGCCGCGGTGCGTTCGGTGTTGCTGGTGTAGGGCCGCAGATAGGCCCATTCCTCGAGCAGGGTGCGGTTGAAGCGTTCGACCTTGCCGTTGGTCTGGGGCCGGTAGGCGCGGGTCAGTTTGCCGGTGGCGCCGATCCGGTCGAGGGCTTGTTTCCAGGCCAGGCCCTTGCGGTAGGCCCAGGCGTTGTCGGTGAGCACACGCTCGATGCGGGTGACGCCGTTCGCGTTAAAGAACGCGGCTGCGCGTGTGAGGAAGCCCGCGCAGGTGGCGACCTTCTCGTCAGGGTGGATCTCGCTGTAGGCGAGGCGGGAGTGATCGTCGACGGCGGAATGGATGTAGTCGAACCCCATTCCGCCGCGGGTGGCCCGGCCAGCCTGACGGCCCAGCGTCTTGTGGCCGCCGCCGTCGGGGATGCGGCCGAGTTTCTTGACGTCGACGTGGATGAGTTCGCCGGGGCGGTCGCGTTCGTAGCGGCGGATGACCTGCCCGGTGGGCCGGTCCATGAATGTCAGCCGGTTCAGGCCGTGACGGGCCAGGATGCGGTGGACGGTCGAGGCGGGCAGGCCCAGGATCGGGCCCAGGCGGGCGGGTCCGAGCTTGCGGTCCTGGCGCAGTCGACACACTCGGGCCTCCACCGCTGCCGCGGTGCGGTGAGGTGTCGTCACTGGCCGGCTGGAGCGGTCGTGCAGCCCTGGTGCGCCTTCCGCCCGCCAGCGGCGGATCCACTTGTGGGCCGTGACGCGCGAGATACCCATCTCGGCCGCGACATGCGCAACCGGGCGGCCGGCGCGGACGCGTTCAACGAGCAGCCGCCTGCCGTGAACGGTCAGCCGGGCATTACGGTGGGACACGAAGACCTCCGTGCGGTGAAGTCCTAGACACCTCCACCACACCGGAGGTCTTCGCCATGATCAAGCCCGGCCGGCGTTAACAACGCTCGTGATCAATACACCTAGG
>NZ_JBEORR010000102.1:0-1097 GCF_040302345.1 Streptomyces sp. NPDC126510 | reverse complement strand
AAAGAGCGTTTTGTCCCGGTGGGGTTGTTTCGTGGTGCTTTAGAGGTCACATTGGTCTGAGGTTGCTGAGTCGGAAGTAACTGATGAGAACGGCGTGACAGCTGACATCGTGCGTCGGCCCGTTTCGGCCGGTTCGCTCCTGTCTGATCCCAAGGCGCCCCCGGTTGACGCCATTTGCGCCCTGGGGACGCGTCGTGCCCGACGGTACTACCGAAACATGACGCTACACCGCCCGTATCCCAGCGACTTGTCCGATGCGCGCTGGGAACTGATCGGTCCCACCCTCACCACCTGGCGGTCCGAACGCCGTGGCAGGGGCCTGGACATCGGCCGACCGCCCGAGCACGACCTGCGCCGTATCATGGACGCCATCCTCTACGTCGACCGCACCGGGATCCCCTGGCGCTACCTGCCCCACGACTTCGCTCCGTGGGAGACGGTGTACGGGTACTTCGCCGCCTGGCAGAAGGAAGGCATCTTCGACCAGCTCAACGGCCTGCTGCGTCGCCTGGTGCGTGAAGCCGAAGGTCGCAACCCCGAACCGAGCGCCTGCGTGCTGGACGCCCAGAGCGTCAAGACCTCCGCCAACGTGCCCGCGGCCGGCCAAGGCATCGACGCGGGCAAGAAAATCGCAGGCCGTAAGCGCCATATCGGCGTCGACACCCTCGGACTGCTGCTGGCCGTATGGGTCACCGCGGCAAGCGTCTCCGACAACGCCGGCGGCATCCAGGTGCTCTCCCAGGTTTCCGCCGCGACCCCTCGAGTGACCAAGGCGTGGGCCGACACCGGCTATCGAACGAAAGCCATCGACCACGGCGCCCGCCTCGGAATCGACGTCGAAGTCGTCCAACGCGATCCCGACGTCAAAGGGTTCAAGGTGATCCCCCGACGTTGGGTGGTCGAGCGGACCTTCGGCTGGCTGATGCACCACCGCCGCCTCGCACGGGACTACGAGACCCACCCACACCGCTCCGAAGCCATAATCCACGTCGCGATGATCGACCTCATAAGCCGACGACTCACCCGCGAATCCACCCCGAACTGGCGCGACACCTGAACCTCGAACGAAACAACCCCGCTGGGACAAAACGCTCTTT
>NZ_JBEORR010000101.1:0-1105 GCF_040302345.1 Streptomyces sp. NPDC126510 | reverse complement strand
GTGAGTGATGGGGTGACGCAGGAAGGTAGTCCATCCCGGGCGGTGGTTGTCCCGGGGTAAGGGTGTAGGCCGTGATCCAGGCAAATCCGGATCACTTGTGGCTGAGACCTGATGCCGAGCCGATTGTGGTGAAGTGGATGATCCTATGCTGTCGAGAAAAGCCTCTAGCGAGTTTCATGGCGGCCCGTACCCTAAACCGACTCAGGTGGTCAGGTAGAGAATACCGAGGCGTTCGGGTGAACTATGGTTAAGGAACTCGGCAAAATGCCCCCGTAACTTCGGGAGAAGGGGGGCCACACTTGGTGATGGACTTTACGTCCTGAGCTGGGGGTGGCCGCAGAGACCAGCGAGAAGCGACTGTTTACTAAAAACACAGGTCCGTGCGAAGCCGTAAGGCGATGTATACGGACTGACGCCTGCCCGGTGCTGGAACGTTAAGGGGACCGGTTAGCTCTGATTCGTCAGGGCGAAGCTGAGAACTTAAGCGCCAGTAAACGGCGGTGGTAACTATAACCATCCTAAGGTAGCGAAATTCCTTGTCGGGTAAGTTCCGACCTGCACGAATGGCGTAACGACTTCTCGACTGTCTCAACCATAGGCCCGGTGAAATTGCACTACGAGTAAAGATGCTCGTTTCGCGCAGCAGGACGGAAAGACCCCGGGACCTTTACTACAGTTTGATATTGGTGTTCGGTTCGGCTTGTGTAGGATAGCTGGGAGACTTTGAACTCTGGACGCCAGTTCAGGGGGAGTCGTCGTTGAAATACCAGTCTGGTCGTGCTGGATGTCTAACCTGGGTCCGTGATCCGGATCAGGGACAGTGTCTGATGGGTAGTTTAACTGGGGCGGTTGCCTCCTAAAGAGTAACGGAGGCGCCCAAAGGTTCCCTCAGCCTGGTTGGCAATCAGGTGTTGAGTGTAAGTGCACAAGGGAGCTTGACTGTGAGACCGACGGGTCGAGCAGGGACGAAAGTCGGGACTAGTGATCCGGCGGTGGCTTGTGGAAGCGCCGTCGCTCAACGGATAAAAGGTACCCCGGGGATAACAGGCTGATCTTCCCCAAGAGTCCATATCGACGGGATGGTTTGGCACCTCGATGTCGGCTC
>NZ_JBEORR010000100.1:0-1252 GCF_040302345.1 Streptomyces sp. NPDC126510 | reverse complement strand
TAGAGCGTGTCTCTTTGAGAGCTGATCAGTTGATCGGATATGCCTGTCCGGTTAGTGATCACTGATGCGATGTGGGGCCGGATCGAGCCGCTGATGCCGGCCGATCCGGTCCGTGGGCGGCGATGGGCCGACCACCGCCGCACGCTGGAGGCCATCGCGTGGAAGTACCGCACCTGCTCGCCCTGGCGCGACCTGCCGGACGAGCTCGGTTCGTTCCAGACCGCTCACAAACGGCTGATCAGGTGGGCCGTGGACGGCACCTGGGAACGGATCCTCGCCGCAGTCCTGGCAGCGGCCGATGACAGCGACGACATCGGCTGGACCGTGTCGGTGGACTCCACCGTCTGCCGAGCCCATCAACATGCCGCCGGAGCCAGGAAAAGGGGGCTGCGGACCGCTCCGAGCCAGACGATCACGGTCTCGGACGCTCCCGCGGCGGCCTGAGCACGAAGGTCCATCTCGCCAGCGACAGCTATGCACGACCCCTCGCCCTCTACGTCACCGCAGGCCAGGCGGGTGACGCACCGGCCTTCGAGGCCGTCTTGGCTGGCATCCGCGTCCCCCGGATCGGACGTGGCAGACCGAGGACGCGTCCCGAGGCCGTCCTGGCGGATCGCGCGTATTCGTCGCGTGCGATCCGTGGGCAGCTGAGCCGGCGAGGGATCCGTGCTGTCATTCCGCAGCCGTCCGATCAGGCTGGTCACCGTCTGCGGCGAGGTAGCGCAGGTGGTCGCCCGCCGGCCTTCGACGCCGAGGCCTACAAGCAGCGCAACGCGGTCGAGCGATGCATCAACCGGCTCAAGCAGTGGCGCGGTCTGGCCCTGCGGACGGACAAGCTCGCCATCGCTTACCAAGCCGCACTCCACCTCGCTGCCATCCTTATCTGGGCCCGTAGGTGACCCTGCTCCGCAGCTGAACTGCTCACGGTGAACCCACCCGATGGCCCTTGCTTCTGCGCGAAGATCAACCCATGGACGACCTCGTGAAGTTCCTTCGGGACCGCAATATGGAGGACAACCACGCCTATGCCGAGGTGGCCCACCGCTTTGGCGCCGACGCCCTCCTCGACAGCCACCTGCCGATGCTCGACTTGATCGACATGCTGGCCAGGGACTACCAGGCGATGGACGCGGCGGATTCACGTCACGCAGGGCTCGCGTATGCGCTCAAAGTGCTGGCACAGTCCTACGCCGAGCACTCCCAGTACCGCCAGGAGTGGCGTCCGTAAGCCGACCAAAGAGACATCCCCTAG
>NZ_JBEORR010000099.1:0-1329 GCF_040302345.1 Streptomyces sp. NPDC126510 | reverse complement strand
GGGACTGTTTCGTAATCGGTGTTTTGGCCCGAGACGCTGAGTGAATGCTCGGCGAGGAGGTGCCGAGATGACGACACTGGAGAATGTGACGAAGAAGAGGGCCGAGCCCTCCGCGGAAGCTGCGGCGGCCGCGGAGTTGGTGCGCCTGGCCAAGGAGCAGGGCCTGTCGCTGACCGGGCCGGACGGTTTGCTCAAGCAGTTCACCAAAACCGTTCTGGAAACCGCACTGAACGAGGAGATGACCGAGCACCTCGGGCACGACAAGAACCAAGCTCCGGCCGATCGGGAGTCTACGAATATTCGCAACGGGACTCGGTCGAAAACGGTGTTGACCGAGGCCAGTGGGCATGTCCCGATCGAGGTCCCTCGTGATCGGGAAGGGACGTTCGAGCCGCAGATCGTCAAGAAACGCCAACGTCGATTGAACGGGGTCGATGAGATCGTGTTGTCGTTGTACGCCAAAGGATTAACGACTGGTGAAATCAGTTCGCATTTCGCTGAAATCTACGGGGCCTCGGTCTCGAAGGAGACCATCTCGCGGATCACCGACAAGGTCCTCGAGGAGATGCAGGACTGGTCTGCCCGTCCGCTCGACGAGGTGTACGCGGCAGTTTTCGTCGATGCGATCGTCGTCAAAGTTCGAGACGGGCAGGTCGCAAACCGGCCGATCTACGCGGCGATCGGCGTCAGTCTCGACGGACGGCGCGACGTGCTCGGATTGTGGGCCGGCACCGGCGGTGAGGGCGCCAAATTCTGGATGTCCGTGCTGACGGACATTCGCAATCGCGGCACTCGGGATGTGTTCTTCCTGGTCTGCGACGGATTGAAAGGCCTGCCGGAAGTCGTCGAGAACGTATGGCCGGCCACGACGGTACAAACGTGCGTCGTGCATTTGATCCGCAACACCTTTCGGCTCTCGGGACGTCAACACTGGGACGCACTCAAACACGATCTCAGACCGATCTACACGGCACCGACCGAGGCTGCCGCTCACGCGGGGCTGGACGATCTCGCCGAGCACTGGGGTGAGAGGTATCCGGCGATCATCCGATTGTGGACCAACGCTTGGCAGGAGTTCATTCCGTTCCTCGATTACGACACAGAGATACGGCGAGTGCTCTGCTCTACCAACGCGATTGAGTCCCTCAATGCCCGCTATCGGAGGGCGGTGAAAGCTCGTGGCCATTTCCCTACCGAGGCGGCTGCGCTGAAGTGTCTGTATTTGGTGACACGTTCGCTCGACCCGACAGGCAAGGGCCAGGCACGATGGATAACGAGGTGGAAGCCCGCTCTGAACGCGTTTGCGATCACGTTCGCCGATCGTTGGCC
>NZ_JBEORR010000098.1:0-1381 GCF_040302345.1 Streptomyces sp. NPDC126510 | reverse complement strand
GGGACTGTCTGAATAACGGTGGATCCGGTCCTTGATTCAACACGCCGAGCTGAGCTTGGCGGGAAGGATCGACGATGACCGAAACACTTGATCCCATGGCAGAGACTGAGGTGGATCAGAAGCAGTTGGCCGAGCAGCTCCTGGCTCAGGCCAAGGAGCAGGGCGTGGAGTTGATGGGCCCGAACGGACTCCTCAATCAACTCACCAAAAACGTCCTAGAGACCGCGTTAGACGCGGAGATGACCGAGCACCTGGGCTACGAGAAGCACGATGCCGCCGGCCGCGGCAGCGGCAACTCGAGGAACGGTACCCGTTCGAAGACGGTGCTCACTGAGATCGGGCCGGTGGAGATCGAAGTGCCACGCGACGTCGATTCTTCGTTCGACCCGCAGATTGTTAAGAAGCGTCAGCGACGCTTGACGGGTATCGATGAGATCGTATTGTCATTGACGGCAAAGGGTTTGACGACCGGCGAGATATCCGCGCACTTTCAAGATATTTACGGAGCGTCGGTGTCGAAGGACACGATCTCGCGGATCACCGACAAGGTCGTCGGGGAAATGACGGAGTGGCAGAACCGGCCACTTGATCGGGTGTATCCGGTGATGTTCATCGATGCGGTGCACGTGAAGGTTCGCGATGGGCAGGTCACCAACCGGCCGATGTATGTCGCGATCGGCGTCACCGTCAATGGCGAACGCGACATCCTCGGGATCTGGGCCGGCGAGGGCGGAGAGGGCGCAAAGTTCTGGCTCTCGGTCCTGACCGAGATCAAGAACCGTGGTGTGGCGGACGTCTGCATCGTTGTGTGCGACGGACTCAAAGGATTGCCTGAAGCGATCAACACCGTCTGGGAACTCGCTGTGGTGCAGACGTGCATTATTCATCTGATACGCAACACTTTTCGCTTTGCCTCTCGTAAATATTGGGATGCGATGGCGCGTGATCTCAAACCTGTCTACACCGCTCCGTCGGAGTTTGCGGCCAGGGAACGATTCGCTGAGTTCACGCAGAAATGGGGGCAGCAGTATCCAGCGATTATCAAGATGTGGGACAACGCGTGGAGTGAGTTCGTTCCGTTCCTGGACTACGACGTCGAGATCAGGCGCGTCATCTGCTCGACGAACGCGATCGAGTCTGTCAACGCTCGCTACAGGCGCGCAGTACGGGCGCGTGGGCACTTCCCGACTGAGCAGGCGGCGCTCAAATGCTTGTACTTGGCCACGCGTGCTCTGGACCCGACAGGGAAAGGTAAGGCACGATGGGCAATGAGGTGGAAGCCCGCGCTCAATGCGTTTGCGATCACCTTCGAAGGACGCATCACCCTGAACGGTAACTAACCGACATCAAGGTCGGATCCACCGTTAATCGGACACTCCCG
>NZ_JBEORR010000097.1:0-1388 GCF_040302345.1 Streptomyces sp. NPDC126510 | reverse complement strand
GGGAGTGTTTCTTAAACGGTGTTTCGGCCCGACACGCTGGGTGAATGCCCGGCGAGAAGGGTGCCGTGATGACGACACTGGATGATGTGACGAAGAAGAAGTCGACACCACCGTCGGCCGAGGAGGCGGCGGCAGCGGAGCTCGTGCGCTTGGCGAGAGAGCAGGGCCTGTCGCTGACGGGCCCGGATGGGCTGCTCAAGCAGTTCACCAAGACGGTCCTGGAAACGGCATTGAACGAGGAGATGACCGAGCATCTCGGGCACGACAAGAACCAGGCCAACCCGGATCGGGCATCAACAAATATCCGCAACGGCACTCGGTCGAAGACGGTACTGACCGAGTCGACCGGGCAGGTCCCGATCGAAGTCCCCCGAGACCGCGAAGGGACGTTCGAACCGCAGATCGTCAAGAAGCGGCAGCGTCGGCTCAACGGCGTTGATGAGATCGTTTTATCGTTGTACGCCAAAGGGTTAACGACTGGGGAGATCAGCGCGCACTTCGCTGAAATCTACGGTGCATCGGTCTCGAAGGAGACGATTTCTCGGATCACCGACAAGGTGATCGAGGAGATGCAGGATTGGTCTGCACGTCCGCTCGATGAGGTGTACGCCGCGATCTTCATCGATGCCATCGTGGTCAAGATCCGCGACGGCCAGGTCGCGAACAGGCCGATCTACGCGGCCATCGGGGTGAGCCTGGACGGGCGCCGCGACGTGCTTGGTTTGTGGGCCGGCACGGGCGGCGAGGGCGCCAAGTTCTGGATGAGCGTGCTCACTGACATCCGTAACCGTGGCACCAAAGACGTTTTCTTTCTCGTCTGCGACGGTCTCAAGGGCCTGCCGGAGGTTGTCGAGCATGTGTGGCCGGCCACCACGGTCCAGACCTGTGTGGTGCACCTGATCCGCAACACCTTTCGGCTCTCGGCACGTCAGCACTGGGACGCACTGAAGCGGGAACTGAAGCCGATCTACACCGCGCCGAGTGAGGCAGCGGCGCGGGCTGCTTTCGACGACCTTGCCGAGAACTGGGGCAAGCGGTATCCGGCGATCATCCGGCTATGGGACAACGCGTGGGAGGAGTTCATCCCGTTCCTTGACTATGACACGGAGATACGTCGAGTCATATGCTCTACCAATTCTATTGAGTCGCTGAATGCGCGCTACCGGAGGGCGGTCAAAGCTCGCGGTCATTTCCCCAGCGAGCAAGCCGCGCTCAAATGTTTGTACCTGGTGACCCGTTCGCTGGACCCGACAGGCAAAGGTCAGGCACGATGGATCACACGGTGGAAACCCGCTCTCAATGCCTTCGCGATCACGTTCGCGGATCGTTGGCCCGGATCAGAAACCTACTGATGAAAACGGCCGAAACACCGTTAACGAGATAGTCCC
>NZ_JBEORR010000096.1:0-1430 GCF_040302345.1 Streptomyces sp. NPDC126510 | reverse complement strand
TGATTGGGCTCAATCGGTGGACGCAACATTCGAGGTCAGGAGGGTGTTGTGGGTCGTCCATCGGATTGGGTGCGGGAAGTAACGGGCAGGGCTCCGATGAGGTCACCGGGAGCGCCGGGCCATCCACGGTCGAAGGAACGAGATTTTTGGGAGCAGATCAGTACTGGCAAGCTTCCTCGCGAGGCAGCTGACGCTGTCGGCGTGGGACAGCCTGCGGGCCAGCGGTGGTTCCGGCACGCTGGCGGGATGACGCCGTACTCGTGGCCCGCGCCGGCAGGCAGGTACCTCTCTTTGGCAGAGCGTGAGGAAATCGCGATCCTGCACGCCACAGGCCATGGGGTGCGCTCGATAGCGGGTGCCATCGGGAGGAGCCCGTCGACGATCTCGCGGGAGTTGCGGCGTAACGCTGCCACGCGTGGCGGCACGCTCGAGTACCGCGCCAGCGTGGCGCACTGGAAAGCCGAGTTGTTTGCTCGTCGCCCGAAGACCGCCAAGCTCGCGGCAAACGATCGGTTACGGCACTACGTCGAGGACCGACTCTCAGGCCAGATCACCAAGCCGGGCGGCGATGCTGTCGCCGGACCGCTCGAACGGCAATGGAAGGGCTTGAACAAGCCGCATCGGCAGGACCGCCGATGGGTGAAAGCGTGGAGCCCTGAGCAGATTTCGCACCGGCTACCGATCGATTTCCCGGATGATGAGTCCATGCGGATCAGCCACGAAGCCATCTACCAGTCCCTGTTCATCGAGGGTCGCAGTGCGCTGCGCCGCGAACTCATCTTGTGCCTGCGCACCGGCCGCGCTCTTCGGATGCCACGCGCGAGAGCGAAACGCGTTGCCTGGGCCCATGTGACACCGGACGTACTCATCAGCGAGCGTCCCGAAGAAGCCGACGACCGTGCGATCCCCGGGCACCACGAAGGTGATCTCATCATCGGCACGGACAGGTCCGCGATCGGCACCATCGTCGAGCGCACAACCGGATACACCACCCTCGTGCACCTGCCTCGGGAACAAGGGTGGCGACAGCAACCGATCACCAAGAACGGGCCGGCACTGTCGGGATACGGAGCGGTGTCGATGAACAGAGCGTTGGCACAGGCACTGGCGTCGATGCCCACCGAACTCAAACGCTCGCTGACCTGGGACCGAGGAAAGGAAATGTCCGCACACGCCCAGTTCACCATCGACACCGGGCTGAAGGTGTACTTCGCCGATCCACACAGCCCATGGCAACGAGGTACCAACGAGAATGCGAATGGACTACTGCGCCAATACTTTCCGAAGGGAACTGATCTCTCGCGATGGAGCCCAGACGATCTCGCGGCAGTCGCACACGCTCTCAACACGCGACCACGGAAACGACTCCAATGGCGAACCCCCGCTGAAGCTTGGGACGAACACCTACGATCAATTCAACAGCAACGTGT
>NZ_JBEORR010000095.1:0-1853 GCF_040302345.1 Streptomyces sp. NPDC126510 | reverse complement strand
GTGGCCTCGCTGTTGTCGCGTTGTGAGAGACCAACAGCATGTCGGGGCCACGAGCCCCATCAACTACCGGGCACCCCGCTCAAGCGCGAAGAGCCCAATATTGAAGTGCCGTACTTGATCAGTTTTCACGTGCCGTCGACACCTGTGGTTTCGGGTCTCGGCGGGTTCCGCTGCGGTTTCTGCCGTCGCTTTGCTCGCGCTGGTTGTCGTGGGGATCTCGAAGGAATGGCTGGTAGTGCGGTACAGCGCAGTATTGGCCCCGTTGGGCGCGATTGTGGCGGCGTCGATTGCATCGGCTGGTGCCGCGCGATTGGCGATGGCTCAGACCGCAAATGCTGACAGAACTCGGCTCGAAGATGCCGAGAAAGATCTGTGGAGTCGATTCGAGGGGGCTGCGAAGCAGCTCGCTGATGAGTCGCACTTCGCGATTCGGGTAGCAGGGGTTTACGCCTTCGTCGGTTTGGCTGACGACTGGCTCCGGCTTCGACGCAAGAAGAATGTCACCGCTCGGGAGAACATCGTGCGAGCTGAGTGCGAGACGATCACAGACACCCTGTGTGCCTACCTCCGTCAAAATAATCGTAAAGTCCCGGATGTCACTGGTCCGAACGATGAGTCGCGCGCACGAGTAAAAGCTCAGCGAATAGTGAACGAGGCAATAATCAGCCAGTTCCGGATACATCTGCAGTTCGAGAAGAATGGCGAAGAAGCCGGGGGCCTGTGGGCTGACATTGGGCTGAGACTTGATCTGCGCGGCGTCGACATTACGAGCGCCTATTTCGACGGGATGGATCTGAAGGATTCGGTGTTCGTAGACGCTGAAGGGTCTGCTGCACGGATAGGTGACATCTGATCTGTGGTGCCGAGAGGTGCCGCTGGAAGGATGTGCACCATGCCGAAGCCCTATCCCCGAGAGTTCCGTGAGGACGTTGTTCGGGTTGCCCGCAGTCGCGAGCCCGGAATGCTGTTGAAGCAGATCGCCGCCGACTTCGGGATCAGTGAATCCTGCCTGACGGGTTGGCTGAAAGTGGCCGATATCGAGGACGGAATCAAATCAGGAACTACCGGTGAGGACGTGGTCGAGAACCGGGAACTGCGCAAGCGAATCCGGTTGCTCGAGCAGGAGAACGAAGTCTTGCGCCGTGCTGCCGCCTATCTTTCCCAGGCGAACCTGCCGGGAAAATGATGTACCCGCTCGTTCGTGAGCTGGCCGAGGACGGCATTCCCGTCACGGTGACGTGCCGGGTACTCGAGATCGCTCGCCAGCCCTACTACCGGTGGCTGGCTGACCCGGTGACCGATGCCGACCTCGCGGAGGCCTACCGGGCGAACGCTCTGTTCAGGGCCCATAAGGACGACCCGGAGTTCGGCTACCGGTTCCTGTTCTACGAGGCTCGCGACGCCGGCCAGGTGATGGCCGAGCGCACAGCGTGGCGGATCTGCTCGAACAACGGCTGGTGGAGTGTGTTCGGCAAGAAACGCGGAAAAGCCAAGCGCCCGGGGCCTGCGGTCCACGACGACCACGTCCAACGCAACTTCACCGCCGATGCTGCGAATCAGCTGTGGCTGGGCGACATCACAGAGCATTGGACGAGCGAAGGCAAGCTCTACCTGTGCGCGTTCAAAGACGTATTCTCCAACCGGATCGTTGGCTACTCCATCAGCGATCGGATGAAGTCCCGGCTCGCGGTCGATGCGCTCGACAACGCCGTCGCCCGCCGAGATTTCGTCGCAGGCTGCGTGGTCCACACCGACAGAGGATCGCAAGGCGCATTCAACTGGTCGAAGCAACACGTTGCTGTTGAATTGATCGTAGGTGTTCGTCCCAAGCTTCAGCGGGGGTTCGCCATTGG
>NZ_JBEORR010000094.1:0-2181 GCF_040302345.1 Streptomyces sp. NPDC126510 | reverse complement strand
CGTTCTCATCAGTTACTTCCGACTCAGCAACCTCAGACCAATGTGACCTCTAAAGCACCACGAAACAACCCCACCGGGACAAAACGCTCTTTTAGGGCGTGTTTCGAAAGTGGATCTTAAGCGTTAGATGATCACGGTTCATGGGGGCGGGGACATCTCACGGACGAGCAGTGATGTGCATGATCCGCTTCCGATACACGCCCTCAACGGCAAGGTCGAAACGCTCCCACCGCATCGACGCCGAGGAGTTCTACCGCATGCTCGACGGCTTCGTCATCGATGACACCGGCGTCTTCAACGACAAGCTCCGCGAGTGCGAGGACTACTACAACTACCATCGCCCCCACGGTGCCCTCGGCGGTCAGACTCCGTACGAACGCCTCAAGCAGAAGACCCAGACCCAGGTGTAAGCAAGCTCCGGCAGATGCACACCTAGGACGCGCCCGCCTCGAGCAGTTCCTTGGCGAGCACCTTGTCCCGCGGAATCTCCTTGCGGACCATGGGCTTGACCACCAGCGGGACGAGGACCTTGCCGATGCCGTGCGGCTCGAGATCTACGGACAGCGTCAGCCGGGAACGCTCGCCGTTGTCGAGCGGCTCGATCCTGCCCTGGAGGTCACCGCGGACCGGACCGTCGACGCCGTGGAAGTGCCAGCTGCGCGGCGGGTCGATCTCCATGACCTCCATGGTCATGGGGAGCTTCAGAATCCCGACCCGCCGCTGCACCTGGAAGCGAGAGCCGACGCCGAGCGGCCCTTCACTCAGGGTGCGCACCGCTACAGCGCTCTCCTCCCACTCCGCGATGTGCTTCGGATCCGTCAGGTACGAGAAGACTTCGTCGGGGCGGCGGGAGATGTCGATGGCTTCTTCGATGCGGGCCATTACGCCCCCTTCGAGTAGTTCCAGGACAAAATCATCCCATGGGGCGGGGGAGGCGACCACGGGCCGCCCCGGCCCACCCCGTCCAAGGGCCCGGAGGCCCGATGATCGGTGTTTTCGGCTCGACAGCGGTCGACCCCGAACTCGACCCAGTGCTGCACCGCTCCGCTCTCATCGTGGCCTGGTTCCAGGCCACCCCGGAGGTTCCGTCGGGCGAGGACGCTGATCCTGCTCTTCGCGCATTCGCTGGGAAGAGCTGGCCCTGGACTTTGAGCTCTAGGGACACGTGCTGATCACAGCCACTCGTTGATGGCGGCTACAAGGACAGTGGCCTCGTAGCGGACCGCGAGCTTGTCATAGCGGGTGGCCACGGCCCGATGACGCTTGAGCCGGTTGATCCCGCACTCGACCGCATGGCGCTCGCGGTAGTCGACCGGGTTGAAATGCGGCGGCCGGCCGCCGCGGGAGCCGAGCTTCTGGCGGTTGCGCGCCTGGTCGGCCTTGTCCGGGATGGTGCAGCGGATCCCCCGGCGACGCAGATAGGCGCGGTTCTTTCGGGAGGTGTACGCCTTGTCCGCCCGGACTCGGTTGGGCCGGACGCGTGGCCGGCCAGGCCCGATGCGGGGCACGCGGACCTTCTCCAGCACGGATTCGAACTGCGGCGAGTCGCCGCGCTGTCCCGCCGTAAGCACGATCGACATGGGCTTCTGGCCCTGCTCGACGGCCAGGTGCAGCGTGGTGGTGAACCCGCCGCGCGAGCGTCCCAGCGCATGATCACCAGGCTCGGCGAAGACCCCACCTGGTGGCTCTTTCTGCAGGTCGCCCTGCTTGCGTGCCCCGGCCGCGTGCTGATGAGCGCGGCACACCGTGGAGTCGACGTTCAAGTTCCATGTGATCGCACCCTTCGCGTCGGCCAGAGACTGGAGCAGCGTGAGGATCTTGTGCCAGATGCCGTCCCGCTGCCACCGGCGGAACAGGTCATAGATCCGGCCCCACGGTCCGTACTCAACGGGTACGTCCCGCCATGGAACACCGGTACGGACCCGGAACCGTATGCCGTCGATCAGCCGCCGCCGGGCCCACACGGGTGGCCGCCCTGTCTTCGTCCCTTTCGGCAACAACGGCTCCAACACCGCCCACTGCTCGTCCGTGAGATCTCCCCGCCCCATGAACCGTGATCATCTAACGCTCAAGATCCACTTTCGAAACACGGCCTAAAGGGTGTTGCAGAAGGCTTGGTGGCGGGCATTTTGCCTGTATGGGTGGGGTGTTGAGGGCTGAGCCGGTGTGGGTGGAGACGTT
>NZ_JBEORR010000093.1:0-2287 GCF_040302345.1 Streptomyces sp. NPDC126510 | reverse complement strand
CCGGTGAACGTCTCCACCCACACCGGCTCAGCCCTCAACACCCCACCCATACAGGCAAAATGCCCGCCACCAAGCCTTCTGCAACACCCTTTAGGGTCCGTTGCGCAAGTGCCCTAGGTTGGCTGACCTGAGTGGACGAGCCGCCGACAAAACTCGGTGAGCTGCTCCAGCATTGACGGTCCCCCGAGGTTGCCGGGAGATCCCCATCGGAGAGCTACCCCCGTTGTTCTGATGCCCACCACACAGGCCGCAGCACCCCAACCCCGAACTGGGACGGGCACGGCCAGCGTTTGCGGAGGCTGAGAGTTCCCGCCCCATGGAAGTCCACGGGCCCTCTGAGCAGCAAGGGCTCCTTCGTGGCTGCATCAAGATGCCGTTCGCCGGTTCTGCCGATTGCAGCGACCGTACTGTGACTCCTGACATGTCAGAGCCGACGGAGGTGGGCGTGGAGCGCGGGGAACTGATCGTGGGCCGTTACGAGCTGCTCAAGCGGTTGGGCCGGGGCGGTATGGGGGAAGTGTGGGCCGCTCGGGACCGCACACTCCACCGTGACGTCGCGGTCAAGCTGCTCGACCTCGACGGGGTCGACCACCCGGAGTTGCCTCAGCGGTTTGAGCGCGAGGCGGTTGCTGCCGCGCAGATCAACCACCCGAACGTGGTCGCCCTGTACGACCGGGGGATCCACGAGGACATGCTGTTCCTGGTCATGGAGAAGGTCGAGGGTGCAACGCTCACAGAACTCGTCCATGCAGAGCGTCCCGTGTCCCTAGCCCGTGTTCTGGAGATCGCCAGCGGGATCTGCGCGGCTCTGGTAGCTGCGCACCGGGCCCAAGTCATCCACTACGACATCAAACCACACAACGTGATGCTCACCTCGGACGGCCAGGTGAAGGTCGTCGACTTCGGGATCGCGGGGTTCATCCATACCTCATTCACCGTAGCCCGCTCCTCCCAGCTAACTCCGGCCGGAACCCCGGAATATGGCGCACCCGAACAATTCCTCACCGAGCGCGGTGACGAACGCTCCGACCTGTACGCCCTCGGCGGAGTGCTGTTCGCCATGCTCACCCGCAAGCCACCCTTCACCGGACACAACGGGCTCGCGGTCATGCGACGCAAACTCGACGAAGCGGCACCATGTCTCGATTCGCTTCGCCCCGACCTCCCGTCAGCAGTGACTGCCCTGGTTGCCGACCTTCTGCAACGCGACCCCGGTCGGCGCCCACAGACGGCCCGACAGGTCCAAGAACGCCTTCAGCAACTGCAGGCGCTACACCCAGGGAACGGGGGAACGTCGGACGCGAAGACCCCGGTGGTGCAGCCGCCCACCCTCCCGATGGATCCACAGCCCACCAGGCCGGAAGGTCCATTCACAATCTTGTGGACGGGAAAGGAACCCCTTTCCAGTTACACCGATACTCGGGAATTGCGCAGCATCACCGCTTCGATGGCGAAGGTGTCGGCGGTGGGATTAGCCGGTGTCGTGATCTCTCTGGGAATGGGAGGCCGGCCCGGTCAGGGCAACGGGTGGTCGTTCGTGTTCATGGCTTCCAGCATCGTGGGAATCATCATGTTGATGGGCCCGCTCGGTGTAGGTGCGTTGAGGCTTATATATGACAGGTCCGCATGGTCCTTGCAGATCGGGCCGCAGGGCATCAGAACCACCATCGGCTTCGGGAGGCATGAATACCAGTGCCAATGGAACCATGTACAGTTGTTCGCCATCAACAGGATAAAAGGCGAGAACAGACTGGCCGGGATCGGCAATTGGTATCAGTCTCCTGCCGCTCTCTGCGTCAAGTTCACGAAGGGTGCCAAGCGCTCGGCTGTAATCCCTCTCGCAGGGTGGCCGTTCCCGGTAGCCGCACGCGTCCGCAACGGGCGGGTCCCTGTCTGCGTCCTCGGGCCGATGACGGACCAGCAGCGGACCGCGCTGAGAGAAGCCCTCGCCCGATACGGTCATGGCAAGAGCGACGCCGAAGCCTGGGGCGAATGAGCGCCCGCCTGCCGCTGCAGCCGCCTACCACACGCTCGCCACACCAATGGAACGTGGATCCCACCGCGTGACGGCCAAAGGTCACAGCCACTCGCTGAGGGCAGCGACGAGAACGGTAGCCGCGGAGTCCTGCTCCCGTGACACCGCGCCGTGCCATGCCGGGTCAGCCGACGTCGAGCACGATCTTGCCCCGGACGCGCCGGGTCTGGCTGAGGCGGAACGCCTCGGCCGCCTCGGCCAGGGGCAGGACGCGATCGACGTGGACCGTGAGCTTGCCGGCGTCGGCGAGCG
>NZ_JBEORR010000092.1:0-2580 GCF_040302345.1 Streptomyces sp. NPDC126510 | reverse complement strand
TGTCAATGGCCACGAAGTTCTCCCCGTAGGCGGCCAGTAGTTCTCCCCGCTGGTGGCCACGGGTTCTCCCCGGTGGCGGCCAGTTGTTTTTCCCCACCCGCTTTCTGATTTGGGTTAGCTGAAGGGCTTCACCCCCTTGCCGGTGGTGGCTTCGGTGAGGCGGAAGGAGTCGCCGTCGGTGACGACGACGTGCGCATGGTGCAGGAGCCGGTCAACGGTGGCGGTGGCCAATGTTTTGGGCATGATCTCGTCGAAGCCGGAGGGGTGCAGGTTGCTCGAGACGGCAATCGCTCGGCGTTCGTAGGCAGCGTCGACGAGGCGATAGAATCCTTCGGCGGCGTCTTCAGAGACCGGGAGCAGACCGATGTCGTCGACGATGATCAGGTCGGAGCGGATGATCCTCGTCAGGGCTCGGGCGATGGAGTCGTCGGCACGGTGCCGGCGGACCAGGGCACCGAGGTCTTCGATGGTGAACCAAGACACCGCCAGCCCAGCTTCGACTGCGGCCTGCCCGAGTGCCTCGGTGAAGTGAGACTTGCCAGTTCCCGAAGGCCCACAGACGCAGAAACATTCACGCCGCCCGACCCACTCCAGGGTGCGGAGCGCGTCCTGGGTGGCGCGGGGAATCGACGATTTCGTTTCGTCCCAGTCGCCGAAGGTCTTGCCGGTAGGGAAACCCGCGCGTTTGCGGCGAGTGTGCAGGTTCGCCCGGTCCCGGCCGGCGGCTTCCTCAGCGAGGAGAACCCGCACGACTTCGGCGGGGTCCCAGCGTTGGGCTTTCGCGGTCGGGATGATATCGCTCAAGGACCTGCGGATATGGGGCAGTTTCAGGCGTTTAGTCAGGTCGATCGCCTCGGCCAACGGGTCGCCGTTAGCGCTGGTAACAGTGCGCAAAGGGGTGCTCATCAGGCGTCATCGCTTTCATCGTCAGTAGTGGCTGGGCTGGCCGGCGCTGGTGTCTGGCCGAAGGTGGACCAGGCGGCGGTGCCCGGTTGCAGAGTGTGGTTCTCGCTGCGACGGACCGGATCAGCGTGTTCGTGGGTGACTTGGTAGTCGAGGATCGAGATCAGGTCCCGATCGGCGAACCGGCCGGTCATCGCCGCCGTCCCCAACGCTCTGTCGACTGCGTCCGGGGAGTGCAGCTTCGAAAGGTCCACGGCCTCGGCCATCTTCGCCCTGATGCGGCGCGCTCCCGCGGCGGCAGCCTCGACCAGCCAGCTGTTGGCACCCTGGCCCAACTGTAGGAAGGCGAGCTCGGCGGCGGTACGAGGCTTGGGCACCCGGTCGGCGGCGTCGCGGTCTGGGCGGGGTGGGTAGTGGTCGTTGTCGAGGACCGGTGAACCGGGTTGGCCGCGGCGGTGCCGCGCGACTTCGACTGCACCGCCATCATTGTCGACGGCGGTCACGATCAGCTCCTCACCATGGAAGCGGGCCCAGACCCGAGTGTCGATCAACGTGTGCGGCACCGAATACCGCACCCCTTCCACCGAGATCGTCGACTCCCAGTTCACCCGCCGGGTAGTGCCGAACACCGCGGTGAACGGAGATTTCGGCAGCGGATGCAGCCGCTGCAACTCTTCGGCCAGCCGCTCGACCGGCCGCCGCCGAGTAGAGCTGTGGACGCGGGTGTTGACGTCGGTGCAGAACTGCCGGCAAGCCGACTCGAGCTCACCGAAAGAGTGATACTGCTCGCGCAGGTTCACCTCCTTCGGCAACAGGTCGGCTTTGGCGATCCGCACCGTCGCCTCACTTCCTCCCTTCGACTCCGGATCAGCAGGTAAACACGTCCGCAGCGTCGTGCCGTAATGCCGTGCCACCTCCACGATCTCCGGATTGCGGACCGCGATCCCGGCCACGTGATCGATCGTCGCGGTCTTCTCGTTGTCGGTGAGGACATAGACCGGAACCCCGCCCAAGCGGCGGAATGTCGCATCCAAACACGCCGCCACCGTCGGCAATGTCTTGTCCCAGATCGGGATCACCACCCGAAATCGCGACCACGCCAACCATGCGCAGAACAACGTCGTCTTCCGGCCGGAAATCGTTGGCCCGTCACCGAAGTCGTACTGTAACCACAGCCCAGGTTCGGTTACCCACGGCCGATACACTCGCCGCCGACCAGCCCGAAACTGGGCCTTCGCCTCCGCGACCGTCCGGCGCGTGGTCCGCTCACCGCCGGTGAACCCCAGCGCGACGATCCGTTCGTGGATGACATCCGCGCGGACCTTGCCCTGCGAGCGGACCACCAACTCCTCGATCTTCGGCAGAAAGTCGTCGATCGCCCGCGCTCGATGCCGCCGGCGGTCCGGCGGCTGCCCCGCAGCGCGCATCTGCACATACCGGGCCACCGTGTGGTGATCACACCCAGCCAGCTCCGCCGCCGCCCGATAACTACCCGTGAGGTCGTACGCCTCCAAAATTTCCATGATCTCCCTGCTCGATTTCATCCACCCAGCGTTGCCGGGACCGAATCTGACTCACAGCAGGTGGGGAACTATCTGGCCGTACGCGGGGAGAAACCATGGCCACAAAATGCGCCATAAATGGCCGCCAGTGGGGAGCTTACGATGGCCGTCGACA
>NZ_JBEORR010000091.1:0-2611 GCF_040302345.1 Streptomyces sp. NPDC126510 | reverse complement strand
CTCAATGCGTTTGCGATCACCTTCGAAGGACGCATCACCCTGAACGGTAACTAACCGACATCAAGGTCGGATCCACCGTTAATCGGACACTCCCGCTGCGGCACAGGATCGAGCGGCAGTGCGAGTAGTGGAAGTGACAGTGGTAGCGCCGGTGCGTTCGGCAGCGAGTCCGCAAGCACATCCGGGTCGAGTGATTTCTTCAGTTTCTTCTGTGGGATCACCGGATCGTCGAGTGGCTCCACCAGCTACGGAAGCTGAACGCCCTCGGGGGATGCACGGGTTAGCGACGTCCCGGGTCAGCCGGACACAAACATCCCCAACGGACTGACAGCCAGTGCCATACACAGCGGTATGAAACAGAGAATGGGCTGGTTGAACCCTGCACTCGATATCGCCGGACACTTCCTGCACCCCTTGGATATTGACCGATAAGACCCACTTTTCCAATCGGGTCGCCGTCGGACCAGTCGGGGCTTCCTGCCCTGCCGATCCACATTTTCACCAACCTGTATTTCTATAGCCAAGAGAGGCGAGAATGACGATGTTTCGCGGTGTTACGCGTCGGACGCTATTGGGCGCAGCGGTGCTGGTACCGCTTGCCGGTTGTTCAGCGAAGAATCCTTCGACGACAAGTTCTCAAACGTCAACGGCAAGCGAAGAGGATCGAGCCCACCTCCTGGCTGATCTCGAAGACAAATACGATGCCCGCTTGGGTGTATATGCGGCCAATCCGAGAACGGGAGGGATGGTCGAGTATCGAGCTGACGAGCGTTTCGCGTTCTGTTCCACATTCAAAACCCTTGCTGTCGCAGCGGTATTGAGCCAGAATCCGCTGGAATATTTGGATGCCGTCGTTTATTACACGGCGGATGATCTTCAGTCTTATGCGCCCATCACGAAGCAGCACCTGGACACCGGGATGGCTGTCGGTCAATTATGCGAAGCTGCTCGTCGATGACGTTCTCGTCGAATTGTATGTCTAGACGGTATGAGGGTCGGCCCGTTTCGGGCCGGGGACTCGCTTGCAAGTTGCCGTGGGTTGCCGAGTAGGCGAAGCCTGGATCGGTAGTGCCTACATTTGCAGGAGGCCCCGGTGATGTATCAGCGTACGAGTGTCGGATTGGACGTGCACGCACTGTCTGTAGTGGCATGTGCGATCGACGGTCAAACCGGTGAAGTATGGAAACAACGATTATGTCCGGACTCCGGTGAGATCCTCGCCTGGTTGCGTTCGTTGCCGGGTCCGGTGAAAGCCGTCTACGAGGCCGGACCGACCGGATTCGGCCTGTACCGAGCTCTGAATCAAGCGGGTGTGGAGTGCGTGGTGGTTGCGCCGTCGAAATTGCAGAGACCTGCTGGTGACCGCGTCAAGACCGATGCTCGCGACGCGCTGCATCTGGCGCGGTTGCTCCGACTGGACGAGATCGTCGAGGTCACGGTCCCTTCGGTAGAACAAGAGGCAGCCCGAGATCTGGTCCGTGCCCGTGAGGATGCTCGCGGGGATCTGATGCGATGCCGACATCGCTTGTCGAAACTTCTTCTGCGGCAGGGCATTGTCTATTCTGGTGGTGCGGCGTGGACTGGTGCGCATGATGTGTGGCTACGAAGTCAGAGGTTCGAGCAGTCGGCGTTGCAGGCCACGTTCGACTCGAACTATGAAGCGATGCTGCTCACCCGAAGCCGCCGTGACCGACTGGATACGGCGATCGAGGAGATGGCGGAGAACAGTCCCTACACGCCGATGGTGCACCGTTTGGGATGTTTACGCGGAATCTCTACTTTGACCGGGTTCGGGTTGGCGGTCGAGATCGGCGACTGGCAGCGATTTACGGGGAGCACCATCGGTTCCTATGTCGGCCTGGTGCCGAGTGAATACTCTTCGGGGACATCACGATCACAGGGTTCGATCACCAAGACCGGCAACGGTCATGCACGTCGGTTGTTGGTCGAGGCAGCATGGCATCACCGCAAGATCTACCGCAACCCTGGACAGGTCATGCGCACTCGATGGGCGAAAGCCAGCCCCGCTGCGCGTGCTCGTGGGCATGCCGGCAACCACCGCCTGCATCATCGGTGGGAGCAGTTCACCGCCCGTAAGAAGCGTCCGGTGATCGCCAATGTCGCCGTAGCCAGAGAACTTGCGGGATGGTGTTGGTCGCTGGCGGTCGTCGACGACCAGCCCTGAGCTTGTCCTTCCCCTAGATTTCGGTCGATAGACAATCGCAAAGGGCGTGATGGCAGCGTGAGGAACGATCTGCGAAAACAACTATGGGCAGCAACAGGTTCCGAAATTGGAACCGATTGCGACGCCCGACCCTAGAGCAGCAGCACCGTTCCTGCCGAACAGTCGTCCTGCGGTAGCCAACCCGCGTATATCAGTCTGACCACGAGTCGTGAATATCGACATGTCACCCGCCGTTCTTCATGTCCGTCGACCGAAACGGAAACGGCCTCGGGAACTGCCGTTCCCGAGGCCGTTTCCACCTGTCCCTTGACAAATTTCTCTACATATCAGTTGTAGGAGGAACGGACGTTGGTGACGCGGTGCCGGCGGTAAGCGGCGGGCGGTCGTCCTCCGCGTGCTGAATGCGGTCGGTGGTAATTGTAGTGA
>NZ_JBEORR010000090.1:0-3293 GCF_040302345.1 Streptomyces sp. NPDC126510 | reverse complement strand
TGCTGCGCGATGACGGACTGCGGATCGTCCTCGGACCCGAGAACCTCACGCTGCCACAACGAGTAATCCGCGTACTGCACCGGCAACGGCGTCCAGGTCGGAGCCTGGCCGTTGGTTCGCGCGTAGTAGGCGGTCATCACGTCACGGGTCAACGGGCCCATCGAGAAACCGTCAGTCGAGATGTGATGCATCACGAACGACAACACGAAGTCGTCATCGGCGACCTGGAAAAGCTTGGCACGCAACGGAACCTCGACAGTGACATCGAAACCCTGGGCGAAGAACGAATACAGCTCCGCCTGGATTCGGTCGTCGGTGACGCGTTCTGCACCGAGATCGATCGAGACATCTCCTGCCGAGAGGATCTTCTGGTAGCCGACGCCGTCGACCTCGGGGTAGACCGTGCGCAGAACCTCGTGGCGGCCGATAACGTCCGAGACCGCCTGTTCCAGCCCCGACACGTCCAGTTTTCCGGTGAGCGTGATCGCAACCGGAACATTGTTGACAGCCGATGCCGTGTCGAATCGGTTGAGGAACCACATGCGCTGCTGCGCAAACGACAACGGCACCTGCGCCGGACGCACCTGCGCAGTCAACGCCGCACGCGAACCACCACCGACATGAGAACCGAGTCGGGCAGCAAGCCCTTCGACGGTCGACGCCTCGAACAACTCCCGCACCGACACCGAAGCATCCAACGCCTGACCCAACCGAGACGTCACCTGCGTCGCAATCAGCGAATTACCACCGAGCGCGAAGAAATCATCATCCAAACCAACACGCTCGACGCCCAGAACATCCGCAAACGTCTGCGCCACAACCTCTTCCACCACCGACGTCGGAGCACGGAACACCGCAACCTGCAACGACGGAACCGGCAACGCCCGACGATCCAACTTCCCGTTCACCGTCAACGGAATCGCATCCAACACCACAAACGCCGACGGCACCATGTACTCCGGCAACAACGAACCCACACCGGTGCGGACATCGTCAACCGACACGCTCACACCCGCAGCCGGAACCACATACGCCACCAACCGCTGATCACCCGGAGAATCCTCACGAACAACCACCGCCGTCTGCGCCACCGACACATCCGCCAACACCGCAGACTCGATCTCACCGATCTCGATCCGGAAACCACGGATCTTCACCTGATCATCCGCGCGACCCAGATACTCCAAATCACCAGCACTGTTCCACGACGCCACGTCACCCGTGCGGTACAACACCTCGCCGGCATTGAACGGATTCGCCACAAACCGCGTCGACGTCAACCCCGCCTGACCCAGATAACCCCGAGCCAACTGCACACCAGCGACATACATCTCACCCGCGACACCGACCGGCACCGGAGCCAAACGCGTATCCAACACGAACACCCGCAGACCCGAAATAGCCTGACCCACAACACTCGCCGACGCATCCGCCGCCATCGCAGCATCCAACACACGATGGCTCACATGCACCGTCGTCTCCGTGATGCCGTACATGTTCACCAACGTCGGCGCGGAATCACCGCGGCGGCCGTACCAATCCGACAAGCGACGCAGCTCGAGCGCCTCCCCACCGAAAACAACCCACCGCAACGACAATTCGGCAGCCCGACCGGATTCCGACGCCAACCGATCAGCCTCAGCCAACTGATAGAACGCCGACGGCGTCTGATTGAGCACCGTCACCCGCTCAGCAGCAAGCAACTCCAAGAACTGCTCCGGCGACCGCGACGTCACATAATCCACAACCACCAACGTGCCGCCGTACAACAGCGGACCCCACAACTCCCACACCGAGAAGTCGAACGCATAACTGTGGAACATCGTCCACACATCGGATTCGTCGAACCCGTACACACCCTCGGTATTCGCAAACAACTTCGCCACCGTCGTGTGCGGAACCTGCACACCCTTCGGGCGACCCGTCGAACCCGACGTGTAAATCACATACGCAACATTCGAAGACCGCAACGGCGCAACACGATCCGCATCCGTCACCACCGAACCATCGAACTCCGACACATCCACCGCGTCGACATCAACCACCGGCAAACCAACAGGCAACACCAACTCACGCCCGGACCACGAAATCGCAGCCACCGGAGCAGCATCGGCCAACATGAACTCGACACGATCAGCCGGATACGACGGATCCACCGGCAAATACCCCGCACCGGACTTCACCACCGCCAACAACGCCACCACAAGATCCGCCGACCGCGGCAACGCCACCGCCACCAACGACTCCGGACCACAACCCTGAGCAATCAACCTGCGCGCCAAACGATTCGCCCGCACCGACAACTCACCATACGACAACGACTCGTCACCGAACCGCACCGCAACCCGATCACCAAACCGCGCAGCAGCATCATCGAACCACGCCGACAACGTCGAATCCACACCACCATCGGTGCCGACCCCACTCCAGGAGAGAACACGGTCCAACTCACCGACAGTGAGTACGTCCACATCACCGACAGCAAGATTCGGATCCGCGGTGACGCCACGCAGAACATGCAGGAAGCGATCGGCGAAGTCGACAGCGGTCGATTCGTCGAACAGATCCGTCGCATACGTCAGGGTCGCAGACATTCCGGCTTCAGCCTCTTCGAGAGTGAGCTGCAAGTCGAACTTGGCCAGTGCGGCGTCGAACTCGACTGCAGCAGCACTGAGGCCGGGCATGTCGAGAGACGTCTGACCGAGGTTCTGGAACGTCAACGCCACCTGGAACAACGGATGACGAGCCTGCGAACGAACCGGATCGAGCGCTTCCACGATCCGCTCGAACGGAACATCCGCATGCGCGAACGCCTGCAGATCCACCTCACGCGCAGAAGCCAACAACTCCGCAAACGACATCGACGGATCAACCTCGGTACGCAACACCAAAGTATTGACGAACATACCGATCACGTCATCGAGCTCAGCTTCACCACGACCCGCGATCGGGGCACCGATCGCAATGTCGGTCGTCGCGGACAGTCGTGCCAACAGCACCGCCAGAGCCGAGTGAACAACCATGAACGGAGTTGCATTCGTTGCCTTGGCCAGTTCGTCCAGCTCGGACCACAGCTGCGGTTCGATGGTGAAACTGTGATTGGCGCCGCGCCCTGAAGCAATCTCGGGACGCGGACGATCACCAGGCAGATCCAACTGCTCCGGAAGATCAGCCAACGCATCCGACCAGAACGCAATCTGCTGCGCGATGACGGACTGCGGATCGTCCTCGGACCCGAGAACCTCACGCTGCCACAACGAGTAATCCGCGTACTGCACCGGCAACGGCGTCCA
>NZ_JBEORR010000089.1:0-3410 GCF_040302345.1 Streptomyces sp. NPDC126510 | reverse complement strand
CTCAATGCGTTTGCGATCACCTTCGAAGGACGCATCACCCTGAACGGTAACTAACCGACATCAAGGTCGGATCCACCGTTAATCGGACACTCCCGGATGCATCGTAGCGAACGGGAGTGGTGTTGTTTTGGGAATATTGGGTGATGAAATCGGTTGGATCCGCCGAGGTTGGTATCCACATGGTCGGAAGATTCCAAGAGCGTGATGTTTGGGTGCCTTTTGTGGGTCCCAATGCCGCTATACGCATTTCGATGCTGTCCAACGCGTTTTGGCTGCGCGTAGACCCAGCCCATGCTTGTAACGATCTCCTGAGAGCGTTGGGTCGGTGGCGTCGAGTTGGTCGAAACTTGCTTGAAAGAATTTGAGGTTGCCCCAGTCGGGCTGTGCCCTGGATGGACACGGCATGATGGGTACGTGAACCTTGACGAGCTCTACTGCGACCTGCATGCGCATCCAGAACTTTCCTTCGAAGAAACACGCACGGCTGCAATCGCTGCCGCGGAACTTCGGGCCGCAGGGTTCGCTGTTATCGAGGGCGTCGGAGCCACGGGGGTCGTCGGTGTGCTTCGGAACGGTAGTGGGCCGACGGTGCTGCTGCGAGCTGACATGGATGCATTGCCGGTGGTGGAGGCCACTGGTCTGGCGTATGCCAGCATCACATCAGGTGTCATGCACGCGTGCGGGCATGACGTGCATGTTGCCTGTCTGATCGGCGCGACTCGGGAGCTTGCCGCGACGCGGGGGGATTGGAGTGGCACGGTCGTGGCTGTGTTTCAGCCAGCCGAGGAGGTCGGGCGCGGCGCGCAGGCAATGCTCGACGACAGGCTGTATGAAAGAGTGCCGATACCGGATGTCGTACTCGCCAGCACGTCGGGCCCGCACCCGCCGGGATGGTCGGAGCTCACTCTGGCGCGGCCTTCGCTTCAGCTGACAGCATCGACATAACGGTGCAGGGACGTGGTGGACACGGATCGAGGCCCGAGACCACGATCGATCCGATCGTCATCGCTTCGTCCATCGTCGGGCGGTTGCAGACCATTGTCTCCCGGGAGATTGCGCCGAAGGAGACCGCGGTGGTTACCGTTGGGCGGCTCAACGCCGGCACAAAGAACAACATCATCCCTGACAGCGCGGAGCTTGGCCTGACCATTCGCTCCTACAGTGAGGATGTGCGGGAGCGTATGTTGGCTGCGATCGAGCGCATCGTGAGTGCCGAGGCGGCAGCGTCCGGAGCGCCGGATCCTGTGATCGTGCGGGCGGAGTCTTTTCCCGTTACGGTCAATGGAGACAATGCTACTGAGCGCACGATGGTCGCGTTCCGGTCGGCGTTCGGCGACGACACGGTCTTTGACCCCGGGCAGGTCTCGGGAAGCGAGGATGTCGGTTTGCTCGCTACTGCTGCGAGTGCGCCGTTGGTCTACTGGATTCTCGGGGGTACGCACCCGGCAACGTATCGGGCCGCTGCGGAGGCAGGGAGCATCGACCGCGATATCCCATCGAACCACTCGGCCTATTTCGCTCCGGAAGTTCAACCGACACTTAACCGTGGGGTCGCTGCCTTGGTGATCGCCACTCGGGAGTGGTTGCGAGTCTGAGCCTGGTCGAGGGCCACACGCACGCGTCTTCACCGCCAAGACGACGAAGTTAGTCGGACCGACGGCGTAACTGTGCACATGATCGTCGCCGTCGACGTTTCGTACTCAACCCGCCCATCTAGATCTGATTGTCTACACGGGAATCGTGGGCAAGGCGCATGATCGACTCTATGAATCCAGTCGGTTGCCGACATTCTGATCTTGAGCTTCGCCGTTCAGCCGGATATGGACGCGATCATTGACAGTTTCGCCCAGTCCTATTTCGCTGAACGGCTATGGTCGGTCCATGCTTATTGCACGGATGCAAATACTAGGACTGATTGTGGGTCCGGCGATTTTTGGGCTTTCGCCGCTGTTCTGGAACGACGGGCATTACGGAGTGGTCGGTGGCATGCTCATCGCTGTATCGACCGTGCCGTGGGTGTTCGGGCTCCTAGGTGAGTACGAGAAGCTGCGTGCCCCCTTCCCGGTTGTGTCTGGGCTGTGGTTCTTGCTGGTGCTGGTAGGCATGTTCGGGACTGTCGCGTTCGGGCTGCAAGGTTTCTTCGAGGGTGTCTTCGGCGTCGACGACAGTTCGGCACTAGCGTCGTTCGCCGGCTACCCGACGGCCGGCACAATCATGTTGCTGCTCGCGGGGCCGACCTTTCCCTTCGCGCTTGTTGTGTTTGGAACCATGCAGTGGCGTGCCCGCACGGTTCCGCCGGCCTGCGCTGTCCTAGTGCTCATCGCGGCGGTTGCGTTCCCGATCGCCCGAGCTACGCGTGAGGTGCCCGTAGCAATCGTCGCCGACCTCGTGATGGTAGCAGCGTTCTGCGGAGTGGCGTGGTATGCGTGGACAAGGCAGATCGCCGCCGTCGACAACTCTTGACTCTGTATTAGTAAGTGACCGAATTATTCTGTACTGCAATATGATACGAAATGCGAGGTGCCGCGATCATATCGGTGTTCTTGTCGGGTTAGGCAGGACTTGATGAGTCACCCTGACTGCCAGTGAAAGCTGTCCAATCGGTGCCATCAAGACGATCTTAGTGAGGACGGAAGGTGTCAGGTGTTCGCGATCGTCAGTGTCGACACAGGCGCTCGCACCGCAATCACGCGGGTGATCACTACTCGCAGCATCGTGCTTTCCGGTTTTCCTCGTTCACCTCCTTACCACGGAATCAGGTCATCTAGTCGTCTGGCAGCCAGACAGGCACCATATTCTCGAAGACAGCTAGCGGTCGTCGGGCGTGGAGAACGATTCGGCACAAACCAGCGGTTGATGTGGGATCTCAAACGCCGCCTCGCTGAAGTGGCGCGGTTGGGGAAACCCGATCTGCTTTCGCTCACCTGGACTTAGGCACTGACCTTGACAACGAAAGGATTCAAGCCTTTGACCGCACAGACGTATGTCGTCGTTGCCGAACTAGATGTTGCGGGTACGGACGTTGATGACGCGGGACTGAAGTAGACGGGCTGGTCCTCGGCGCGAGAATAGGAATTGCGACATAGCCGTTCTCGACCAAGAAGGACCAGCCCTGTGACACACCGTAATGCCCCACTCACCGTCGAGGGAAGACGACGCCTGATCGAGCGGTGTCACGACCGCCCGATCGCCCACGTCGCCGCCGAAATGGGTATCTCACGACAATGCGCCTCCAAGTGGGTCAACCGGTATCGCAAGTACGGTGACCTGGGATTACAGGACCGATCCAGCACGCCGCACCATCAACCGACCGCTACAGCGGCAGGGCTTGTGGCCGAGATCGAAGCAATGCGCCGGAGCCGGAAATGGTCGGCTTCACGAATCACGTTCGAACTCCGAATGGATGGAAC
>NZ_JBEORR010000088.1:0-3511 GCF_040302345.1 Streptomyces sp. NPDC126510 | reverse complement strand
CTACCGAAGGCGCATCATGGTCCACATCGCCCTCACCCGAGGGCAGAGACCAGCAGCATGAAATCAGCACACGCCCCGCTCAAATGCGGAGAGCCCAATATTGACCCCTGACCGCCGATCCTGGCTCTAGTCGAGCCAGGAGGGACGAAGGGATGCTGTCCGTGGAAGATTGGGCCGAAATCCGGCGTCTGCATCGAAGCGAAAGGTTGCCGATCAAGGCAATCGCTCGCCTGATGGGAGTTTCCCGCAACACCGTCCGCTCGGCGTTAGCCGCCGACGGACCACCGAAATATCAACGCGCCAAATCTGGTTCGATCGTCGACGTCGTCGAACCCCGCATTCGGGAGTTGCTCCACGAGTTCCCGACGATGCCCGCAACGGTGATCGCCGAACGCATCGGCTGGGACCGCTCAATCCGAACCCTGAGCACAAGGGTCGCCGAATTTCGACCGGTCTATCTGCCGCCGGACCCGGCTTCACGAACCACGTATCTTCCCGGCGAGATCGCTCAGTGCGACTTCTGGTTCCCTCCGATCACTCTGCCGATCGATCACGGCCATGTTCGGACCGCGACGAAACTACCGGTCTTGACGATGACCTGCGGATATTCGCGCTGGTTCTCTGCCTTGTTGATTCCCACCCGCGGCGCCGAAGACCTGTTCGCCGGCTGGTGGCACCTGATCGTCGGGCTCGGCGCAGTGCCCCGAGTACTTGTCTGGGACGGCGAAGGTGCCATCGGCCGATGGCGGCACCGCAAGGTGGAACTAACGCAGGACTGCCAGGGATTTCGCGGCACTCTCGGTGCGAAAGTGCTCGTCTGTAAGCCGGCCGATCCGGAAGCGAAGGGCATCATCGAACGCAATCACGACTATCTGGAGACCTCGTTTCTGCCCGGCCGTTCGTTCACCGGTCCCAATGATTTCAACCGGCAACTGTCGGCGTGGTTAGCGATCGCGAACAGCCGTCGCAAACGCGCCCTCGGCTGCGCCCCGGCCGATCGCATCGATGCCGACCGCGCCCGAATGCTCGAGTTGCCGCCCGTGCCACCGGTGACCGGATGGCAGTACTCGACCAGACTGGCCCGCGATCACTACATCCGACTCGATTCGAACGACTACTCGGTGCATCCGTCGGTGATCGGACAGCGCATCGAGGTCACCGCCGATCTGGCCCGGGTGCGAGTGTGGTGCGCGGGCCGGTGCGTCGCTGATCATGTTCGGGCGTGGGCGAAACATCAGACGATCTCCGATTCCGATCACGTGAAAGCTGCTGTCACACTGCGCCATAACCGCATCACAGTGGTTCACCCGGCGGCTGAACCGGAGGTTCAGATTCGATCGCTGAGCGATTACGACGCCATGTTCGACGTCCCTGACTACGATGGAACGGAGGCACTATGACCACCAACAACAGCGGAACCCGGCAGCCTCAGCATGATCTGACCGCCGAGTTGAATTTCCTGTCCCGCGCCCTCAAAGCACCGACCTTGCGTGATGCCGCCGGACGATTGACCGAACGAGCACGTGAAGAGAGTTGGACTCACGAAGAATTTCTGGTCGCGTGCCTGCAGCGGGAAGTCTCCGCGCGAGAAAGTCACGGCGGCGAATCCCGGATCCGCGCCGCTCGTTTCCCTGCCCGTAAATCGTTGGAGGAGTTCGACTTCGACCACGCTCGCGGTCTGCAGCGTGATGCCATTGCGCATCTGAACACCTGGCACGGTCGTCCCCACGACCGGCGCAGCGACGTCGCCGCGCTGCAGGACCTGCTGCCGACGGTGCGGTCCACCGTGCACGTCCCGGTCCTGACCGACGCCCTCGCTGTCGCCGATGCTCACGCATGGGCCGACATCCTCGCTCGCCCCGCGCCGGTGCAGTTCGAGCGAGTCGATTTCAACGACCCCTTGTGGGTGCTGTACTCGTCCGGGACCACCGGAATACCGAAAGGCATCGTGCATTCACACGGCGGAGTCCTGCTCGAACATTACAAGCTGCTCGGCCTGCACCACGACCTCGGGCCGGGAGACCGCTTCTTCTGGTACACCACCACTAATTGGATGATGTGGAACCTCGTCGTGTCCGGACTCCTGCTCGGGTCGACCATCGTCGTCTATGACGGCAGTCCGACGTATCCGAACCCGCAGCGCCTGTGGACGATCGCCGCGGACTGCCGAGCCCGCGTCCTCGGAGTCAGCCCCGGATACCTGCTCACCTGCGCCAAAATGGGTGTCGAACCCGCCCGAAACCTCGATCTAAGCCACCTCAAGATACTCGGATCCACGGGCGCACCCCTGGCCGAGCAACAGTACGACTGGGTCCGCGGCCACGTCGGATCGACGATCCAGGTGGCCTCCGTCAGCGGCGGAACCGACGTGGTGAGCGGGTTCGCCGGCAGCGCCCCGAACACGGCGGTGTGGGCGGGCGAGCTGTCCGCACCGATGCTGGGTGTGGCCCTGGAAGCCCGCGACGAGAACGGTCGGCCCGTCATTGGCGACGTCGGCGAGTTGGTGGTCACCGAACCGATGCCCTCGATGCCCGTCTTCTTCTGGAATGACGCGGACGGGACCCGGTATCGCACCTCCTACTTCGAGACCTATCCCGGTCTCTGGCGTCACGGCGACTGGGTAATCGTGACCGAACGCGGCAGCGTCGTCGTGACCGGTCGATCGGATGCAACGCTGAACCGTCATGGAGTGCGCTTCGGAAGCGCCGACATCTACGACATCGTCGAAGACCTGCCGGAAGTCGGCGAGGCACTCGTCGTCGGAATCGAACTCGACGGCGGCGGCTACTGGATGCCGCTGTTCGTCGTCCCCGCACCGGGCAGGTCACTCGACCAGGAGCTCCGCGAGCGCATCACCACCGCGATCCGAACCCACGCGTCCCCTCGCCATGTTCCCGACGAGATCATCGAAGTACCCGCCATCCCGCACACCCGCACCGGCAAGAAGATCGAGATACCGATCAAACGCATCGTCCAAGGAGCGGACGTCGATCGCATCATCGGATCCGACACGATCGACGACCCCGACGCCCTGCGGTACTTCACCCGGTTCACCCGCACCGATGCCGCGAGCAGGACCCCCTGACAACCGGGGCGCATGCACCGCTTCCCTCCCTGCCACGCCATCCGAGCAACGAGCCGAGGTTCAGAAGAACGATGTTTTCCAAAGTATTGGTGGCTGCCGGGACTGTTTCGCAATCGGTGTTTTGGCCCGAGACGCTGAGTGAATGCTCGGCGAGGAGGTGCCGAGATGACGACACTGGAAGATGTGACGAAGAAGAGGGCCGAGCCCTCCGCGGAAGCTGCGGCGGCCGCAGAGTTGGTGCGCCTGGCCAAGGAGCAGGGCCTGTCGCTGACCGGGCCGGACGGCCTGCTCAAACAGTTCACCAAAACCGTCCTGGAAACCGCACTGAACGAGTGTGTGACACCGTATTTCTTCGGCGGCGGCATCAAGGTCGCGGAGACGATCTCCCGGCGATCGAGGCTACGCGGCCGCCCCGAACGCGCATCG
>NZ_JBEORR010000087.1:0-3637 GCF_040302345.1 Streptomyces sp. NPDC126510 | reverse complement strand
CGATGCGCGTTCGGGGCGGCCGCGTAGCCTCGATCGCCGGGAGATCGTCTCCGCGACCTTGATGCCGCCGCCGAAGAAATACGGTGTCACACACTGGAGTTCGCGCCTGCTCGCGAAACATTTGGGGATCGGGTACGGCACGGTCGCACGGATCTGGCGCGAGTACGGTGTGCAGCCTTGGCGCAGTGAGACATTCAAGTTTTCCACCGATCCGGAACTGGTCGCGAAGGTCACCGACATCGTCGGGTTGTATCTCGATCCGCCCGAGAACGCGATCGTGCTCTGCGTGGACGAGAAATCGCAGATCCAGGCATTGGATCGGACCGCTCCGACGTTGCCGATGCAGATCGGAATGCCCGAGAAGCAAACCCACGACTACATCCGCAACGGCACCACCACCTTGTTCGCGGCGTTGGAGATCGCGACCGGAAAGGTGACCGGGATCTGCCGGCCGCGACACCGTCACCAGGAGTTTCTGGTGTTCCTCAAACATGTCGCACGCGCGTATCCGAAGCAGGAACTGCACTTGGTGATGGACAACTACGCCACCCACAAGAAGGCCGAGGTCCGCGAGTGGCTGGCTGCGAATCCGCGGATCCATGTTCATTTCACCCCGACGTCGGCGTCGTGGATGAACCTCGTCGAGGTGTGGTTCGGGATCATCGAACGCCAAGCGATTCATCGCGGAACTTTCCGCAGTGTCCGCGAACTGACGGCGAAGATCCGAGAGTTCATCAACGGGTGGAATCCGCGGGCGCAGCCGTTCGTGTGGACGAAAACCGCCGAGCAGATCCTGGTGAAAGCTGACCGTAAAACAACTTCAAACTCGGGGCACTAGCGAGTACCAGGTGGCGTGGTCGACCGCGCACCGGGCGCTCATCGCACTGGCCAACCAGTGGCTGCCCGAGCCGGAACCCACCCGCGTGCTCGGCATCGACGAGACCCGCGCCCGGTCGGTGCGCTGGGTGCTCGAAGAGGCCGGCTGGACACGGTCGAACCCGTGGATGACCTCGTTCGTCAACGCCGACCCCACCCTGCCCGGGCACCTTCTCGGGCTGACCCCGGGACGCTCCGGGGCGTGCGTGATCGACTGGCTCGCGCTGCAGACACCCGCGTTCCGGGCCGGCATCGACCTGGTCGTGATCGACCCGTCCGCGCCGTACGCGGGCGGGATCCGCACCGCCCTGCCGGACGCGCGGATCGCAGTCGACAAGTGGCATCTCGTCGCCCTCGCCAACCTCATGGTCACCCAGGTCCGTCAACGGATCACCCGGCAACTGCACGGCCGCCGCGGCACCGCCACCGACAAAGTCTGGGCCAGCCGGCAACTGCTGCTCACCGGCTACGAGCACCTCACCGTGAAGCAAAAGGCCCGGTTCAACGCCGCCCTCGCCGCCGAGGATCCGACCAACGAGATCGCCGCCGCGCATGCCGTCAAGGAACGCCTGCGCCTGCTGCTGGCCGAACACCAGCCGCACCAGATCCGGCGCAGGCTGTACGACTTCTACGACGCCGCCGCCCGCGCCGACATGGAGGAAACCAGCCGCCTGGCGACCACGATCGACACCTGGTGGCCAGCGGTGCTCGTCGCGCTCACCGAGGACGTGACCAACGCCCGCACCGAGGGCTTCAACCGGATCATCAAGCAAACCAAGCGTGTCGGATGCGGCTTCACCAACATGGACAACTACCGAAGGCGCATCATGGTCCACATCGCCCTCACCCGAGGGCAGAGACCAGCAGCATGAAATCAGCACACGCCCCGCTCAAATGCGGAGAGCCATTTATCTCTGCAGTAAACGCCCGGCCCGTCTTCGGCGCCTCGTGCCACACATGCCTTCCCGCTCGGGTTGCGGCGGGCCATAATTCGCCTTTCACGTGCCCGGCTTGCCGTCTTCGGAGCTGGGCCTTGACACCCCTGCACCGGGTACCCACGCATCAGTACCGCACCTGCCGCTGGGCAGTCGATGCATCACCTGTCCGAACGGAATCGACCGCCCCCACGCTGATCACTGCTCCCACACCGCCGAAGCACTTCAACCGATCCGTCACTGCAGCATCATCGAGAAGCCGTCCTCGACACCGGCAGGTCCCGGGCCCGCTGGCTGTGATGTCTTCGCGCTGGCGGCGTCGGCGGGGAGAGGATTTCGCAGTGAGCAGCACCGCTCTCTCCGGGATCGAGGCGACCACCGAATCCGGCCCGCGGTGCTGCACGAAACCTTCGGGGCTCCATCGAGCCAGTGGCAATCGGCCCGTGGTTGCCTCACCATGGAGCGATGACTGCTAAGCGTTGCCGATCCACCCCCGATCCTGCCGAACCCCTTTCCGATGCCGAGCTGCTCATCGGCCTGGTGGTCTCACCATCCCTGAGTGCGATGCTCGGCCCCGAGGTCACCACCTCGGTGCGCAAGATTTTGGTGCAGCGGTATCCGGGAGTGCGCTGGCAACTGAAGATGGCCGAAGACCGGCTGGTCGATCCACCCACCGAGACCTTGGACCTGCTGGAGGCGGCCCGAAACCGCGTGCTGGAGGAGAACTGGGATTTGGCCGTGGTGCTCACCGAGATCCCCCTGAAGACCGGCCGACGTCCGGTGCTCACCCAGCTCAGCCCCGTGCACGGGGTAGGACTGGTCTCCGTCCCAACCCTGGGAGCCGTGCACGTGCGGCAGAAGGTGCAAGAGACCACCGTGCACGTGGTCGGGCAGCTCCTGGGCTACGACGCCGAAGACCTCAACGCCCAGCGGGATCTTGCTCGAAGAGCCCACCAGCTGTCCACCGATCTCGACGAACGCCCGGACGACAACGTCGTGCAGTTCACGGCCCGAGTGCTGAGCGGCAACGTGCGGTTGCTGCTGGGCATGATCCGCGCCAACCAGCCTTGGGCCTTCGTGGCCCGGCTCTCCCGGGCGATGGTCGTGGCAGCGGCCACCGGCATGCTGACATTGGTGGCCTCGGACCTATGGGTACTGGCCATGGCCTACGGGCCGGTGCGCCTGGTCCTGCTGGCGGTGATGGCGATCGGGGCGGTGAGTGCCACCCTGATCCTGGGAGCAGACTTGTGGGAGCGCCCACGGCGGCGAGCCCAACGTGAGCAGGTGATCCTGTTCAATTTGGCCACCACCGCGACCGTGGCCATCGGGGTTGTGGTGTTCTACCTCGGCTTATTCATCCTGTCCTGGGTCGGCGCGCTGCTGCTCATCGACGAGCCGGTACTGGCCGGTGTCGCCGGTCACCCAGTGAACGCTTTGGACTACGCGAAGATCAGCTGGCTCACCGCCAGCCTGGCCACCGTGGGCGGAGCACTAGGAGCTGGACTGGAGGACGACGATGTGGTGCGCGCCGCTGCCTACACCCGGTCCAGCACCTGACACAGCCCCAGCACAGAAGAAACTGAAACATCTACGCGTTGATGCCACGTCTATGCAGGTGTCATTGCCGGTCGCGATGACTTGGTGGGCTCAGCGCAGTGCGCTGCCTCGTACTCGGCGGGTGGGGCGTTGCCGAGGCGGGTGTGCGGGCGGGCGCTGTTGTACCTGTCGATCCGGGATCCGCACCGCCCTGCCGGACGCGCGGATCGCAGTCGACAAGTGGCATCTCGTCGCCCTCGCCAACCTCATGGTCACCCAGGTCCGTCAAC
>NZ_JBEORR010000086.1:0-5386 GCF_040302345.1 Streptomyces sp. NPDC126510 | reverse complement strand
TTGGTCGAGAACGGTTGTGTCGCAACTCCCATTCTTACGCCGAGGACCAGCCCGTCTACTTCAATCCCTCGTCAGCAACGTCCATACCCACAACAACTAGGCCCCTCTGAGGGAAGGGCGACCATCAAGTCATGGAGCGGACCTGCAATAACATCGACCACCTCTGGAGGAATCTTTTTCCCCAGAATTGCGATCCTCGCTAGCACTCCCTGGCGGTCAGAGACGAAAGGCAGTTCCGTCGTCAATAGGTCGGAGATCGAATCCCACGAAGCGAGCTGGGGATACCAGACATTCAGTGTGACCAGATCGGATGCAAAGTCCTTCACTCCCATGGCGAACGAGCCGCTTTTGAGGTCGGAGATCCGCTGGGTGGTCGCGGAGGACAGCTTCTCAATAACGCCCTTCGCTATGTCGTCATCTAGGTCTCGTACATCTCCAAAAGCACTGAGAGCGGACAAGTTCCCTTCTTCAATTCGCTTCTGAATCGTTTCCCGATGGGCGGAATCGTGCTTGGCGAGGATTCGATCGAACGCTTCTTTGAGTGCCGGGCCGTCCTTGCTGCGCACGGCAACCGCCGTTCTGTCGTCGCTGGTCCATTCACTTATTGGCACGTTCTCCACGACGCGTGCCCAATCGTACGAGGAGCCGATATCCCCTTGCTGTGGAGATTCTTTGATGTGTTCGATCACCTCACGCAGGACCGGCGCTGAAATCACGGAAACAAGATTCGACAAAACCTTCAGCAGTGCATGCTCCAGTGAGAAGGTCGGCTGCAGCCGAGTTGCCAAGTCGCCAGTATCATTCAACCTCGCCAGTATCCAGCGTGCATGCGTGTCTGCCCAGTCTGTTTCAAGGACATCGGAGGCAGACGAAATCGTTTGCAGGTCAGCGTGTAGCGAAGTTCGAGTCCCGAGTTCAAGTCGCACTACGCCCGCTGCAGCGCGGACCGCGGTTGCGGGCCCCACCCTTAGTAAATGCCGCACAGTGTCCTCGATCAGCTTGTGTTCACCTGCGTGCCTCAGCGCAGCCAGCGATTTAGCGATCTCCTCAGCTGAGCTGTCGTTCATGAGCGTGTACTGGGCCAAGAGTGTGTGCGATCTTCGCCAGGATGAATGATCCGCAGCGATCCCGGCAAGCAGCGTCGCCGACCGGAGCCTCAAGCTGGTCGGATCCAGTTCTGGGCCCTCGGAATTACCCACCCATACTTGGAACTGGTCGGTGAACTGAATCTCCAGGCCGTCCGCTACCTCCTGCCGACTCCACCACGACGCGAGGGTGTCACGGCCCTTGATCACTTCCTCAACACCGATAACTTCCTTGCTGTCCGTCGACCATGGGTTGAGTCTGAAGATGAGATCAGTGCCCGATCCTGTGATTGCCATAGCGGTTGGGTCATCTACCGCTACATTTCGAATTTTTTGGACGTCGACGGCACAGAGACGTGCATTTGCGAGATCGCCGAGCTCGGCTAGACAACGGCCTCTGTGCAGGAGGAGCCACGCCCGATCGACGTCGCTGTAATCGCTATGGGTCAGAGCGCCGTCTACGACGTCCAATCCGCCTTGTGGGTTTCCGTCTTCGACGGAAAGAGCACAGGCGAACACTGCGGCTGCAGCCCGTTCCGATGGCGCCTTGGCGTCCTTGACCAGTTTTTCGAGCGCGTCAATGTTGGCGTCACCGCCCAGAATGTCGTGCGCTGCAGCATAAAATCGCCACCCCCACGTGGTCGAGCTTCGGCATTCCGCGAGGTCCGGTGCCGGATCCTTAGTACTTTTGGCCAGCGCGTCAACCGCCGTGCGCGGTGTCAGGTGCCTCAGCCGCATTTTGATCAACAATGCGATGGCTTCGTGGGGTTCCAGTTTCGTCACTGGCGAGTTCGGGTGGGGGGCCACCAGGCGCGGCGTCAACATCGCATAGCGGTAACGATCAGTCGACAACACATCTGCACTACCCCACGCAGTCCCTTCCCATTGTGAGTGGATTCGGCCTTTGGTCGCGATTTCCAGGAGGTCTCCTATGTGGTGTTTGTCGACAGTTGAATCAACGCGGACCAGAATCTTGGCACCTTTGCCGGTACTTTTAACTGAATCCTGTGTCACATGAACCCAATACGATTTTTCGGTGGACTCCTCATGCAGGAACAGGATGAACGGCACAGAGTATTCGAGCCAATACTTCAAATGCTCACTGTTGGTATCACGGAACCACCATCCAACAAGTTTTCCGTCCGCATCGAATTCCGGATAATCGAACCACGTGTCCCCGTTCTTCACCTGACCAGCGATGAGTGCACCAGAATCAATGCCTGTTGCCGTCCGCGGCTGCAGAAAGACATCTGTACCGACTTCGCCGGCAGGGTTGGGGGCTACGTGCCAATTCAATTTCGTGAACTGGTAGCCGATGGCTAATTCCCCAATGTTTCCGGTTTGGACGGTACTACTGGCTTTTATCATTGTTTCGCCTCATCTGCCGCGTTCCCTGATGGTTCCTGTCTATAGACAATCACAACCTGCGTGTATGTCCCCGGCACCGGGTGCGGCGGGGACATACACGCAGGTGAATGCATGTTTTTGTCGGATATCGAGGGTAGGTTTGGAGGTGTCCAATTGCTGACGGGCGGACTGACTACCTGCCCCACTGTTAGGTCGGAGATTCGAAGTGACGTTGACGATTTCGCACACTGCCGCGGATGGAACGCTAATTGACGGGACCTCTCGCGGTGATGGTTCCGGAGATGTATTGGCGGCGCACGGGTGGAGGTGGTTTCGCAGTATCGGTTTCTGGGGGATCCGGAGCAGTAGGGATCGGGCTCCGAAGGTTCGCCTGATTGAGTTGACTGCAGAGGCGTTGCGCGCGAGTGGTTTCGATGTCGAGATTGATATCGACTCGACAGCGCGGCCGACGGCCGAGGTCGAGGCCGATCGCATTGATCGTCAAACTGCTCGGGTGGAAGCGCTCGCGCTGAAGGCGGGGCGCCGGTCAGAACAGGCGGAGTCGGCTTGGGAGGCAGAGCAGCGCGCGGCTGCCCAGCTTCCTCCTGGGGGTGAGCCGATCAAGGTCGGGCACCATTCGGAGGGGCGGCATCGGCGAGCGCTCAAGAAAGTCCATCAGCGCCTGGGACAGGCTGTGGCAGCCGAGGGGAATGCGGAGGAAGCACGTAGGCGCGCGGAGGCGACAGCGGTGACCACAGCGGCTCGCTACAGCCCGGTGACCGTGAAGAATCGGATCGACAAAATGCACGCAGAGCAGCGCGCGGACCAACGCGAGCTCGACGGTCACGAGCGGACGCTCTTCGTGGTGCGTGGCGTGAAGCTGATCGAGAAATTTCCTCCGGCCGAGGGCACCTACCGTCAGGCGTTGATTACCCGTATCGCCGAGCGGGCCGACCAGATCACCTATTGGGAAGGAATCCGCGCCCAGCAGATCGCGTCAGGTCAGGCCAACAATTTCGGGCCGGACACGATCGCGAAAGGAGATCTGGTCAGGTGCTCGGGTGTCTGGTATTCGGTGGTTCGGGTCAATAAGAAATCTGTCACTGTTCCGGCGAGGATTGGCGGCGATTGGACGGACACTATTCCGTATCACAAACTTGCTGGACACAGGCAGGCGAAGGAAGCCGAAACAGCTTCGGCCAGTTCATCTTCCATCAAGGAGGTTCGGTCGTGAACAGTCTCCGGGACGAGATTCACAGCGGAGAGTTTCGGCAGTCGCGCCACTATCCGGTTGCACGTTCCGTGGAACGTGTTGCTGCCCAAACATTTATGCGACTCCACCCCGAGACCGAGTGGCCACCGGTTAACGGCCACTTCGCGGACGTGTACCGCCTCGCCAGCTGGCGTCTGCTCACACCGCTCGAGACTGTCGCCGCTCTCGATTACGAAACTCTGACGGCGAGCTCGTGGGACGCTCTGCCGGACGATCAGCGCGAAGCCTGGTTCGAGCATGTGCGCGGCACCAATTCTCGTCTGTCACGCACCCGGATCGGCAGATTCACAGCCGAGGTGATCACTGCCCCTTAGCAGCTAAGACTACGGGAGGCCGGCGCTTTGCGTCGCCTCCTGTGTCTATGTCCCCGGCACCGGGTGTGCCGGGGACATAGACACAGGTCAAAGTGCCTTTTTGTCGTAGGCGTGGGGTAGCTTTCAAGTGTTCGTCAGTCCAATCCATCGGGTGAATCTGACCAGTTCGCCCACCGACCCAAAGGGGTTCCGTAATGCCAGCTTTCCGAATGACCAGCCCGTCCGATGTTGTCGCCGGTGCCGTGGCTATGGGTGGCCATCTTCCCGAGGACGAGTTGGTCATCATCACCCTCGATGTGCACCCGTGCAGGGTCGCCATGCTCCCCCTCCTCAATCTGCTCCCTGGCGTGTCGGAGGGAATTCTGAGTTCCTTGCGTGTGACACCAGCTCTGGAAGAGTGCCAATCGATGCTTGTGGTTGTCTTTGGCACGCTCGAACGGGGCAATGACGTAGCCGAAGCGCTCGAAACATTTCGGCCCGATTCAGTTCCGCCTGTGTTCGTTTTCACCGATGGTCTGGTACGTCAATGGACGGGCGCGGGATCACTTGCCGCACAGTCGGGTACACCTGTCGATCTTGCAGCACACCCACTGATCACCGAAGCGTTGTTCGAGGGCACAACGATTCTCAAGACCCGCAGCGAGATCCGAGCAGGGTTTACCGCCGCGCAGCACGGCCCGGAACGCGCTGCCGCGGCCTCACGGGCCTTCGGCGCCAAGCGCATCGTTCTACGCGCCATGGAGCCACAGCGAGCGGCCGATCGGGTATTCGATCTGGCACTTTCGCACTACCTGGACGGCACGTCACAGCACGGCATTACCGTTACCGATGAGCACGCAGCCGTTATTGCTGCTGCCATGCATGACGTGACGGTGCGCGATCTGTTGTTCGCACACATCGACGAAAACAATGCCGATGCAGCCGCCGAGGTAATGCGGCAGGTCGGCGCACTTTTACCCGAGGATTTGGCCGGTCCGCTCATGGTGTTCGCCGGAGTCTTCAACTGGGTCAATCGCCGCTCTGCGCTGGCACGTGAAGCACTGACGAGTGGCCGCCGACTCGACCCGTCCCACAGCTTCGGGAAAATGTTCGAGCAGGTTCTCGACAACGGTCTGCACCCCGCGATCTGGGAACAATTGCGGACTGCGGCAGTTCTGGCACATCAAACCCAGGCGCAGTAGATAACGAATCGGTGGCGCAATGCATTTCGTGACTGCGCCACCGATTTTCTTGCCCTGCGCCAATGGAGCCGAGCGACGATTCTCGTTTCGCCGCGATTTTCTAAATTGCGTTTTAGCGCAACGAAATACCCGCAACCCCGGCCGCGCAGCGGCGGGAATTTCCGTTACAGGGCGGCTTGCCGCCCG
>NZ_JBEORR010000085.1:0-5871 GCF_040302345.1 Streptomyces sp. NPDC126510 | reverse complement strand
CCCACCCTTACTCAGCACCCCACCAGCGAAAACGCTCAGTTCTGACGTGCCGTCACTGACACTCACCCACTGACACCAAACCAGCACGTCGCACCTCGTCGTCCAGGTTCTCCTCGTCGTCCGCCGCCGACAGCTCCGGGACTGGGCGCCCGGCGAAGTAGGCGTCGACCTGCTCGCCGTCATAGAGCCGGGTGCGGCCCGCGCTCAGCGGCGCGGGGAACCCTTCGGCCTGCAGGCGGCCCGAACTGAGCAGAGTTGGCACGGCAATGCCCTGCTGCACAGCAATGTCGGCGAGAGTGCGCACCAGGTGCCGGCGTCCGGCGCGGATCATCTTGGTCCTCCCAATCCGGCGAACCACCGGAGGTTGAGAAAACGGTAGCGATTTCACTACCGTCACGGGGCGGGCAGCAGTGCCTACAGGTCGAAGTCCAGTTGCTCGATGTCGGTGAACTCCACGTCCAGACCTTGGGCGCGGCGCCCGCCGTCACGGAAGTAGACCTCGCCGAGCGCCTGGCCCGCGAGGTCGCGCAGCTGCTGCTCGCTGGCCCCCGCGTCCTGGGCCGTTGCACGGCCCGGTTCAGGCCGTCTTCCACGATGCCCATTTAGGGCTCTCCGTTCATGATCGGCCGTGTGGGCCACTGTGGGGCGATCATGGCCGGGCCGGGGGAACTTTGCCCGGCGGCAGGCTGATCGCGCCGCACAGCGGCGTCCAGGGCGGTTAGAGGGCCGGTTCTTCCGCGCCGGACATGTCGCGCAGGCGACTGTAGTGGAACTGGTGGGCCACGGTCACGGTCGCCGTGGGCCCGTTGCGGTGCTTTGCCACGATGAGATCGGTCTCCCCGGCACGCTCGGACTCGGGCTCGTAGTAGTCCTCGCGGTGCAGCAGGATGATCGCGTCGGCGTCCTGCTCCAGGGCGCCGGAGTCGCGCAGGTCGCTCACCGCTGGCCGCTTGTCCTGCCGTTGCTCGGGCCCGCGGTTGAGCTGGGCCAGGGCGATGATCACGGCGCCGGTGTCGGAGGCGAGGATCTTGAGTTCGCGGCTGATCTCGGTGACGCAGTCGTAGGTCGACTGCCGCGCGTGGCGCTCCGGCGGGTCCGCAACGCCGTATGCCACCACCAGCACACCGGTCCGCGTGACCCCAGGCCGCCCGCGCCAAGCACGACCGCGCCGTACAGCGGCCAACGGGCCGCCGACGGAGGGTCCGGGACGCGCAGCGGCCCGTTCCCCGACCGGGTTATGACTTCGATGGCACCGACTGGCAGGCGGTCGAACTCGGGCCTTGGGGCCACTGATGATGAGCACCCGGATTGTTGGTACAGCTATCCACTCGTCGGATCGGACCATCACCAGCCCTCGAATGTTCGCTCCAGCCCGGAAGGTCCGGCAAACATGGGCATGACAGGCAGATCCTCTGAAGTCGATGCCGTACCTCCACCGCTGACACAAGGGTTTGCGCCTCTCAGAGCACGGGTGTGAAATAGATATAGGCACAACATCAATCCGACTCGACTGCTCTCAGTCACCACAGGACGGCACTGCCGACAGCACATGGCAGGAGTCATGAATCCCACGTGCATCGGATTTAACTGCAGAAAACCGACCAACACCGTGCTGTACCTCCGAGGGGACGGCAAATGGTTGGCGGACACAATGACACGCTTCGAAGTGCCCCCCGACTACGCAAAGTTCATGATCGGCAAACTTCTCGGGTGCGAGCCCAGTGAAGTGCCGGGCCACACAAAGGCAGAGGATCTGCCGCTGTCGTGCTGCGGCGAATGTGCAAGAAAGGCCGGTTTTCCACCCCCGGTCCGCTTGGGCGCACCTGGTCCCATTATCCAGGGAAGTTCATCCTCACGATTCTGAGCCGCATCCATTCGGCGGGCATCGCCAGGAAGCAATCATGACCAGCAGTGGATACGACGGTCCTATGGATAATGGTGATTTCAGATTCTCGCTGGTCATCGCCTCGCAGACGACGGGCCAGAATCTGCCGACGCTTCCCCAAGTGGCGAGGGAGCTGGATACCGTCCTGCGGGATCCGCAGCTTGGCGGCTGTAAAGCTGCTCTCCCCGACGGTCGTTCACTTCTGCTCGACCAGGATACCTGGACAACGATGACGGCAGTCGCGGACGCTGCCGAGCGGGCCCAGGAAGGCTTGCTGATCCTGGCGTGGATCGGCCACGGCACGGTCAGAAACAAAGACTTCTACGTCCTACCGCACGGCTCGACCGAAGCACAGCTCGGGAGACCCGACGGCCCTTACCACCTCCCTCAACAGCTTAAAGAACTCTTCGTCGGGCGCAGCCGTCTCGGCCTGATCCTCCTCATCGATGCGTGCGTATCCGGAGCAGGCGTGGCCCAGGCCGCCGCCGAGTGGACAAGCCTCGACCAGGACTTGAGGCGCCGATTCCAGGTGCTGTCCGCGGCGAACATGGACGAATCGGCATGGGACTGTTCCTTCAGTCGCACCATTGCCGCACTCCTGCGCACCGGACACATCGCCCTGGACCAACACCTGGTCTGTCGTGACCTCAAGCGGGCAGCGGAACTGGCGGAACGCCGACAGCAACCTGCGCTTGTGTCCCTGGACGGGCTGAAGGATGATTCCGAGTTGTGGGTGGCGAACAACGCAGCCCTCACGCGACAATCGCTGCCGGTTCTCTCCGGCGATCTGGACGGGCTGCGCCGCGCACTGATGCATTTCCGCCTGACCTCGCCGCTCGAGCAGGTTGTGGCCGCCTCGCGCGCGCACCGCTACGTGGTGGTGCGCGGTCCGGCCGGCTTCGGAAAGACGACCGTGATGGGAGCGTTGACCAGGTCCGAAGTCGCGCCGACCGTGGTACCTGCGGGCTTCGTGCACGCCCTGCGACTGTTGCAGGCGGAGGAGACCTCCGGCGGTGTGGCCCAAGTGCTAGCCAACCAACTGGTCTCCACTGTCGCCGAATTCAAAAAGGCCCGGGGCGATTTCAACGAGCGCTTCCCTCCCGTCGAGCGGGCGAACATGACCGAAGCCCAGCAGTGTCTGCTCGGGCCGCTGAGTCGCTTGCCGATCCACACTCCCGTTCGGATTGCCTTGGACGGCTTCGACCAGCTGTCCAAGGTCCCGGCCGACGAAATGAGTGACCTGATAAGGCTATTGCAACTTCCCCGCCAAGGCGGCGCCGACGTTCGGATAGTGGTCTCCTCGCGGCCGGACGCGGCTCCGCCCCCGGCCGGATGCGAAGTCGTTGTGGATGCTGCCTCCGACAAGGACCTGCAGGCCTACCTGGACGACATGGATGTGCAGCCTTGGTTGCATAAGGCGGTCGTCGCGGGAAGCGAAGGAAGTTGGCTCGTCGCCTCCCTGCTCGCCGACTACGCAAAAAAAGAGCCCACGCTCGCTCCGCACGAGGTGCCTTCCGGCCTGGCCGACGTCTACAACCGCATCGTCGACAAGGCTCTGAGGGGCAACCGTTACTGGGCCGCCGAGGGCTCACCGGTCAAAGCCGCGTTCACCGTGCTGGCCGCAGCCGGCCCCGGTGCTGTACTCCCGCAGGCACTCCTGCAACGCGCCTGTCAGGAATTGGGTGCGCCGGCCATGGACGAAACCGAGCTCGACAAGTGCCTGGAGCCCCTGCGCACCTATGTCGCACGTGCACCGGCCGGCGAGGGAGCGTCCGCCACCATGCTCTACGGGCTGTTCCATCAGTCCCTGGCCGACTTCCTCACCGGAAGTCTGGACAGCGAACAAGGTACGTTCAGGGTCGACGTCAGCGCAGGCCACCGCGCCCTCGCTATCTCCATCGCCGCCCTCGCCCCGGCCGACCAGCGCACCCCCGCCAATTCCCTAGAACCGCTGCAGGACTACGCACAGCGCGCCGAGCCCGACCATCTGTGGCACTGCGGCGAACATGAGCAGGTCCTCCACAGCCTCAAGGCTCGCGCCTCCGCGATCCCGGTCGAAAATCTGCATCGCTGGCAGCGCTGGCACCATGAACTCGCTGGCCACTTCGGCGACGACGACCCGTACACCCTCACCACCCGGAGGCAGATCGCATCCTGGACCGGCGACGCCGGACATCCCGAGCGCGCGATGGAGCTGTTCAAAGAGCTCCTCCCCGACTTCGACCAGGTACTCGGACCCAACCACCGCGACACCCTGACTGTCAGAGCCGACATCGCCGAGTGGACCGGCGAGACCGGAACGGCCGGAGCAGCCGAGCACGCCGTGGAACTGTTCAAAGAGCTCCTCCCCGACCAGGTCCGGGCGCTCGGCGATGACGACCCAGACACTCTTACCACCCGCCACAACATGGCGTCCTGGACCGGGGAGACCGGCGACACAGAAGGCGCCTTGGAACAACTCAAGGACTTGCTCCCCGACCGAGAGCGAGTGCTGGGAGCCGACCACCACGACACGCTCACCACCCAGCACGAGATCGCCATCTACACCGGCCGGAGCGGGGAGGCCGGGCGGGCGGCGGACCTGCTCACCGAACTGGTCCCCCACTTCGAGCGAGTCCTGGGATCCAACCACCCCGACACTCTGATCGCCCGAGGCGGGCATGCCGGCTGGACCGGACGAGCCGGCATGCCCGCACGCGCCGTGGAACTGTTCACCGAACTGCTCACCGACTTCGAGCGAGTGCTCGGGCCCGACAAGCCCGACACCCTCATCACCCGCCACAACATCGCCTACTGGATGTACGAAGACGGCCACCACGAAGAGGCCATGGGGCTGTGGCGGGAGATGCTGCCGGAGTTCGTCCGCGTGTTCGGTCGTGAGCACCCACGTACCCAGACGGTACAATGGGGCCTGGCACGAGGTGGCGGCGATGGAACTCATACCTCCGGCTAGACAGCGCATGCGCTACTGGAACGCAGCCGCTACCGCCGCCCCTGCCTGTTCCTTCGTCAGGTAAAACTTTGCCTGGTGTGGCTCGGAGCCCGTGTCCAGAGTCCAGTCCGACTCCAAAACGCCGCGCGGGTCTTTGAACAACTCTCGCAAGTCCAGCACTGCGGCAACAAGGTCGTCCCTGGCCGCCAAATTCACCCATCGCCGCACCTTCGCTGGCACCTCCTTGTCCTCAGGCAGGCGGTCGTAGACCAGTGTCCGCAGGCCCAGGGGAGAGCCGAGCGTTATCAATAGGGGCAGCTCCCGGGTCAGCCGGTGCGCGGCCTGGAACGCCACCACTGAGCCGAGCGAATGTCCGATGATGGCGACCGTCTCGGCCCCGACATGCTGGGCCATCCGCCGCTGTACCTCCTCACGCAACGCCTCCTCGGTCAGGTACCGGGTGAGCTGGGCCAGCGACCGATCGGCGAACCGTTCCGCCAGCGTCATGCCCGCCGGAGCGAACCAGCGCAGCCGGGCCAGAGCATTGAGCACCGGTCGCCCGGCCGCGCGCATTCCCTGACGACCTGCTGTCTGTCCATCGATGGTGTGTCGCTGGCGGTAGGCCTCGTCCCGATCCTCCGTCTCCCTTGCGCGCTGCTCGGCCTGGCGCAGCCACTCCACCGCCAGCTCGGTTGCCAATTCCTGTTGCTGCAGTGTCAGATCATCCACCGTCTGGCTGTTGCCCATCCGGCCCGGGGCCAGGAACAGATCGCCGTAGAACACCATCCGGCATTCCAGATCTCCCGGCTTCGAATCTCTCCACAGCCGGTCAGCCAGACCCGGCTGCTTCGCGGCACGGACGCCGCCGGCCAGAGCCGGGAGCCAAACCTGCTCCAGCGGGTCTGCCTGCTCCTGCTCTTGCCCAATCCCGTGGACCAGCACGATCTGGCTCATAGGTTCTAGCTGTATTGATCACGAGCGTTGTTGACACTGGCCGGGCTTGATCATGGCGAAGGCCCCCGTGTGTGGTGGAGGTGTCGAATCTTCACCGCAC
>NZ_JBEORR010000084.1:0-6430 GCF_040302345.1 Streptomyces sp. NPDC126510 | reverse complement strand
GCCACCATGCACAACCTCGCCATGGCAGGGTGAAACAGCAGGTCAGCCATCACCCAGCCATGCCCGCCGCCAAGCCTTCTGCAACACCCTTTAGGTCGTGTCCGCAAAGTCCCGCCTGCCCCTCGACGCCTGGCACGTACTCTCGCCGCACCGGACGAAGACCCAACTACATCCAGTACGAGGGACTCCACCCGGCACGCCGAGAGCACGCTCCCCCAAGCTCTCGGATCCGCTCGAGCAGGGGGCACCCCCATGACGCCGCGGGGCCCGCCCTCCGGGCGGACGACCCGGAGGCGGCCCCGTCCCTCTACCGGTCGCTGCTCGTCGAGATCGAGGCACTCATCGCCGACGGCGTGTATCCGCCCGGCGTCCCCGACGTGCGCCCCCTGGCCGAAGGACCGACGGCGCTGCAGCAACTCGAAGCGGGCCAGACCCGTGGCAAGCTCGCCCTCGATCCCTGGCGTTAGGGCGCCCGCGGCCCACCGCATTGCTCCGCTGTCCCCCGAGGGGCGGCTGCGACGCGTGCAGAGGACGCGGAAGCCACCAGCCGCTACCGCCATCGCGTTCCCGCACCGGGCCAAAACCTGGTCCGCAGCCACCTCCACGGAGATCCGTCCCTCCACGGAGATTCATCAGGAACCCCATCCCGCACGGAGCCAGCGGCCCGGCAAGGGCCATAATCGACCCGTGAGTGCAGAAGACAGCACCCGTGCCACCGCCGCGGGCTCCAGGGCCGAGGCTCCCGGCCCCCGCCCCGAGCCCCTGCGCTTCTTCGGCACGACCTGGCTGGACCACGACAACGGCTACACGCCCCGTCGTATCGCGGTCGCCGTCGGCTCCCTCGCCACCGCGGCCCTCTCCTGCCTGGTCCTCCGCCTCGCCTACCAGGGCCTGCAGATCGCCGCGATCGGCGGCTTCGTCACGGTCCTCATGGTCGCGATGTTCGCGATCTGCAGCGCGATGGCCTTCCGCCACACCTGGACCGGTTTCACCAGCCGCCCCGACCCCGAGCGCCAGGCGTCCCTGCGCGGCCTCCTGACCGTCGGCTTCGTCGGCTCACTCCTCGCCTACTTCCTCCGCTCCCTCACCGAGGCACCCGGCGAGAAGCTCCACCGCCAGGAGTACGAAGAGGCCCGCAGGCAGTACGAGAAGCGCACGACCCGCCGCTCGGGCAACCCGAAGAACCGCCGCCGGGCGTAGCGTCCGGCGCGCGACGACCGGGAGGGGCCGTCAGGCGGGCCGGGACTGGCCCGACTCCTTGCACCTCACCCCACCCCTCCCCTCCAACTCCCGCCACTCTCACCCTTCACCACCGCGCCCCCCGGCCACCATGGCCGTATGACCACACCTCCCTCCGCCCACCACCCCACCGGAGCCCACCCCACCCCCGAACCCGCCCGGACCGCCCGAGCCCACTCCTTCAACGTCGCCGCAGCCCAGTACGCGGCCAACCGCCCCTCCTACCCCCCGGCCCTCTTCGACGCGATAGAAGACCTGACCGGCCGCCCCCTCACCGGCACCCGCGTCGCAGACATCGGCGCCGGGACCGGCATCGCCACCGCCCTCCTGCGTGCGAGGGGCGCGAACGTCATCGCCGTGGAACCCGGTGACGGCATGGCGGCCCAGTTCCGCCGCACCCTCCCCGGCATCCCGATCATCCGCGGCACGGGCGACGACCTCCCCCTCACCGACGACTCGGTCGACCTCCTCACCTACGCCCAGGCCTGGCACTGGACCGACCCCGCCCGCGCCGTCCCGGAAGCCCTGCGCGTCCTGCGCCCCGGCGGCGCGCTCGCCCTGTGGTGGAACACCGACGCCCTCGACGTCCCCTGGATCGCCGAGGCCGCCGCCCGCACCGAGCGCCACTTCCGCATCGACGTCTCCGCCGAGAAGCGCAACATCGACCACCGCGCCGCCGACCCCACCGGCCTCCTCGACTTCACCCGCCGGACGGTCCGCTGGAGCCGCCGCGTCCCGGTCGACACCCACCTCGCCAACATCGGCAGCCACTCGGTCTTCCTCACGCACGACCCGGAACGCACCGCATCCTTCCTGGCCGAGGAACGCGAGCACCTCCTCCGCACCTTCCCGGACGGTCTCGTGGAGGAGGTCTACGAGGTCGTCCTCCTCCTCGCCGAGACCCCGGCCTGACGCGCACCAGCCGGTAGGCCGCTCACGCACGGGCCGGTAGGCCGCCCACGCACCGCCAGAAGGTCCCGCCCCACACGGCCGCTTGACGCCCCCGACCGCCGGGAGCATTATTCATCACATGATGAATAATGCTCCCGGGAACTCACCACGCCCGGACCCCGCCCCCACCCCCGACCGTCCACCGACACCGGACACCCCAGCCGTCCACGCCGAGAACCTCACCGTCGTCCGCGGCCCCCGCACGGTCCTGCGCAACCTCGGCTTCACCGTCCCCCGCGGCCAGATCACCGGCCTCCTCGGCCCCTCCGGCTGCGGCAAGTCGACCCTCATGCGCGCCCTCGTCGGCACCCAGGCCAAGGTCACCGGCACCCTCGACGTCCTCGGCCGCCCCGCCGGCCACCCCACCCTGCGCACCCGCATCGGCTACGTCACCCAGGCCCCGTCCGTCTACGACGACCTGACGGTCCGGCAGAACCTGGACTACTTCGCCGCGATCCTGAACCCCGGCCGGGCAGCCGCCGACCGCCGCGCCGAAGACGTCACCCGTGCGACAGCCGACGTCGACCTCACTACCCACGCCGACTCCCTCGCCGGCAACCTCTCCGGCGGCCAGCGCAACCGCGTCTCCCTCGCCGTAGCCCTCCTCGGAGCCCCCGAGCTCCTGGTCCTCGACGAACCGACCGTCGGCCTCGACCCGGTCCTGCGCCGCGACCTGTGGAACCTCTTCCACGACATCGCGACCGGCCGCGGCGCCACCCTCCTCGTCTCCTCCCACGTCATGGACGAGGCCGAACGCTGCCACCGCCTCCTCCTCATGCGCGACGGCGAACTCCTCGCCGACGACAGCCCCGACGCCCTGCGCGCCCGCACCGGCGCCGACACGGTCGAGGACGCCTTCCTCCACCTGGTCGACGAGGCGAACGCAGCAACCCGCACGAAGGAGACGACCCGATGACCACCACCCCGACCACCCCGACCAGGACGACCGCCCCGACCACGGCGACCACCCCACCGAGGGCCCTGAACGCCTCCCGCACCACCGCCACCGCGGCCCGGGTCCTGCGCCAGCTCACCCACGACCCCCGCACCATCGCGCTGCTGGTCCTCATCCCCTGCGTGATGCTGTTCCTGCTGCGCTACGTCTTCGACGGCAACCCCCGCACCTTCGACAGCATCGGCGCGTCCCTCCTCGGGATCTTCCCGCTCATCACGATGTTCCTGGTGACGTCCATCGCCACCCTGCGCGAGCGCACCTCCGGCACCCTCGAACGCCTCCTCGCCATGCCGCTGGGCAAGGGCGACCTCATCGCCGGCTACGCCCTCGCCTTCGGCGCCCTCGCGATCATCCAGTCCGCCCTGGCCACCGGCCTCGCGGTCTGGTTCCTCGGTCTCGACGTCACCGGCAGCCCCTGGCTCCTCCTCCTGGTGGCCCTCCTCGACGCCCTGCTCGGCACGGCCCTCGGCCTCTTCGTCTCGGCCTTCGCGGCCTCGGAGTTCCAGGCGGTCCAGTTCATGCCGGCGGTGATCTTCCCGCAGCTCCTCCTGTGCGGCCTGTTCACCCCGCGCGACACCATGCACCCGGCCCTGGAGGCCCTCTCCGACGTCCTGCCCATGTCGTACGCCGTCGACGGCATGAACGAGGTCCTGCGCCACACGGACATGACCGCCACCTTCGTCCGGGACGCCCTGATCGTCGCGGGCTGCGCACTCCTGGTCCTGATCCTGGGCGCGGCGACCCTCAGGCGCCGGACGGCATAGCCGGTCCGGCGCGACGTCCCGCCCAGCGGACACCCGAGCCGTCCCCCACTCCCCGGTGCGAGGATGGACCCCGGACGACGCACCCTTCGGAGGCACCCCGCGCCATGACCCAGAAAGTCGCAGTCCTCGGCACCGGCAAGATCGGCGAAGCCCTGCTCAGCGGAATGATCCGCGCCGGCTGGACCCCGTCCGACCTCCTGGTCACCGCCCGCCGCCCGGAACGAGCGGAAGAGCTCCGCACCCGCTACGGCGTCACCCCGGTCCCCAACGCCGAAGCCGCCAAGACCGCCGACACCCTGATCCTCACGGTCAAGCCGCAGGACATGGGCACCCTCCTCGACGAGCTCGCCCCCCACGTCCCCGCCGACCGCCTGGTCATCAGCGGCGCCGCCGGCATCCCCACGGCCTACTTCGAGGAACGCCTGGCCCCCGACACCCCGGTCGTCCGCGTCATGACGAACACTCCCGCCCTCGTCGACGAGGCCATGTCCGTCATCTCTGCCGGCACCCACGCCACCGCCGACCACCTCGCCCACACCGAGGAGATCTTCGGCGCCGTCGGCAAGACGCTCCGCGTCCCCGAGTCCCAGCAGGACGCCTGCACCGCCCTCTCCGGCTCGGGCCCGGCCTACTTCTTCTACCTGGTCGAAGCCATGACCGACGCCGGCATCCTCCTCGGCCTGCCCCGCGACAAGGCCCACGACCTGATCGTCCAGTCCGCCATCGGCGCCGCGACGATGCTCCGCGACAGCGGCGAACACCCGGTCAAGCTCCGCGAGAACGTCACGTCCCCCGCCGGCACGACGATCAACGCCATCCGCGAACTCGAGAACCACGGCGTACGGGCCGCCCTCATCGCCGCCCTCGAAGCCGCCCGCGACCGCAGCCGCGCCCTGGCCTCCGGCAACAACAGCTGAGCACCCGGGGGCGGGCCCGACCCGCCCCCGACACCCCTCAGACCCCCAGCCCGGCGGCCGCCCCTACCTCCTCCCCAGCGGGCAGCAACCCGATCGCGCGATACGCCGCGTCCACGGTCGGCCGGGCCATCCCCCGAGCCCGCCCCGCCCCGTCCCGCAGCACGCCCTCCACATAACCGGGATCGGCACACAACTCCTTGTGCCTCTTCCGCAGCGGCCGCAGCACCTCGACCACAGCCTCGGCGGTGTCCTTCTTCAAGGCCCCGTACGACCCGTACGCACCACTCAACCGCTCCGGCTCCCCACCCGTGCACGCCGCGAGGATCTCCAGCAGATTCGCGAGCCCCGGCCGGGCCTCGCGGTCGTACACGACTTCCCGCCCGCTGTCGGTCACGGCCCGCATCACCTTCTTGCGCACCACGTCCGGCTCGTCCAGCAGATAGACGATCCCCGGCCCGACGTCGTCACTCTTGCCCATCTTGGACACCGGGTCCTGCAGGTTCATCACCCGCGCCGCCACCTCCGGCCGCGTGGCCCGCGGCACCACGAACGTATGCCCGTAGCGCTGGTTGAACCGCACGGCGATGTCCCGCGCGAGCTCCACATGCTGCCGCTGATCGTCCCCGACCGGCACGGCGTCGGCCCCGTACGCCAGGATGTCCGCCGCCATCAGCACGGGATACGTCAGCAGCGACAGCCGCACGCTCCCGCCCCGCCGCTGCTCCCGTGCGGCCTTCTCCTTGTACTGGATCATCCGCCGCATCTCACCGTCGGTGGCCACGCACTCCAGTACGTAGGACAGCCGGGCGTGCTCGTCCACATGGCTCTGCACGAACACCGTGCAGAGCTCCGGATCCAGCCCGGCCGCCAGCAGCAAGGTCGCCGACTGCCGGCTCAGCCTGCGCACCCGTGCGGGATCGTGGTCCACGGTCAGGGCATGCAGATCCACGACACAGAACAACGCCTCCGCCTCGTGCTGGTCCACGGCAGCCCACCGCCGCATGGCCCCCAGGTAGTTCCCCAGCGTCAGATGCCCCGTCGGCTTGACCCCGCTGAAGACCCGTGTCATCTCTCCTCCACCTCCCGGTCGGGACCGCCGCCCCGGGCGGCCGCCCCTCCGTGGTTCCGGGAGGGAGAAACGAAAACGGCCGCCGAAGCGGCGGCCGTCGAGTGCATACGTGAGCGCGGCCGCCGTCAGGCGGCCCACCACAGCTGGGTGCACGTACGCGTCGTCATGCAGCCCAGGCTACGCCCCGGAAGTGCCGCCCGCCCTCGAGTTGACACGCCCTACCCCCATCCGTAGTGTTCTCCGAGTTGCCCGACGTGAGCGCCGACTCCGGTCGGTCCCCGGGCAGCCAATCCGCAAGTACTCACCACTATTCGACGCGCAGTACATCTGTCGTCGCTTCATTGGCATGTGTATTTACGGAATGAGGAATCCCCGTTCGAAAGGACGCGGCCCCCGATTGGCTCGGGAGCCGGGGAATCCGCTAAAGTCTCACTCGTCGCAACGGCCCAACAGCCGCGAAGACAAACCCCGCTGACCGGGGATCAGGCCCGAAAGGATCTGATAGAGTCGGAACCGCCGGAAAGGGAAACGCGGA
>NZ_JBEORR010000083.1:0-6612 GCF_040302345.1 Streptomyces sp. NPDC126510 | reverse complement strand
CATAAGCCGACGACTCACCCGCGAATCCACCCCGAACTGGCGCGACACCTGAACCTCGAACGAAACAACCCCGCTGGGACAAAACGCTCTTTAAGGCCCGGTCACATGTCTGTCGTCGCCGACGCGACCGGCGCCGGATCAGGGCCGGATCACCGTGACAAGGTCACCGACGCCGAGGGTGCCCGGAACGGTGACGGTGCCCAGTGCATCCATTCGCATGGCGTGCGCCTGGGCGATGGTCTTCAGCACGAGCGGGGAGTGCGGCAGGTCCTGCTGGGACTCGTTGACCATGACGCAGTGCTCGCTGGAGCGCACGAACGTCGCGCACACCGTGGTACCGATGCGGACCTGGGAGCCGAGCCACCGGTCCTCCACGAACGCGGGTGTGACCGGTGGCGTGCGGATGAGGAGGTTGGGCCGGAACCGGCGCTCGTCGACCGCAATGCCCGCCAGGGCGGTGCGCATCCAGTCGAGGGTGGCGGTGCTCAGCACGCTCAGCGCAAGCTGGTCGAAGTGCGAGACGGCCCCCTCACGGGCCACCTCGACGTCGCCGCGCCGCAGGTAGCGGCGCAGGAAGGCGGTGGTGTCGGCCACCGGCACTCCGTCCGGGTCGAGCAGCTCGGGCTCGGGCAGGGGTTCGGCTTCCGGGCAGCGGGAATGCAGCCGCAGCAGGCCCGGCATCCTGCGGAACCGGCGGGTGTTCTTGCCCGAGCCGAACCGGCCCTCAGCGTCCCGCACGGCATACAGCCGGTCACCCAGCAGACCCCGCTCGTCCACGTCCACCGACGCCAGCCGTTCTCCCCCCATGGACTTGATCGGGTATCGCCAGATTCGCTCGATGACGCCCAGTCTCATCCCCGCCCCCTCCTTCCCGGCCGACGGCCGGTTCGGCATGTCCTGAACACTCAGTCAACCGTTTGTAGGGCATGAGCTTGCGGCCGGGCCCCGAGGGCCCGGCCGCTGTGCTGTCCGTGCAGGGGCGGCAGGATTTGAACCTGCCTGGTTCAGCCATGGCCCAGTGCCCAGTCACACAACTCGCTGGCGCTTCACCGGTAGCCCGTCACGTGCAGTTTCAGCTGTGTGTGCACGGCGAATGCCTTGTCGGTGTGGTCGGCGGGGTGTTGGGTTGTTGCGGTGATCGACTCTGAAGATTGTGAGCAGCAGGCGGCGGTCTGCCGCCTGCTGCTGTACTACCTCAACAGCTCCCCTGACGGATCTTCGACTCAGAGGAACCGGCCTCCTGCTCGCGGTCCTGGGCACCGCAGTCGGCGTTCAGGACTCCGTGGCCGGCGCCCGCCTTCTCAACCGGGTCATGGTCGCCTCCCCGATCCGCAAGACCTGGGGGACGGCGGCTACCGCAAGCAGTCGAGCACGCCGCTGCCCTCGGCCATTTCGCTCGACTCGGCCGGGGGCCGCGCCGGCGGCTGGGGACGCTGGCCGGCAGACCGAGGCGAGCCGCTTGTCCATTTCCAGCCGGAACGTTTCGGATCTCTCCTTCCCGCCGGTGTACGGGCTCGCCCGGTGCGCGGGCACACTCGATCCGCGGGTCAGTTGTCGAAGACGATGTCCTCGATGTTATGCGTCCAGCGGACCTTGCTGTCATTGACCTCGATGATGAGGTCGAGGCCGGTGCTGGTGTGCCCGGTGGAAAGGATGGTGAACGTGTCGGCCTTGCGACGCAGGAACACCACGAAACCGCCGAGGTCGGGATCTCCGTCGTTCAGCAGCACGTACTCGCCGAGCCGCCGGTAGAACTTGGGCAGGATGACGTCCTTGCTGACCTCCGGAGGGCCCACGACCACCGTGGCCTTCTGAGTCTTGTCGAGCGGCCACAGACCCTCGCCGTCGGCCTGGGCCTTCTTCGCGGTCGCGGTCATGTCGTTGCGCAGGTCGGGGAAGAGGGACCGGTAGAAGGTCGGGTAGACGAAGCCCTTGGCGAGCAGTTTGTGGTTGACGGTCTCGTGCAGCATGTCCGGCGTGAAGAAGACGTTGCCGTCGGCATCGGCGTCGGGTCCAGCCCCGGGCCCGGTGAAGGCGATGCACCGGCCGAGCGGGTCACCGCCGCGGGTCAGGACGTATCCGCGGACGGCGGCGGGGTTGGTGGGGGCCTTGACCTCCCCGCTCGGAGTGCGCTGTACGGGGTCGAACCCGAGGAGGCGCAGCAGTTCGGCTGCCGCCCCTTCGGCCTGCGCCTTGGGCTGGTGCAGCACGCCCCCACCGACGAAGGGCGGATCGAAGTGCGTCTCCAGGGCGTCGATGCCCTCCAGGCGCAGGTTGGCGCCGCCGGGACCGCGGATCTGAATGGGAACCGGGCCGGGGATCGTGCCCCAGACCGCCGGGTCGTCCGGGTAGAACCGGACCGTGTCCCCGTCGGGGCTCGTCCCCACGATCCGGAATTCGCCTTGGATGCGGGTGTACGGCATGAGGGGCCTCCTCACGGAGTCCTGGTAGCGGCCGGAAAAGCGCGGACGGACGCCGCACGGCCACTCCTCACTATGCGTCCGCGGCGTCCGAGGGTCCTGTTGGCGGTTCAACGTCTGCGAAGGGAGACGTTGAACCGCGGGCGCTCACGGGGTCCTCACCGCCCGCGATACTCTGCGGCCGGCGGGTCGTCCAGGCTGCAGAGCTCCCAGAGCGGCCAGTTGCCGCTGTGGTTGAGCACGATGGCGCCGACGCCGGCGTACGGGGCCCTCTGTACGCCCCGTACGTCACCGAGCTGATCCGCCGCCTCGCTGGAGATGGACCCGGATCACCGAACTCGTCCAGGCCGTCCTGACCTTTCAACTGACAGTTCAGAGTGAGGATGGAAAAGGCTCAGTGGATGGCCGCCGCGACTTGGGTCCTGCGCAGGGATACTTGCTCGACGTGCTGTCGCCAAAGAGGGAAAGCGACTTTGTCCAGCGATAACGTGGCCGGCGGCCTTGTTCTCCTCGGGGTGTGCAACCTGGTACTGGCTCTCAACACCTGGTTTCGCCGTGAACTGTGAGATTCGGACCGAGAACTCGCGACTCGACTTGGCGCCCAGAGGGTGTCTGGTCATGAGGTGGCGGGCACGAGCTGGATCAATTCAGCGACGGCGGGACCCAGGCGTGATGACGCAGGATCATACGTGTGGCGACTTGGGATGGTGTCAGTCGCATCACCGTATTCCGCAGGGTGATTGGCCAGTGGGTGGGAAAGCTGGTGGCCCATTCTGCCGGCCTGCCGGGCAGCCCGTGCGACGGCCTGGCTGCGGGGCCGGCGCTCGGCGTCGTAGCGCGCGAGTGCGGCCTCAACGGTGGGCTCGGTGCCGAGGGCGGCGGCAAGGGTGACCGCGTCCTCCAGTGCCTGGCAGGCACCCTGTCCGAGGTTGGGGGTCATCGCATGGGCCGCGTCGCCGAGCAGCGCGATCCGACCGACCGCGTATGAGGGGAGCGGCGTGCGCAGTTCAATCACGTCGTGATGCAACACGGCCTCGGGCCGGGTCGCGTCGAGCAGGGCGGGGATCGGGTCGTGCCAGGAGTGGAACCGTCGGAGCAGTTCGGTCAGGGGGTCGGCGAACCGGGTGCCGGCGGGGTGGCTGAGGACGGCGTGCCACTCGGCCCGCCCGTCCCGGAAGGCGATGTGCCCGAACTCCGCGCCGCGGCCCCAGGTCAGCTCGAAGTCGGCCCGCAGATGGACCGCGTGCTCGGTGATGGCGCGCAGCACCGTCGAGCCGCTGTACCGGGCCGGGATGGTCTGGGAAGAGACGGCTGCGGATTTTGCTGCCGATGCCGTCGGCCGCGACCACCAGATCGGCGTTCAGGACCGCGGCGTCGCAGGCGACTTGAACCGTCCCAGGGCCGGTCTGCTGAACCCCGGCCGCCTCCGAGCCGATCGCCAGTGATTCGGCAGGCAGGGAGTCGCGGAGCAGTCGGTGCAGGGCGGAGCGGGGGATGCCCATGATCGGTGTGCCCACCGCCTTCTCCAGCGCCGGGCCGTCAATCCGGGCCAGCCAGCCGCCCTGGGGCGTCCGCGTGCCGCCGCTGTACTGGCCCTGCGATGCATCCCGAACCGCCGCGCCTACACCGAGTTCGTCCAGCGCCCGCAGGCCGTTGGCGGCCAGTGAGATGCCTGCCCCTGCGTCCTCAAGCATGGACGCACGCTCGAGGACCGTCACGCCCCAGCCGATGCGGTCCAGACCGATCGCGGCGGCCAGCCCCCCGATGCCCCCTCCGACCACCACTGCCTTGTTTCCCATGCCGGAGCCCCTCCTTCTACATCTGTAGAAGCGCACCTTATCCCGAGTCTCTACGGGTGTAGAAAGGGGCCATGGCTTCGGATCGGCGCACTTTTCTGGCAGACGCGGCTCTCGACGTGCTCGTCGAGGAAGGGATACGCGGCCTGACCCATCGCGCCGTCGACCGGAAAACCGCCATGCCGCTCGGCACCACCTCGGCCTACTTCCGCACCCGTGCCGCGCTGCTGACAGGACTCGTAACCCGCCTGGTCGAACTCGACCAGGCGGAACTTCAAACGATGGCCGAAGAGCTTCCACCCCTGCGCACCGTCGAGGAGTTGGTGGACGGCATGGTGCTGCTCACCCGGCAGCGACTGACCGGCGAGGGGCGCCGTCGCTCGCTCGCCCGCCATGCCTGCGCCGTCGAAAGCGTGCGCGCCCCTGAGCTGCGGGAAATCCTCGTGCCCCGCGAGAACGCCGGCCGCGAGGCCGTCCGGCTGTTCCTCACCACGCACGGCGTCACGGACGTCGAGAACCGCACCCACACTCTGCTGACCTGCATCGACGGACTGGTCTTCGACCGACTGGTGAACGGCGGCGAAGTACCGCGCGAGGCTCTCGACGGCCTGGTCGCCGCCGCGCTGCGTTAGAGCCTGTCTGACAATTCCCGTCCAATCAGCGAGGTTCGGCTGAGTTGGCAATCGGGAGGTGCGCCGACCGTCCGGCGGGGATTACCGGGCAGGGCCTACGAACGGCGGGCCAGCAGATGGGCGTCGAGGAAACCCCTTTCGGAGGCTGGATCGTGGAGCAACCGGGCGAAGGGAACGAGCCCGGCGTCGGCCAGCAGTTCGGCGAGGCGATCCGCCGGCCAGCTGTAGGCAGGCGCCACCTTGTGGTCGAAGCGGACCGGTTCTTGTTCGTCGGTCCCGAAGAAGGAGACCAGGAGCAGGCCATCCGGCGCCAGGACGCGTGCCTGCTCGGCGAGCAGCTCCGGCAGTTCTCCCGGAGGGGTGTGGATCATCGAGTAGTGGGCCAGTACGCCGCCGAGCGCGGCGTCCTCGATCGGCAGGGATTCCATCCGCGCCTCCTGGAAGCGCAGCGCCGGATGGGCCTGCCGGGCGTGGTCGATCATGCCGGGGGCGAGGTCGAGTCCGAAGGCGTCCAGGCCCAGTTCGTGCAGCATGGCTGTCAGATGTCCGGGACCGCACCCGACGTCCGCTGCCCGCGGGTTGCCCGTCGCGCGCACCAGTTCGGCGAAGGTGCCGATCATGGTCCGGGAGAAAGGCTGTGTCTCCAGCCGGTTTGCGAACAGCGATGCGTACAGCTCGACGACTCCGTCGTAGGCCGTCCTGGTCTCGTCCTGATGATTCACCACGGGCAGGACTCTATAGCCGGTCTGATAATTGATCTTGTGGTAGGTCGAGGTGAGTTGACGGATGCGGCATGGGGGCGGATAGAGCCCCTTTTGCCCCAGGTGGACGGACGGGGCCGTCCGTGGCGTGATCACCGGCAGGTGGTCCACGGCGTGCTGTGGCGGCTACGGACCGGGGCTCCTTGGCGCGACCTGCCCGAGCGGTATGGGCCGTGGCAGACCGTCTACGAGCGGTTCGCCCGCTGGGAGGCCGATGGCACGTGGGCGAAGCTGCTGGAGCATGTCCAGGTCCATGATGACGCGGGGGGCCGGGTGGAGTGGATCGTCGCCGTTGACTCCACGATCAACCGGGCCCACCAGCACGCCGCGGGCGCCCGTAAAAGGGGGACGCAGACAGGGACGAACTGGAAGATCCGGGCCGCTCGCAGGCGCATCAGGCACTCGGTCGGTCCCGGGGTGGGCTGACCACCAAGGTCCAGCTCGCCGTCGACGGCCGGGGACTGCCGCTGTCGATCGTGCTCACACCCGGAAACGTCAACGACGCCACCGCGTTCGCCGACGTCCTCGACGGGGTCCGCACCCCGCGCGTCGGCACGGGCCGCCCGCGCACGACACCGGACCGTGTGCTGGGTGACAAGGCCTACTCCAGCAGGGCCATCCGTCATCTGCTGAGGCGTCGGGGCATCGCCGCCTCGATCCCCGAGCGCCGCGACCAGGTGGCCAACCGTCGACGCAGGGGGCGCTTCGGTGGCCGGCCACCCGCCTTTGACAGGGAGATCTATCGCGACCGCAACGTGGTCGAACGATGCTTCGCTCGCCTCAAGCAGTTCCGTGCGATCGCAACCAGGTTCGACAAGCTCGCGGACCGCTACCGCGCGGGAGTCGTCCTAGCCTCCCTGATTCTCTGGCTCCGCGAAACGGCCAGGTGATCATTTGTCAGACAGGCTCTAGGTGTATTGACCCGCAGGGTTGTTTACGCGGCTGATGGGTGGGTGGCCGCCGAGTGCGGTGTGGCAGCGGTGGTGGTTGTAGGTGTGCAGGA
>NZ_JBEORR010000082.1:0-7101 GCF_040302345.1 Streptomyces sp. NPDC126510 | reverse complement strand
CTTCGTCACATCATCCAGTGTCGTCATCACGGCACCCTTCTCGCCGGGCATTCACCCAGCGTGTCGGGCCGAAACACCGTTTAAGAAACACTCCCGAAGAACCCGTCGGCACAGATGCATTGGCGGCGTTGAGTAAGGCCTGACGGGAGTAGGAATCGACTTCTGGCTGGTCATTTTCGTTGGCTGGATATGGTGGCGACGGCTTCTCTCGCCGCGCTCCGGTATGCCGTGATCCGGGGTCGGACCACACGACTCTCGGTGATACACACTCGCCAGGAAGACAACAGCATCTCGGTTTCCCCTCTGCGGTCAATGACCGACGGTACACAAGCTCGCCGGAGTAACCGTGCGCGTCACCGATGCCGGCGGAACCAATGTTGTTGAGATCGACATGCTGGTGACCGCTGATGCTATCGCCGAAGCCCGGGATTGAAGTGACCCGAACTCCCGGGGCTTTGCTTTGCGATGTGCGACTATAAGTTCATGCTCGATCCGGGCGCAAAGGGCAGTGACGTAGTGGTGATACCGCAACGAACTTTATGGTGGGCGGTCGACGAGCTCTGCCGTGCGTTGCCGCACGAGGTGCTTCGAAAACTGAAAGTGAGATCGGGCGAGGACCTAGCCGCCATTTCAACGACTGCATTCCTAGCCTGTGCGCCGACTAGCGTTGATTGTGCTGGCGAACCAGACTTGATCTTCGATCTTTCGCATTCGAAATCGGAGCGCAGCCCCATATCGTCGATGGGTTTGGCGAATAAGAGGTTTGCGGACTTCGAAGTGAAATCGATTGGTCTTTGGTACCGAAAGTTTGACGCCACGATTGATCAATCCCTTGGGCGTGGCGAAATTCCGATGGTGACGACGTTCACCGCAGCTGTTACGACTGTAAACGAGGTCCTGGCAGGTGAAGGCCTCAATCAGATTGATCGCGCGCTCCGCCAACTAAACAAGAAAGTGAGGGTTGCGCACTCGAAGAACATATTTCTGATTGCCCATCCCTTTGACTATCCCGTCGTTGAAATGGACGTTGCTCCTATCGTGGCACACCTTCTGAACCCACTGGACGGGATTGTTGGCGTAGACACCGTCTGGGTGATGTGGCCGGATGTCTTCTTTGTGATGTGGTCATCCCACAATGCCCGGTGGGTGAATCTGTTGTTTGACTCTCGAGAACAGAGCAAGGATCACTCATCTGCTTGGGACGACCTCGAGTTGCTGCAGCAAGTCCAAGTTGAGTTTCAGCGTCGTATCGACGGTGAAACGAACTCTCCGTACATATTTCGACTTGAGTAACGGGTTGTTTGAGGTGTTGTGGGTCGGCGAGCTCAAGAGCTGACAGCCAAGCCCGGACATCGTTTGCGGTCTATCCGCTTTTTAGCGTGGCGTTTCGCAGGTTTGACTTCTTGTGTGCAGATGCCGGCCCGAAAAGATGTCGTAGAGGTCGGCATGCTGGGGACCGCTGATCGGAGGTCGAAATCGCGGTCTTGTAGCCACCTTTCCTTCGCCTGTCTGCGGTGGTGCCGGCGGCCGGTGAGGTAGTGGTTTCTCACGTCCCCGGCACAGGGTGCGCCGGGGACGTGAGAAACGATTCTAGCGCCTATTTGCGCAGGTCAACCTATATAATTGGGGAGTCTAATTCGGTAGCGGACCTGACCAGTTCGCTCGATTCTGGAGGATTCCTGTGGCTGATTTGGCTACTGCTGTGACTGTGTTGGATGCGAATGGGCGGGCGGGTGTGCCGTCGTTGTTGATTTCGGGTCCGGGTATGGGCAAGTCGAGTTTGGTTCGTGGGTTGGCTGCGGCGGATGGGGTGTTGTGCAAGACGGTGTTGGGGTCGTTGCGTGAGCCGTCGGATTTCGCGGGGTTGCCGGTGGTGCGGGAGCACGGTGTGGCGTTGGAGGCTCCGGCGTGGGCGAAGGAATTGGTTGCCGGTGGTGGTGGGTATCTGTTTTTGGACGAGTTGACGACGAGTCCGCCTGCTGTGCAGGCGGCGATGTTGGCGGTGGCGTTGGATTTGACTGTCGGTGATGTGCAGTTGCCGAAGGGGACTCGGGTGATTGCGGGGGCGAATCCTCCGGATTGCGCTGCTGGTGGGTACGAGTTGGAAGCGCCGTTGGCGAATCGGTTCTGACATGTGGAGTTCACGCCGTCTGTGGATGAGTGGTTGGACGGTATGGCGACGGGGTGGGGTGCACCGCCTGCCTCGCGTGCGGTGGCCACCGATGAGCAACGGGTTGCGTTGGTGCGCAGTTCGATCACCGGCTTTGTGCAGCGCAATCCTGATGCGTTGGATGCGTTTCCGTCGTCGGCTGCGCAGACCGGTGGTGCGTGGCCGTCGCGTCGTACGTGGTCGATGTTGGCGGCGGTGTTGCCGCATTTGCGGGAGGACGACAACGCGGCGATCAACACGGCGGTGTTCGGGTTGATCGGTGAGGGCGCGGGCGTGGAGTTCTTGGAGTGGCGGCGTAGCGCGGATCTTCCCGATCCGGTTGCGGTGGTGGAGAATCCCGATTCGGCGTTCGATTGGCAGTCGCGTCCTGATCTGGTGTGGGCGGTGCTGTCCGGTGTCACGGCGTGGGCGGTGGGACGGGGCACGGTGGAGGCCTGGCGCAGTGCGTGGGGTCCGCTGATCGCGGCTGCGGAGGCGGGCGCACCGGACGTGGCGGGCGCGGCGGCGCGCACGCTGGCGACGGCGCGACCGGCGAAGGCGACTGTCCCGGCGTCTGCTCGTCGGTTCGCGCCGATGTTGACCGCTGCGGGTCTGATGGAGGCGGCGGCATGAGCGGGGTTCGGGTGCTCGCGCCGGATGAGTTGCGGGCGTTTCGCCTGGCACGGCTGGTTTCTGCCGAGCAGATGCCGTATTTCATGCGGGCGTTGTTCGCGGCGCAGCCCGTTGCTGCACCGGGGTTGGGAACGTTCGCGGTGGATGCGCAGTGGCGGCTTTATCTCGATCCGGCGTTGTTGGTGGGCGCGGGTGCGTGGCCGGTGCCGGTGGCGGGTGCGGTATTGCTGCACGAGGTCGGGCACTTGCTGCGGGCGCACGGTGCGCGGGGTCAGTCCTTGCCGAAGCCGGTGCAACACGTGGCGTGGAATTACGCGGCGGACGCGGAAATCAACGACGACTTGCTGGCGGCGGGCGTCGGGTTACCGGACGGGGTGATCACTCCACAATCGTTCGGGTGCGAGGACGGCGGAATCGCAGAGGACTACTACACGCACCTGATCGATCCGGCTACGGGGCAACAGTTTCCAGACGACGAAGATGTGGGATGCGGGTCCGGTGCGGGGTGCGCGCCGGTGCCGGGGGAGTTGGGCGCGGCAGCGGGGGAGGTCGCGGACGGGTTGGACGGCGCGGAAGCAGATCTGATGCGCCGCCATGTGGCGCGGGCGGTGCAGGCGGCGCAAGGGAAGGGGCGCGGGAGCGCACCGGCAGGATTGGCGCGTTGGGCTGGTGAGGTTCTCACGCCGCCGACAGTGCCGTGGGATCGGGTGTTGCGCGCGGTGATCCGGCGCGCGCTGGCGGATCAGTCGGGGCGGACGAACTACAGCTATGCGCGTCCGTCGCGGCGCAGCCTGCCGGGGATCGTGGCCCCGGCGATGCGGGGTCCGTCGATCACGGTGTCGATTGTGATCGACACGTCCGGGTCCATGTCGGCGGCGGATCTGTCGGCGGCGATGGGTGAGGTTGCGGGTGTGCTGCGGGCAGGCGGTGTAGCGCGGGAGCGGGTACGGATTCTCTCGTGCGATGCGGCATCGACGTCTGCGCAGGCGGTGCGGTCGGTGGCTGATGTGGTGTTGGTGGGCGGCGGCGGTACGGATATGCGCGTCGGGATCGATGCGGCGAACGCGGCCCGTCCTGCCCCGCACGTGGTGATCGTGTTGACGGACGGGGATACGCCGTGGCCGGATCGGCCGTCGCGGGCGCATCTGGTGTGCGCGGTGATCGGCAACGACACTGCACTGGCACGGACCCCGGAATGGGCGTCGAGTGTGCAGATCCCGGTCGGTGCGTTGTGAACGCGGTGAGCGGTGATCTGTTGCGGTACGCGCAGCAGGTGTTGACCGGTACCGGTCACGCGCCGGATCAGGTGGCGAGCGTGGTCGCCGGTACCGGCGAGGATGCGGCGGCGCGGGCCTTGCGTGCGGGGTGGGAGTGCGCTGCGAATCCGGTGGTCGGGGCGTGCGAACAGACGGAGGACGTGTCGTGAGCGTGGAATGGTTCGATCTGGCTCAGCGTCTCTATGCCGCCGAAACAGGGCGCCCCGTTGCTCGGCTCGCACACACTACGTTCACCCCGTCAGCGTCGGCGCTGGCGGTGCGGGCGACGGTACGCGGCGGCAGTGTGAGCGTGTCCGCTGCGTCGTTCGGTGGAGGTGAGGAAACCGCGTGCGACGAGGCAGGGTTGGCGTTGCTCGCACGGTTGGGCGGCACACTGGCGGCGGATACCCCGGCGATGTTGCTCACCGACGACACCGGCACGATCCCGGCCCTGGTGGGGTTGGCGCGGGCGCACGCTCACCACAGTGACCCGAACATCTCCGGTAGCGCCGCGATGGTGGGGTGGTGGGCAGATCGCGCGGATCATCCCGGCACATCGGCGGTGGTGAATCTTCCGGCCGCCTCCAGTGCCCGCTACGTGCTCGGAGTGGTGCCGGAAGCGCAGCGGTCGGCGCGGGTATGGCGAAAGTGGTTGCAGATCACCGACGAGAGTGTCGCCGGGATGCACGAATGGGCGCGTGCGATCGGCAGTGGCCCGTTGTTACCGCTGCTCGCTGCGATCGGTGAAGACGACGCCTATTCGTTTTCTCGGGCACAGTCCGCACTGGTGGACGGTCACGACTGGTCGCGTCCCGACAACACGGCCAGCGCCGCGATGGGTCTGCGAAGTCGTTGTGACGCAGCAGATGTGATGTCATCAGCCTTGCTCGATGATCCGATGTGGCGCGAGCGCGCATTGCACACCGGCCACGTCGCGGTGGGTGTGGCATCGATGACGCCGCCACCGAAAGGTTCACGTCGGCGCAACGGGTCGTTGTCGGTGACGTGTGAGCGTCTGGATTCGCGCCTGCGGGTCGGATCTGCTGTCACCGGGTGGGTCGGTACACCGCGACGGCGTCCGTTCGAGCAGTTCACTGTCGAGGTCACATCGACCGAGGTTGTCGGCGGGAAGTTGGTGCTCGGACTCGGTTCGGTGGGGATGTATGCGCCGCCGAGTGGCGCGTCGGTGGTGTTGATGCCGCAAGCGGCGTCACCTTTCGCGATGCGCGCTGGTCGTGGCCGGTACTGGCGGCTCTACCGAGGGCGGCGGTCCTGGCTTTCGACGGGGCAGACACCCGTCCCTTCCCGGCGTGAAGTGCCGTTGGACGTGCTCATAGCGGGCGCAGAGGAATAGCACCGGCAGCATACCTGCCTTAGGTAAATAGCCAGTTCAGAGACTTTTTTCACGAAAGGTTTGATTCGTCATGCGCATTACTGCCTCGTCGTCCGATATTGCTGCCCCCTCCGGCCCGGTGCCGTCGTCGTCCCGTCCGCCCGTCCCGTCGCTGACGGGGTGGCCGGGGTCGGAGATCATGGCCGACCCGATCACAGCGCGTGTGCTGTTTTCGGTGTGGTCGGGTGATCCGGCGGTGGTGGTGCCGTCCCCTCCCGGTGCGGGCAAGACCCGCTTGGTTGCATTACTGGCTGCGGCATTGGCGCACCGCGCGGATCTGCGCGTGGGGATCGCGGCGCAGACCCGCGAACAGGCGGTGGAGATTGCACGCCGGTTGGGAACACTCACCGACCGCGCCGCCTTGATGTGGAAAGCGAAAGCACCGGCACCGGACAGCGGCGACACACCGGTGGTCTCGGGACAGAAAGTGCGCTGGCAGGGCGACGTCGGTGCAATTCTGATCGGCACGACGGCGCGATGGTTGTTCTCGGACCCAGACCGAGTCGGTGCGGACGTGTTGATCGTGGACGAGTCGTGGCAATGCACCTACGCCGATCTGGGAGCGCTGGGAGCCATGGCGAAACAGGTGGTGTGCGTCGGTGATCCCGGCCAGATCGACCCGGTGGTGACCGGCGATGTATCTCGTTGGGAGGGAAGCGAAACCGCACCCGATCTACCCGCCCCGATTGCACTGTTGGCTGCGCACGGCGACGCGGTGGGGATGGTGCGGTTGGCGCACACCTGGCGACTCGGACCCGACACCACAGCACTGATCGCGCCACTGTTCTACCCCGACCTGCCGTTCACCTCCAAGCGTCCCCCGGAACACCTCACCGATTCGAGCGGAGCCGTGTGGCCCGAATTGGCGCACCGCCCGATCACAGCCTGCGGAGGCCCGTCCGATCCGGCCCTGGTGACCGCATGCGCCGCGCGGGCGGCGGAACTACTGGCAGCGGATCTGGTCACCACCGCAGGCCAGCGGCCAATGACGGCCGCCGACGTGGCCGTGGTGGTCCCGCACGTGACCCAGGCTGCGGCAATCCGTGCCCTACTCAGCGAGCACCCCGACGTACTGGTCGGCACCGCCAACTCGCTGCAAGGCCTCGAGCGCCCTGCCGTCGTGGTGCTGCACCCGTTGGCGGGATACCGGACCGCCGAACCTTTCAACCTCGACGCGGGCCGCACCTGCGTGATGCTCTCGCGTCACCGCGCCCACATGTCCGTCGTCATCGATGACACGACCGCGAGCGTCCTTGCACACGGTGCGCCGTCGCCCGCGCTCGAGGTCCAGACCGCCCTGTTGGCCGCGCTGCACAGCACCCCCGCTGTGTAGCTCACCCGCAAGGGAAAGGGACACAACACATGTCCGAAACAACGAAGCCCGAATACCGTGCACGCGCCTGGGAAGGAATAGACACATTCGACGCAGTCGCGGCATCGACAGCAGGCGGCAGCAAGCACGATGACTTCCGCTACGAGCAAGACCCCGAGTCGCAGATCCACGACAACGGCGTCCGCGCTGTGCGGGCAGCAGACGGAATGATCGCGTATGCCCGCCGCTGCGGAACCGGCACCGGGACTGTTTCGTAATCGGTGTTTTGGCCCGAGACGCTGAGTGAATGCTCGGCGAGGAGGTGCCGAGATGACGACACTGGAGAATGTGACGAAGA
>NZ_JBEORR010000081.1:0-7933 GCF_040302345.1 Streptomyces sp. NPDC126510 | reverse complement strand
ACGGCTCGATCACCGCCCACGATTCATCAGTCAGCTCATGACGACGCACCACGAACAGACCAACGACGCCGCCACTTTGCGGACACGACCTAGGGCCAGTGGCGCAGGATCAGGTGCGGGGCGCGGCGGGTGAGCCAGGCGCTGGCCAGGCCGATGGCGGCGCCGGCGGCGACGTCGCTGGGGTAGTGGGCGCCGCTTTGCACACGTTCGATGGCCACCATGGCGGCCGGCACCGCGCACAGGGCACCGGCCAGCGGCCAGGTGGGGGTGATGGCGGTGGTGAAGGCGACCGCGGCGGCGGTGTGCCCGGAGGGGAAGGAGGAGGAGTCGGGACGGTCCTCGACCTCGTCGTGCGGGAACCACTGCTTCGGGGGCCGGGGACGGTCGGCCAGCTGCTTGCACACTCCGTTGGAGACCAGCTGCGCCACGGCCACCGCCGCCAGGCCCGTGGCTGCGGCCTTGCGGCCGCGCCAGCCGCCCCGCCACGCCATCATCATCGCGGCGCCGCACCACAGCTTGGTTCCCTCTGCCGTCTGCTCCACCGCTGACAGCGTCCGGTGAAGGCCGGGTGAGGCACTGGCAGCGAGCCGCTTGGTCATACTCCGGTCGGTCTCACGGATCCCTGCCAGCAAGCTCATAGCCTGTCGGGTATCCCGAAGATCACCGACCATGCCCGGCGACCCGGACGCGCTGCGGCGCGGTCAGGTCTCGTCCAGGCGGCGCCGGTCTTCCTCGTCCCATTTCCGGGTGTCGCGGGGCTGGGTGTACGGCTCGGCCTCCGGCGGGTGTCCGCCGGCGATGGCCCGCTGCCGTAGGGTCTCGGCGTCGAACTCCAGGCCCAGCAGGATGGCCAGGTTGGTGATCCACAGCCAGACCAGGAAGACGATGACGCCGGCCATCGTGCCGTAGGTCTTGTTGTACGAGGCGAAGTTGGCGACGTAGAACGCGAACCCGGCGGAGGCGATCATCCAGATCAGCAGGGCGAGGAAGCTGCCCGGGGTGATCCACCGGAAGCCCTTCACCTTCGCGTTGGGGCTGGCCCAGTACAGGATCGCGATCATGAGCGTGACCAGGACGACCAGCACGGGCCACTTGGCGATCGACCACACCGTCAGCGCGGTGTCCCCGATTCCGAGCGCCTGCCCGGCCTGGCGGGCCAGGGGGCCGGTGAAGACGACGATCAGTGCGCTGATCACGGCCAGCACCATCAGCACGACGGTGACCCCGACCCGCACGGGCAGGACCTTCCACACCGGGCGGCCCTCGGGCATGTCGTAGACGGCGTTGGAGGTGCGGATGAACGCCGCCACGTAGCCGGACGCCGACCAGATCGCCAGCGCCAGCCCGACGACGGCCATGATCGAGCCGATGCCGGCGTTGCCCTGCAACTGCTCCACGGCCCCGGTGATGATGTTGCGGGCGGAGCCGGGGGCGAACTGCTGGAGGTTGTTCAGCACCGTGTCGGTGGCGGACTTGCCGGCGAGGCCCAGCAGGGAGACCAGCGCCAGCAGCGCGGGGAACAGCGACAGGATCCCGTAGTACGTCAGGGCCGCGGCGCGGTCGGTCAGCTCGTCGTCCTTGAACTCCTTCAGGCTGCCTTTGAGAACCTTGCCCCACGATGCTTTGGGCAGCTTGGTCGGCGTATCCGGTGCCCGCCGCTCAACCTCAGGCCCCGGCCCAACCTCCTCCGGTGCCAGCACCTCGTCACTGCGGTGGTGGTCTTTTCGCCCTGGAAGATGCAGCTTTGCCATACCCGGCCGAGTAACCCCGCGGGCATCGCCTTACGCCCCCGGCCGCCCCTATACATCTGGTCGACAATCCAAGGAGTGCCCGCAACCAGGATGCTGCCCGGCTTCATTCGTCAGCACCCGAGGTGCGGCCTGTCATGGGGCGGGCCACAGTGGACGGACGCAGTGCCCATGCGCTGCTGGTCTCGCAGTCCACCGAAGGGAAAGTCCCGAGATGTCGCAACGCAACACCGTCCTCCGCAGCCTGCACGACCTCGGACTGGCCGCATGGTTCGGCGGCTCCTTGATGGGCGCAGTGGGTCTCAACGGCGCGGCACGAGCCGAAGGGGGCACGCAGGCGAGCACCGCACGGATCGCCAGCTCCGGCTGGGCGAAGTGGGCGCCGGTGAACGCCGCGGCGATCGGAACTCATCTGGTCGGCAGCAGCGGCCTGCTCGGGGCGAACGCGGCACGGGTTGCCACCCAGCAGGGAGTGGCCGCCTCCACCGTGGCCAAGACAGTTCTGACCGGGGCCGCCCTGGCCGCCACCGCCTACAGCCGGGTGCTGGGCAAGAAGATCGAGCTGGCTTCCTCCAGCGACCCGGAAGACACCGAGAAGGTCCACGAGCACCCCGTCGACACGGAGAAGGCGCAGCGGCAGCTCGGCTTCCTGCAGTGGACCATCCCGGCCCTGACCGGCGGCCTGCTCATTCTCAATGCGCTGCACGGAGAACAGCAGCGCCCCGAGGAGCAGGCCCGGGGGATGTGGCAGCGGGCCATGAGCCGGGCGCCGCACATGCCCCCCACGCCGCACATGCCGCCGATGCCGGACTGGCGCTGGATGCAGCACTGACTACCCCGGTTTTCAGGGTCCGAGTGCCTCACGCAGGTTGGCTCGGCAGTCGATGACGTCGTCAACGCCGACGATCTGCAGGGTGCGCATCACTGATCCGGCGGGGCCGGCCAGGCGTATCCAGCCGCCTGCCGCGGTGACGGCTTGGTAGGCGGCGATGAGGATGTTGATGCCGGTGGAGTCCATGAAGGTGACCTGTCGCATGTCGATCACGATGCGGGGCCGGGCGGTGTCGGAGACGTTCAGGGCCTGCCTGAGCTGATCGCCGGTGTCGCGGTCGATCTCACCGGCCAGGGTCAGCACGCGGACGCCGTCAGTGGCGGTGGACAGGACCGACAGCCCGACCGGCCGCGGTGCCTGCTCAGCTCGTTCGGGGTCGGTCATGTGCCCTTCTGCCATGTCGGTGATACTGGCACACCAAGACCTTCACCCAGCAGTGCTGCCCGGCACAGTGCGGGTAATGCCTTCGCCTCGAGGGCGTAAAGCGTGTACCACGCATGCGCGGGTACGCGCGGGGGTGTGAACGGGGTATCAGAGGCGGGCCGCGATGGAACCAGTGTCGATGGGTGAGGACAGCGCGGCCCCGGATGAGCAGGCTATACAGACCACGGTGGCCCTGGAAGGCGACGGCACGTGCATCGCCGACGCCCGACACCTCGCCGCGGACTTCCTGACCTGCGTCCAGGCCGAGCATGGCATTCCGGTATCCGCACGCGCCATGGACCTGACCCGGCTGGTGGTCAGCGAGCTGGTCACCAACGCCCGCAAGTACGCGCCGGGACCGGTGCTGATGGATCTGCGCATCGCCGGCGACGCGGTCGAGGTGGTGGTGTGGGACTGCGATCCGGTGCTGCCGGTGGCCCGGGCCGCCGACGCCGGGCGGGTGGGACAGCACGGCCTGGAGATCGTCATGGCCGTCGCCCAAGGCTTCGAAGCGCAGCGCGAGCCGGTCGGCAAACGGATCACCGCCCGCATCGCCCTGCTGGACGACCCCGGCGGCACCGTCGCCGGACGCCGGCCTCTATAGAGCGACGCGGCCGCCCCCGATCAGACGGAGCGTGAGTCGGCGGCGTGGCGGGCCAGCGCTGCGTGTAGTTCCCCGAGAAGGACATCGGGCAGCGCCGCGCCCTGGCCGTGCTTGCACCGTGAAGCCGTCGCCCGGGGGAAGCTGCCCCAGGACCGTCAGGACGCCGATGGCCTGGTCGACGACGGCATGCGAGGCGAGCGCCTGCTGCAACTGTCGGTTCTCCGCCCGCACCCTCTCCAGCTCTGCCGCTAGTTCGTCGGCCGACGCCGGCGCGGACTGCGGGTGGGGATGGGCGGATGAGGACATGGCAAATCACCGAGAAAGACAGCGGACAGGGGCACCCCCACACGCCTGCCCCGGTTGCCTTCCAGCATCCATCCGACCTGAGCACGTCACTACCCGGGAGTCCCCCGCAGTAGCTCTCCGGGGGGACACCGCGGCGCTGGGCGCCCCCGGGCGGGGTGCCCGGCGCGCTGGAACGGGTAGCCGTCGGTTGTTCGGGCACCCGAGACGTCATGCACGGACAACATGCGCGTCCCACCAGCAGCAGTCTCATCGGCCAGGCCTCCACAGCCGAGACATCGCCGCCCGGCCCCGACGGCGCCAAGCACTCACGCCGAGACCGGCGCACCGGCCGCCTACGCCGCCGCGTCCTCGCCTACCGGGCAATCGATTTCCTGTCCACGCACATCCCGGACGACCCCGGCCCGGGCGACGAATGCCTGCTCCTCGTGCACACCCGCCAGGTCGTCGGCCAGGTCCGCTACCGGATCTGCACTGACTGCGCCCAGGGCGTCATCACCACCGTCGCCATCGACGAGCGCTTCCACAGCACCGGCCTGGGCACCCGTGCGCTGTCACACCTACAGTCCCGCCACCCGGGACTGACCTGGCGCAGCACACTGCGCAAGCGCACCACCCGTGATCTCCTGCGCCGGATGCGCATTCCCACAACCACTTCTGCCACGCCCTGCCCCCACGCTCACCAGACACTCGCTGCCCCGGCCGGCCCGATACTCGCCAGCGGCTGACCCCAACGCTCACCGGTCACAGCGCACGGTGGAGAAGGCACCCCCTCAGGCCGCGATGGCGTGCTTGACTACCTCACCGCGCCGCACGGCGGAGCCGGCATGGAGGACGGGTGGCAGGGCATCCGAGGCGAAGGGGATGGGCTGACCGCGCTTTCGGTGCCGCCCGTCGACGTCTAGAGCCTCTTAGGGGTGAGAAGGTGAAGGGCTTCCGCAACTTCATCCTGCGCGGCAACGTGGTCGACCTGGCCGTCGGCATCGTCATCGGGGCAGCGTTCACCGCCGTGGTGAACGGCTTCGTCAGCGCCTTCCTGACACCACTCGTCGGACTGGCCACCGGCGCCACCGGCGACATGAGCCACAAGACCTTCACCCTAGGCGCCACCGAGTTCCCCTACGGCGCCTTCATCAACGCGGCGATCAGCTTCCTCCTCCTAGCCAGCGCCCTGTACTTCCTGGTAGTGCTCCCGATCAACAAGCTCCACGAACGCCTCGCCCCGCACCACGACGTCCAAGCCCCCAAACGGGACTGCCCCGAATGCCTCAGCCCCGTACCCGCCCAGGCCCGACGCTGCGCCTCCTGCACCGTCTCCCTGCCCGCCGTACCCGCTCAGGCCGGGGAGACAACCCAGCGCGCCGGGTGACCCGACCTCCATGGCCCGGCCTGCGTTGCCGGGCCCGTCGCGGGCACGCCCGTGGTGACCGTAGTTAGCGACGGCGTCCGATGCCGAACCGCCTGCATGGCTTCACGGTCGGCGCTACGGTGGCGGCGCTCGCCGACGAGACCTGACGTCGCTGACATTGAGCGAGCCGGGCCTGGTCGTCGTAGACGTGGTGGCCGCCGACGATGCCACTGCACTCGCCTTCCAGCAGCTGCTCGCCGATCGGAGGGCGACGGCGACAGCGGAGCGCACGACGCGGGACGCCAGTCAGCCCGGCGTACGGCTGCGCTGCTACCTGGACCTGCGCCAAGAGCTCACCGCGGCCGCCGTGGTCGGCCCGACCATGGAACCGACCATGGTCCGGCCCTGATTCATGACAAGGTGCCGCCTTCGCCGAACAGGGGCACCTCCTGGACGTCGACGTCCGCGCGGATGCGGTGGGGGCGGGCCGGGTGCCGCCACCGTCCGGCGCTGTCGCGGGCGACGTCGACTTCCATCACGACCTCCGGCTGCACCAGGACGGCATCGAGAGTGCGCGGCGTTCCCCACCCTGCCGAGAACGTCCAGCCCGTCCACGGGTACGCGCCGTGCGGCGGGGCCACATGGGCGGCCACAGCGCGGCCGGCGGCCCGCGACAGAGTGGTGCTACGGCCGATTTACTGCAGGCGGCCCGCCGTGTCGTAGCGGCCCAGCAGCAGCGTGCGGGGCGCGGCAAGCGACCCAGTGACCGCGCAGATCGAGGCCGTCATGTCCGTGCCGCGCCGTGAGCGCAGCAGCACCCGCCCGCCCGCGTACACGGCGAGCTGCGCACGGTAGCCGTCCCACTTCTGTTATGCGCTGTTGAGCTGTCCACGGCTATCGTCCAGCGTCATGTCGATCACAGGGTGGCGGGTGCACTTCATCCGGCGAGACCTCGCGTGGCCGAGGGAAGTGAGCCCATTCATAAGGGAGTTCAGTGCGCTGTTCGGCGATCTGGATCAGCGGCTGGATGACCTGGGCGTGTCCGAAGGTCAGCCGTTCCTGATCAGTCCGGCGGGCGAGTACGACGTCGCCTGAACCGCTATTTCTCGGTGTGGCCGGCATCTTCACCGTGGAACACTCAGGCCGCGCATGCCCGGGACCAGGGTTCGTCCGAGCACAGCCGATCCGGCGGATGGACAACGGACAACAGCAAACCCTGTCCATAATTTCAGCTCCGCGGCCCAGCCCGGCCGCAGTCGCGGCTCGGGCACGGGCGAGCTCAACATCGGCTCCGGCAGCGTCCACATCACGCACCATGCCTTCGGAAGGGGGGTGCACTGGTTCGTGGCGCGCCGGGAGGACTGGTCGGGCTGCTGAGCGGGAAGCGGTTCGTCGGCTTCATCCGAGCCGGGGCGGCAGCCGCCTGCGGGAGCCCGCACGTTTCACCCAGTCGATCGCGCAGCGTGACCAGTACTTGCCGCGCGAGCCGAGTTCGTCGAGGACGAGGCGGTGCAGCTTCGCCCACACCCGGGCGGCGGACCACTCGGTGAGGCGTCGGTGCGCGGTCGACCCCGACGGGCCGAAGACCGGCGGTAGCTGCCGTCAGGTGCAGCCCGTCGTGGCCACGAAGATGATCACCGTGAGGACTTCGCGGTCCCCGTATCGGCGCCGGCCCCCCGCCCTGTGGTCGCATTGGAGCAGACGGAACCACACGTTGAAACAGCTTCCACAAATGGCACCAACGTCTCGATCACCTCCGCTCCCGTGTCCCGAAAATGCCTGCTCACGACCACGGCATGCCAGCTAGTGTCCTTTGGCATGCAACTGACCGTTCTCGGCGGCTGCGGGGCGTGGCCCACCGCAGTCCAGGCATGCAGCGGCTACGTCGTCGAGCACTCGGGTTTCCGCCTGCTCATCGACCCTGGGTACGCCACGCTGCCACGCCTGCTCGACCACAACACCGTCAACTCCATTGACGCCGTGCTGATCAGCCACGGACACCCCGACCACTGCGCCGACCTCAACCCTCTCCTGCGCGCCCGAGGCCTGAGTGACACGCCACCGCCGGCACTGCCCGTCTACGCACCCCACGGCGCTGCCGATGCCGTCCTCGCACTCGACAAACCGAGCATGCTCGCCGAGGCGTACTGCCTTCGGGAGTTCCAGCCCGGCGACCGGTTCGACATCGGCCCATTCAGAACCGACACCTGGCTCCTGCCGCACTTCGTACCCAACGCCGGCATCCGACTGACCACGCCGGACGCCGTGCTCGCCTACACCGGTGATACGGGTCCGAGCCGCGACATCCTGCGCCTCGCCGAAGGTGCTGACCTGCTGTTGTCGGAAGCCACGTACGTCCACCAGGTACCGGCCGCCGACGCACCGTATCTGCTGACCGCACGGCTGGCCGGCCAGTACGCGAGCCAGGCGGGCGCTGCCAGGCTCATGCTCACCCACCTGTGGCCAGGGACAGATCCGAAAGCCGCACACGAAACAGCCGCGCAAACCTTCCGGCGCCCCATCGACATCGCCACCCCCGGGCTCGTCACCAACCTCGCCACTGGAAGCGGTCATACGGCTCCTAAAGGGTGTTGCAGAAGGCTTGGCGGCGGGCATGGCTGGGTGATGGCTGACCTGCTGTTTCACCCTGCCATGGCGAGGTTGTGCATGGTGGC
>NZ_JBEORR010000080.1:0-8091 GCF_040302345.1 Streptomyces sp. NPDC126510 | reverse complement strand
CACGACGGCACCGACCCAGGTCTCCGGCCGCGTCGAACTCACCCCCATCCAGCGCTGGTTCCTCGACGAGCACACCGTCAACCCCGACCACTACGGCATGTCCGCCCAGGTGGAGCTGGCCCCGAACACCGATACGGCGCTGCTGGAGCGGGCGCTCGGTGCGGTCGTCGCCCACCACGACGCGCTGCGGATGCGGTACACCCGCGACGGCGACAACTGGGTTCAGGAGTACGGCGCCGGTGACGCCGGCGCGCAGCGGCTGACCGTACGGGACCTGTCCGCGCTGGCCGACGACGAGCGGGACGCCGCCCTGCACGAGGCGGCACTCGCCGCGCAACGCTCCCTCGACCTGGCGAGCGGCACCGTGGTCAAGGGCGTGGTGTTCCGCCTCGGCCCGTCGCGGCTGCCGCGTCTGTTCCTGGCGGTGCACCACCTGGTGATGGACGGGGTGTCCTGGCGGATCGTGCTGGAGGACCTGTCCACCGCCTACGCGCAGCTCACCGAGGGCCGCGCCGTGGACCTCATCCCCAAGACCAGCAGCTACCAGCAGTGGGCAGAGCGCTTGGCCGCGCACGTCCGCTCCGGCGCCCTCGACCACGAACTCGACCACTGGCGGGACACGGTCGCCGCCGTCCGCCCGCTGCCGCGTGACGGAGCCGGCGACGACGCCAACACCTTCGGCGCCGCGGCGGTCACCTCCGTACGGCTGGACCGCGCCGAGACGGAGGCGCTGCTGCAGCGGGTTCCCGCCGCGTACCGCACGCGGATCAACGACGTACTGCTGACCGCGCTCGGTCGCATCTTGGGCGACCTGGCGGGTGCGCCGGTCACGATCGCCCTCGAGGGCCACGGCCGCGAGGAGTTGTTCGACGACGTCGACCTGTCCCGTACGGTCGGCTGGTTCACCACCATCCACCCTGTCACGTTGGACGTCCCGGAGGGTGACTGGGGGCAGGCCCTGAAGTCGGTGAAAGAACGACTACGGGCGGTCCCGGGCCACGGCATCGGCTACGGGGCGCTGCGTCACCTGTCGGAGCCGGACAGCCCCGCGCACACCTCCCTCGCGGCCGCCCCGCAGCCCGAGATCAGCTTCAACTACCTCGGTCAGTGGGACGGTGCCACCGGTGACGGTGGCCTGGTGCGCGCCCGCCTGGCGGCGCTCGGCGCCGACCAGGCGCCCGAGCAGCCCCGGCCCCACGTCATCGACATCGTGGCGGCCGTCGGCGACGGCGAACTGCGCGTCGACTGGATCCATGCTCCCGCAGCGCACCGCACCACGACCGTGCGGCAGCTCGCTGAGGCGTTCCTCGCTGCGCTGCGCGGCGTGGCGGAGCACTGCCTGCGGCCGGGGAACGGCGGCGCGACGCCGTCCGACTTCCCGCTCGCCGGGCTCGACCAGGCGGCCGTGGACCGGATCGCCGGCGACGGCCGGGACGTCGAGGACATCCACCCGCTCACCCCGCTGCAGAGCGGCATGCTCTTCCACACGCTGTCCGACCCAGGCGCGTACGCGGAGCAGATGTCCTTCGAGGTCGACGGCGTGAGCGACCCGGCGCTGCTCGCCCGCGCCTGGCAGACGGTGGCCGACCGCGTCGGCGTGCTGCGCGCCTCGCTGGAGTGGCGGGACGTCGAGCGCCCGCTGATGGTGGTCCACCGCCGGGCGGAGCTGCCCGTCACCCACCTCGACTGGCGTGCCCTGCCGGCCGCCGAGCGGGACGAGGCGGTGCGCCGTCTCCTTGCCAAGGACCGCTCCCGGCCGATCGATCTGACCACCGCTCCGCTGATGCGGCTCACCCTCGTGCGGTTGTCGGACACGTCGGTGCGACTGGTGTGCGCCTTCCACCACATCCTGCTGGACGGCTGGTCCGCGTTCGACGTCCTTACGCAGACCTACATGGCGTACGCGGACCTGGCGGCCGGACGGGAGCCCGAGCTGCCCGCGCGCCGGCCGTTCGGCGCGTACGTGGAGTGGCTCGAGCGGCAGGACCTGGCGGGGGCGGAGGCGTACTGGCGGGAGATCCTCGCCGGTTTCCGGGCACCGACGCCGCTTCCCGTCGTCCGGCACTGCGCACCCGGCCACCGTACGGGCGCCACCGCGCGGATCGCCCGCCGCCTGTCGCCGGAGGTCTCCCGCGAGCTGTTCGACTTCGCCCGTCGGCACCGGCTCACCGTGAACACCGTGCTCCAGGGTGCCTGGGCGCTGCTGCTCGCCCGGCACGCCTGCGTCGACGACGTCGTGTTCGGCGCCACCGTCTCAGGCCGACCCGCAGAGCTGCCGGGCGCGGAGTCGATGGTCGGCATGCTGATCAACACGCTGCCGGTCCGGGTCCGCGTCGAGGGGACCGCGCCGGTCACCGACTGGCTGGCACAGGTGCAGCGGGCCCAGGTCGAGGCACGCCAGTACGAGTACGTGCCGCTGCCGCGCGTCCAGGCGTGCGGCGACGTGGAGGGCGGAGAGGAGCTGTTCCGCACCCTGGTCGTCTTCGAGAACTATCCGATGGACGACGAGGCCGCCGCCGCCCACGGGCTGCGCGTCCGCGGCCTGACCGGCACCGAGGCGACCAACTATCCGCTGAACCTCATCGCCTACGGCGGCGACGAGCTGGCCTACACCCTCGCGTACGACGCGGAGTTGTACGACGGGGACACCGCGGCCCGGCTGTGCGGCCACCTGGAGGCCCTGCTGACCGCACTCCCCGCCGCCGGCGAGGCCGCGTCGCCGGTGGCCGGGGTGCCGATGCTCACGGCCGCGGAGGCCGAACTGACCGTACGGGCCTGGAACGACACGGCCCGGGACCTGCCGGAGGCGTCCCTTCCGGAGCTGTTCGCCGCCCGGGCCGCCGCGCACCCCGGCGCCGTCGCCCTGGTGTACGGGGACGAGGAGGTGACGTACGGGGAGTTGAACGAACGGGCCAACCGGCTCGCCCACCACCTGATCGCGCTCGGCGCCGGCCCCGGCACCTTCGTCGGCCTGTGCCTGGAGCGCGGCGCGCACGCGATCACCGCGCTGCTCGCCGTCCTGAAGGCCGGCGCCGCGTACATACCGCTGGACCTGGGCTACCCGGCCGACCGCCTCACCTACATGATCGGCGACGCCGGGGTGGAGCTGCTGCTCACCGAGGAGGGGACGCGCGACCGGCTGCCGCCCTCCGCCGCCCGGACCGTCGACCTGGACCGGGACGCACCGGCGGTCACAGCACGGCCGACGGCGGCGCCCGCGCCGGGCCCGGGCCCCGAGGACGTCGCTTACGTGATGTACACCTCCGGCTCGACCGGCACACCGAAGGGCGTTCTCACCCCGCACCGGGCCGTCGTCCGGCTGGTGCACGAGGCGGCGTACACGGACGTCGGCCCGGGCGACACGGTCGCGCAGTTCGCCTCGCTGTCCTTCGACGCGTCGACGTTCGAGGTATGGGCGGCCCTCCTGCGCGGGGCGCGGCTCGCGGTGCACCCGCAGGGGCTGTCCACGACGGCGGAGTTGGGCCGGTTCCTCAAGGAGCGCGGCGTCACGCACCTGTGGCTCACCGCGGGTCTGTTCCACCAGGTCGCCGACGACGACAACGGCGCGTTCGCGGGGCTGCGGCAGCTCGTCGCGGGCGGTGATCGGCTCTCCCCGGAGCACTGCACCCGTGTCCTGGACGCCCACCCCGCGCTGCGGCTCACCAACGGGTACGGCCCCACGGAGGCCACCACGTTCACCACGACGCACGACCTGCGCGGCTCGCTGGGCGGCGGCTCGGTGGACGGCGGTGCCCCGGGCGCGGGTTCCGTGCCGCTGGGCTCGCCGCTGCACAACACCCGGGTGTACGTGCTGACCGAGGAGTTCGCCCCCGCGCCGATCGGTGTACCGGGCGAGCTGTACATCGCCGGCGACGGTCTGGCCCACGGCTACCTGGGGCGGCCGGGACTGTCGGCCGAACGGTTCGTCGCCGACCCGTTCGGCGCCCCCGGTACCCGGATGTACCGGTCCGGGGACCTGGTGGCGTGGCGGGCGGACGGGACCCTGGAGTTCCTCGGCCGTACCGACGGACAGGTCAAGATCCGCGGGTTCCGGGTCGAGACGGGCGAGGTGGAGGCCGCGCTTGTGACCCATCCGGCGGTCGCCGACGCGGCTGTCGTCCCGCACACCGACCCGGCCTCGGGCCGTACCACCCTGGTCGGCCACGTGGTCCCGGCCGGCGGGACAGCGGTGCCTGGCGCGGCCGAACTGCGCGCGCACCTGGCGTCGTCGTTGCCCGACCACATGATCCCGGCGGTGTTCACCACACTGGAGGCGCTGCCGCTGACCGCCAACGGCAAGGTCGACCGCAGGGCGCTGCCCGCGCCGGAGCAGCGCCTCGCCGCCGGCACAAAGTACGAGGCCCCGGCGACGCCCACCGAGGAGCTCGTCGCCGAAGTGTGGCGGGAACTGCTCGGCGCCGAACGGGTCGGGGTCCACGACGACTTCTTCGAGCTCGGCGGCGACTCGCTGCTCGCCCTGCGCACGGTGTCGCGGATCAACGCCCTGTTCGGCACCGATCTGTCACCGCGCGCCCTCTTCGAGAGGCCGACGGTCGCCGAGACCGCCGCCGACGTCGAGGAGCTGGTCCTGACGGAGCTGGAAGCCGCCGCCGGGACGTCCTGAGCCACCTGCCCTTCCCCCACCCTTCACCCCTCACGCGGAAAGGTCCCACCATGTCCAACCCCTTCGAGAAATCCGACCGTTCGTACGACGTCCTCGTGAACGAGGAGGGCCAGCACTCGCTGTGGCCGACCGGCACGGCCGTTCCGGCCGGCTGGGAGGTCGTCCTCGCCGACCGGCCCCGTGAGGAGTGCCTGGCGTACGTCGAGACGAACTGGACCGACATGCGGCCGCGCAGTCTGCGCGCCTCCGCCGCCTGAGCCGGGCCACCTCTTCCCAGCCACCCGCTCCCGGCCGCCACCCCGGCCACAGTCGCCGCCCGACAACGGCGGCCGCCCGTCCGCCCCCGCCACCCCCTCCGGCGGGGGCCGGTCGGGCCGCCTTCTCGACCTGCTGACCAGCAATCCCCTGGGGGATACCGCCCATGAACACGCCGTCTTCCCGCGCGGACCGGATAGCCGCCCTTCCCGAACGACTCCGCGAGGCGCTCGCCCAGCGGCTGGCGGGCCAGGGCGGGGCTGCCGCGGCCGCCGCGCCGCTGGTCCCGGCGGTGCCGCGCGGCGGTGAGCTGCGCCTGTCCTTCGGCCAGCAGCGCCTGTGGTTTCTGGAGGACTTCGCCCCCGGCGGGGCCGACTACCACTCGGCGCTGCCGGTACGGATCAGCGGGCTCCTCGACCCGGAGGCACTGCGCGGTGCCGTCCGCGACCTGGTGGCCCGCCACGAGGCGCTGCGGACGACCTTCGACTCCCGCGACGGCCGGGGCGTGCAGGTCGTCCACGACCGGCTCGACCCCGACTGGGTGACCGCCGACGCCGCCGACGAGGACGCCGCGCGGGAGGCCGTGCGGGCGGAGACGTCCCGCCCCTATGACCTGAAGTCCGGCCCTCTCGTCCGCGTGCTGCTGGTGCGCCTCGCCGAGGACGAGCACATCCTCGTTCTGGGGATGCACCACATCGTCACGGACGGCTGGTCCATGGGCGTCGTCGCTCGCGAGCTGGGCGAGTTGTACGCGGCCCGCACCGGGGGCCGCGAGCCCGACCTGCCGGAAGTCACCGTCCAGTACCCGGACTTCGCCGCTTGGCAGCGCGCCCGACTGGAGGACGGCGGACTGCTGGAGGCACAGCTCGACTGGTGGCGCGATCACCTGAGGGGCATCGCCCCGCTGGATCTGCCCTCCGACTTCCCGCGGCCCGCCGTGCGCTCGTCGGCCGGCGCGGTGTACGGCTTCGAGCTGCCCGCCGACACGGTCGCAGGGCTGAAGGAGCTGGCCCGTGAGCGGGACGCGACGCTGTTCATGGTGTTGACGGCCGCGGTGAAGGCGGTCTTCGCCCGCTGGTCCGGCCAGGAGGACATCGCCGTCGGCACATCCTCCGCGGCGCGCGGGCACCAGGAACTGGAGCAACTGGTCGGCTTCCTGGTCAACACGGTCGTGCTGCGCACCCAGGTGGAGCCGGAGCTGACGTTCGCGGAGTTACTGGGGCGCGTGAAGGACACCGTCCTGGACGCGTTCGCCCACCAGGAGGTGCCGTTCGACAAGCTCGTCGAGGCCGTGCAGCCGGAGCGCGACCCAAGCCGGACGGCGCTGGTGCAGGCCATGGTCGTCCTGCAGAACACCCCCGCCGACACCGTGGCCCTGCGGGGCACGACCGTCTCCCCGTACCCGCTCGAACGCCACGCCTCGCTGTTCGACCTCACCCTCGAGTTCGAGGAACGGGACGGGCGCCTGCACGGCCTGGTCGAGTACAGCACCGAGCTCTTCGACGAGCGTACGGTGGCCCGGCTGACCGGCCACCTCGGCGTGCTGCTGGCCGGTGCGCTGGCCGACCCCGACCGGCCCGTGGCGGCACTGCCGCTGCTCACCGACGACGAGCGCCGACAGGTCGCCGTCGAGTGGAACGCCACCCGGCTGCCGACGGGCGACGGCCCCCTGATCCACGAAAGGCTGGCGGCCCAGGCAGCGCGTACCCCCGATGCGGTCGCCGTGATCGCCGAGGACACCACGCTCACCCACCGGGAGCTGAGCGAGCGTGCCAACCAGCTCGCCCACCACCTGATCGCGCTCGGCGCCGGCCCCGGCTCCCTGGTGGGCCTCAGCGTGGAGCGCGGCTCCGCCATGGCGGTCGGCCTGCTTGGAATCCTGCGCGCGGGCGCCGCGTACGTGCCGCTCGACCCGGGTTTCCCGGCCGACCGCCTCGCGTACATGCTGGCGGACTCGGGGGCCCGGATCGTCGTCGGACAGTCGGCGGTGCGAGACCGCCTGCCTGCCGGGCAGGGGGTGCGGGTCGTGGACCTGGACGCGGAATGGGACGCCATCGGGCGGCTGCCCACCACCACGCCGCGTACCGCCGTCGGCGCGACAGATCTGGCGTACGTCATTTACACCTCCGGGTCGACCGGCGAGCCCAAGGGTGTCGCCGTCGAGCACCGCAACGTCCGGCACATCCTCACGGCCTGGGACGAGCGGTACGGGCTGGAGGGACTGAAGCCGCGTTTCCTGTCGGTGTCCAGCCTCTCCGTCGACCTGTTCTTCGCGGACCTGATCCGCTCCCTCCCCTTCGGCGGGGCGCTGATCATCGCGTCGAAGGACGTCACCACCGAGCCGTCGGCGCTCCTCGACCTGATCGCCAAGACGGACGCGACGGGCCTGGAGATCGTGCCGTCGCTGCTCAACGCCGTCGTCCAGGAAGTCGACCGCCGTGGTGGGGCGTTCCCGCCGCTCCGGCTGATCTCCGTCGGCTCCGAGGGCTGGCGCGTCGAGGACTGCCGTGCCCTGCTGCACCGCATCCGGCACGACTGCGTCGTCGTCAACGCGTACGGCGGCACGGAGGCGACCGTCGACTCGACGGTCTTCGTCCCGACAGAGGAGAGCCTTCGCGGCCGTGTGTACGTGCCGATCGGCCGCCCATTGCCCAACACGCGCGTGTACGTCCTCGACGCGCACGGCAACCTCGTCCCGCCGGGCGTGCCGGGCGAGATCTGGATCGGTGGCGACGGTGTCGCGCGCGGCTATCACGGGCGGCCCGAGCAGACCGCCGAGCGGTTCGTCGACAGCCCCTTCGTGCCGGGTGACCGGCTGTACCGCACCGGCGACCGGGCGCGCATGCTGGCCGCCGGGGATCTGGAGTTCCTGGGCCGCGCCGACGACCAGGTGAAGATCCGGGGCTTCCGCATCGAGCTGGGCGAGGTGGAGAGCGCCCTGCTGACCCACCCGAACGTGCGGGACGCGGTGGTGCTGGCCTGGCAGGACGCCACCGGCCGGAGACGTCTGGTGGCGTACACCGTAGGCGCGGGAGCAGGGACGTCCGACCTGCGGGCCCACCTGTCGGGACTGCTGCCGGACTACATGGTGCCCGCCGTCTTCATCGGCCTCGACCGGCTGCCGCTCACCCCCAGCGGCAAGGTCGACCGCCGCTCCCTGCCCACGCCGGACCTGTCCGCGGTGCGCGCCGGTTCCGACTACACCGCCCCCC
>NZ_JBEORR010000079.1:0-8447 GCF_040302345.1 Streptomyces sp. NPDC126510 | reverse complement strand
GAGCCGACATCGAGGTGCCAAACCATCCCGTCGATATGGACTCTTGGGGAAGATCAGCCTGTTATCCCCGGGGTACCTTTTATCCGTTGAGCGACACCGCTTCCACTTGCCGGTGCCGGATCACTAGTCCCGACTTTCGTCCCTGCTCGACCTGTCAGTCTCACAGTCAAGCTCCCTTGTGCACTTGCACTCGACACCTGATTGCCAACCAGGCTGAGGGAACCTTTGGGCGCCTCCGTTACATTTTGGGAGGCAACCGCCCCAGTTAAACTACCCACCAGGCACTGTCCCTGAACCAGATCATGGTCCGAGGTTAGAGGTCCAATTCGATCAGAGTGGTATTTCAACAACGACTCCACGATAACTGGCGTCACCGTTTCACAGTCTCCCACCTATCCTACACAAACCGAACCGAACACCAATACCAAGCTGTAGTGAAGGTCCCGGGGTCTTTTCGTCCTGCCGCGCGTAACGAGCATCTTTACTCGTAATGCAATTTCGCCGAGTCTACGGTTGAGACAGCTGAGAAGTCGTTACGCCATTCGTGCAGGTCGGAACTTACCCGACAAGGAATTTCGCTACCTTAGGATGGTTATAGTTACCACCGCCGTTTACTGGGGCTTAAATTCTCAGCTTCGCTCCCGAAGGAACTAACCGGTCCTCTTAACCTTCCAGCACCGGGCAGGCGTCAGTCCGTATACATCGTCTTACGACTTCGCACGGACCTGTGTTTTTAGTAAACAGTCGCTTCTCACTGGTCTCTGCGGCCCCACCCAGCTCAGACAGTACATGTCGTCACCAGACAGGGCCCCCCTTCTCCCGAAGTTACGGGGGCATTTTGCCGAGTTCCTTAACCATAGTTATCTCGATCGCCTTAGTATTCTCTACCTGACCACCTGTGTCGGTTTGGGGTACGGGCCGTGTGAAAGCTCGCTAGAGGCTTTTCTCGGCAGCATAGGATCACTGAATTCGCCTCAATCGGCTACGCATCACGTCTCAGGCTATGTGTGACCCGGATTTGCCTAGGTCACGCCCTACACGCTTACACCAGTATTACCACTGACTGGCTCAGCTACCTTCCTGCGTCACCCCATCGCTTGGCTACTACCAGATCAGGTCCCATGCATCCACCAACTCGAGACCCGAAGGTCTTCTCGTGGCTTCAGGATGGTTAGTATCACTGATTCACCATGGGCGCGTTCACACGGGTACGGGAATATCAACCCGTTGTCCATCGGCTACGCCTGTCGGCCTCGTCTTAGGTCCCGACTCACCCTGGGCGGATTAACCTGGCCCAGGAACCCTTGGTCATTCGGCGGACGAGTTTCTCACTCGTCTTTCGCTACTCATGCCTGCATTCTCACTCGTGTGGCCTCCACGGCTAGGTCACCCTGCCGCTTCCATGGCCACACGACGCTCCCCTACCCATCCACACACCTGCCAGAAAATCCTTGGATCAACTGGGGGCTATTGCGTGAATGCCGCAGCTTCGGTGGTGTACTTGAGCCCCGCTACATTGTCGGCGCAGGATCACTTGACCAGTGAGCTATTACGCACTCTTTCAAGGGTGGCTGCTTCTAAGCCAACCTCCTGGTTGTCTTCGCGACCCCACATCCTTTTCCACTTAGTACACGCTTAGGGACCTTAGCTGGCGATCTGGGCTGTTTCCCTCTCGACTACGAACCTTATCGCCCGCAGTCTCACTGCCGCGCTCTCACTCACCGGCATTCGGAGTTTGGCTGATTTCGGTAAGCTTGTGGGCCCCCTAGACCATCCAGTAGCTCTACCTCCGGTGAGAAACACGCGACGCTGCACCTAAATGCATTTCGGGGAGAACCAGCTATCACGGAGTTTGATTGGCCTTTCACCCCTACCCACAACTCATCCCCTCAGTTTTCAACCTAAGTGGGTTCGGTCCTCCACGACGTCTTACCGTCGCTTCAACCTGGCCATGGGTAGATCACTCCGCTTCGGGTCTAGAGCATGCCACTACGATCGCCCTATTCGGACTCGCTTTCGCTACGGCTACCCCACACGGGTTAACCTCGCGACATGCCACTAACTCGCAGGCTCATTCTTCAAAAGGCACGCCATCACCCCCAGCAGTAAACTGCTCGAAGGCTCTGACGGATTGTAAGCGCACGGTTTCAGGTACTATTTCACTCCCCTCCCGGGGTACTTTTCACCTTTCCCTCACGGTACTAGTCCGCTATCGGTCACCAGGGAGTATTCAGGCTTATCGGGTGGTCCCGACAGATTCACACCAGATTTCACGGGCCCGGTGCTACTTGGGTTTCCATTACAACAGTCACAAAGTTTTCGTGTACGGGATTCTCACCCTCTACGACAGGCCGTTCCAGACCACTTCCACTAACCCTGTGATTTCTTACTGTTGGCCTGCTCGGCAGAACAGACAAAATGAACCCCACAACCCCACGAATGCAACACCTGCCGGCTATCACACACCCATGGTTTAGCCTCTTCCGCTTTCGCTCGCCACTACTCACGGAATCACGGTTGTTTTCTCTTCCTGTGGGTACTGAGATGTTTCACTTCCCCACGTTCCCTCCACACGCCCTATATATTCAGGCGCGGGTAACACGACATCACTCGTGCTGGGTTTCCCCATTCGGACATCCTCGGATCACAGCTCGGTTGACAGCTCCCCGAGGCTTATCGCAGCCTCCTACGTCCTTCATCGGCTCCTGGTGCCAAGGCATCCACCGTACGCTCTTCATTACTTACAACAAAGATGCTCGCGTCCACTGTGCAGTTCTCAAACAACACACAAACAACCACATACACGTTGACACCAACACCCACCAAAGTGGACCGGTATGACAACTGCAGTCATTTGTCGTTACTTCCTAGAGAGGAAACACTCGCGTGTTCTCTCAGGACCCAACAGTATGCCGATATAATTTGTTCTCCCACCAGCACTGAGGCCGGCAGTAACGAAAACGAATGCTTGTCAGCGTCCACCCATGAGCAACCACCGTTCCACATACGGGAACGAAATGGCCTCTGCTTTCCTCAACCACACCTGTGTGCAGCGAGCGAAAGAGATGCTCCTTAGAAAGGAGGTGATCCAGCCGCACCTTCCGGTACGGCTACCTTGTTACGACTTCGTCCCAATCGCCGATCCCACCTTCGACGGCTCCCTCCCACAAGGGGTTAAGCCACCGGCTTCGGGTGTTACCGACTTTCATGACGTGACGGGCGGTGTGTACAAGGCCCGGGAACGTATTCACCGCAGCGTTGCTGATCTGCGATTACTAGCGACTCCGACTTCACGGGGTCGAGTTGCAGACCCCGATCCGAACTGAGACCAGCTTTAAGGGATTCGCTCCACCTCACGGTCTCGCAGCCCTCTGTACTGGCCATTGTAGCATGTGTGAAGCCCTGGACATAAGGGGCATGATGACTTGACGTCGTCCCCACCTTCCTCCGAGTTGACCCCGGCAGTCTCTTACGAGTCCCCACCATAACGTGCTGGCAACATAAGATAGGGGTTGCGCTCGTTGCGGGACTTAACCCAACATCTCACGACACGAGCTGACGACAGCCATGCACCACCTGTATACCGACCACAAGGGGGGCCACATCTCTGCAGCTTTCCGGTATATGTCAAACCCAGGTAAGGTTCTTCGCGTTGCATCGAATTAATCCACATGCTCCGCCGCTTGTGCGGGCCCCCGTCAATTCCTTTGAGTTTTAGCCTTGCGGCCGTACTCCCCAGGCGGGGCGCTTAATGCGTTAGCTACGGCACGGATTCCGTGGAAGGAACCCACACCTAGCGCCCACCGTTTACGGCGTGGACTACCAGGGTATCTAATCCTGTTCGCTACCCACGCTTTCGTTCCTCAGCGTCAGTTACTGCCCAGAGACCCGCCTTCGCCACCGGTGTTCCTCCTGATATCTGCGCATTTCACCGCTACACCAGGAATTCCAGTCTCCCCTGCAGTACTCAAGTCTGCCCGTATCGCCTGCAAGCCAGCAGTTGAGCTGCTGGTTTTCACAAACGACGCGACAAACCGCCTACGAACTCTTTACGCCCAGTAATTCCGGACAACGCTTGCACCCTACGTATTACCGCGGCTGCTGGCACGTAGTTAGCCGGTGCTTCTTCTGCAGGTACCGTCACTTGCGCTTCGTCCCTGCTGAAAGAGGTTTACAACCCGAAGGCCGTCATCCCTCACGCGGCGTCGCTGCATCAGGCTTTCGCCCATTGTGCAATATTCCCCACTGCTGCCTCCCGTAGGAGTCTGGGCCGTGTCTCAGTCCCAGTGTGGCCGGTCACCCTCTCAGGTCGGCTACCCGTCGTCGCCTTGGTAGGCCATTACCCCACCAACAAGCTGATAGGCCGCGGGCCCATCCTGCACCGATAAATCTTTCCACCACCCACCATGCGATAGGAGGTCATATCCGGTATTAGACCCAGTTTCCCAGGCTTATCCCGAAGTGCAGGGCAGATCACCCACGTGTTACTCACCCGTTCGCCGCTCGTGTACCCCGAAAGGCCTTACCGCTCGACTTGCATGTGTTAAGCACGCCGCCAGCGTTCGTCCTGAGCCAGGATCAAACTCTCCGTTGAAGACTCTAGATATCACCAACCCGAAGGCCGGCTAATCAGTCATAGACAAAAAGAGTCAAATCACTAGCAAAAAAACTCAACTAGCAAAAAATGTGTCGGCAACCATTCAGACGGAAGAATGAACAATCACCGACGAAAAATACTCACACCCCGAACATCAGAACCGAAACCCGAAGGCCCGGAACATCATCCGACATGTGAAGTACCAAATTAATTTTGGCACTGACATTCATCGACACACTGTTGAGTTCTCAAAGAACACGCACACACCATCACCACGACCCTATGGCCGCCGCTCCGGGGCAACTTTTCCAGCCTATCCCAACCAAGTCACCGGCGCAAACCGGAACCCCGTCAAGAAAAACTGGATTGTGTTCGCCAGGCACTTCGTACAACCTCGTGTCACTCACCCTCGCAGGTGGGAGTCGGTGTCCGTGTCGCTCTGACCTGGACAAAGTTACGCGAAGATCAACACAACACCAAATCGCCAGGTCAGAGCACTGCGGTCGGTAAACTTCACGGAACCCAGTACCTCTCGGCCAGTTCTTCGACGATCGGATCGCCTTCCTCGGCCTGTTCCAACGCTTCGAGGTCGTCGTTGATCGACACCAACCGGGGATCGTCACCCTCAGCTTCCTGGATCGGGTGCCGACCGTCCTCGGCGAGTTGCCTCAGCAGCTTTTCCTTGACGCGGGCTTTCAACGAATCAGCCATACCGTCAGCATGTGCCGCTCGTGCCCAGTTGTCGAGACCTACTCGTCGTCCTTCTTGCCGAAGACACGTCGTGCCGTCGGAATCAGGATGATCAGCGCGCCGAGCAGAACGATGAGCGAAAAAACCTGCAGTGCCATGTCGACCTCTTACCGTCACGCCGGCGCGAGCCAGCTCCCCCACGGGGTGTTTCGAACAACCGTAAATGCAACGAGAACTCCGAGCACCACGATCGTCACAGTCGGCCGAAGCACGATCATGCGATCCCGCGTGCCTTTCCAACGGCGCACTGTCCAACCGATCCACGCGATCACCAAGACCGCGATAAACGGCACGATCAAGACATTGCTGGACACTGCGGCGCCAAGATCCAGATTAGTCAGGTCGTTGACCGCACGAAGGCCACCACACGCCGGGCACCACAATCCCGTCAACGCGTACATCGGACAAACGCCGTAACTACCCGCGCTGTGGGGATCACGGAAGTGGAGTACCGCGGCGGCCGTCACCGCCACTGCAGCAACTCCGACGGGTGCGGCCAACGCGCGTCGTCGACGTGCGACCGCTTCCAACTCCATGACACCCACTGTAAGAGACCCCGGCAGCGACTAGCGCGCGCGAACGACTACCGACCGGACCACCATGTCGTGCCAGCACTGGCGCTTCGAGTCCCAGAGCGGCCAGAGGTAGTTGAGGAAGCAGGCGCCACCCAGGATCGCCATCATGATCCAACGAAGCAGCGCCATCACCGGGCCGAGAGGTACACCGTCGGACTCCCGAATCACCGAAATTCCCAGCCACTTCTTGCCGAGCGTCTGTCCGGTGTTCCCTTGCCTGAAGACGAGATTCCACACCTCGATCAAGAAGATCGCCAGTATTCCGACGACCATGACGATCACGCCGACCGGATTGCCGCCTTCCGCGCTCACGCTGCCGTCGTCGTATGTGGTCACTTCGGATCCGGAGAACGCGATCACCGCCCCGATGATCGCGAGGATGACACCCGGGAGCGGAACGACAAAGCCGTCGAGGATTGACGCGAGCACGCGAGAGATCCAGGTTGCGTACGGATAGGCGGGCGTCGGCGGCTGATAACCCTGCGGCGGCATCGGCGGCATCTGTCCGTACGGCGGCTGATTCTGCGATGGTTGGCCCGGTCCCCAGTTCTGATCCGACATCGAGGTCTCCCTGTTCAGGCACGTGTTCGCCGACCTCAGGATAAACCGCACATACGCAAGAATGAGAACTAACGACAAGAGCCCCACATCCGGATTTCCGGGTGTGGGGCTCTTGGCCGAGCTGCCTGAGAGAATCGAACTCTCGACCTTTTCATTACGAGTGAAATGCTCTACCGACTGAGCTAAGGCAGCGTGCCTTTCGGCGGTGGCGAGTCTATCTGGTCAACCCCCGGATCGCGAAAACGGGGGTCGGAAAGCGGCTCCGATGGAGGCAACCATCGCATCGAGCGCCCACTGCAACTTGACGTTGAAGTCGACAGCTTCGCGGCATTCGAGCACCGCTTCGATGCACTTGAGCAACCCCTCCGGGGACGTTCGGGCAGCGAGCTCGGCGGCCTGACGGGCCATGTCGGGATGGGTCGCCGTCGACGTCGAACCCAGTGAGTACGAAAGTGCATCCCTGTACATGCCGGCCAGATCGATCAGCGTCCGGTCGAGAAGATCACGGCGGGCCCGGGTGTCGCGCGATTTCTGACGCGCTTCGAGGTCCTTGATCAGACCTGCAGATCCGCGCAGAGTCCCTGCCGTTCCCTTGCCGGTACCACCGCCGCCCAAGGCGACCTTGAGTTCTTCGAGTTCCTGTTCCTTGAGCTCGGCGTAGAACGCCTTGGTGTCGGCCTCGATCGACTTCACCAAATTCTCTGCGGCCTTGTACGCCGTCGACGCCCCGATGGCGTCGGCAGCTAGCCGCAGCGAACGCTGACGCTCGTCCCGTGCGCTCTCGTCAGTGGCGAGACGCCGAGCCCGCCCGACATGTCCACCGCTGATCGATGCGGCGATTCTCGCCCGCTCGGGATCCAGCCCGTCGCGGTCGATCAATACCTGAGCGATCGATTCGACGGACGGCGTCACCAACGGCATGTGCCGGCACCGCGAGCGCAAGGTGACAGACATGTCTTCGGGATCGGTCGTGGGCGCGCAGAGCAGGATGACCGTGCGGTCCGGCGGCTCCTCGACAACCTTCAGGAGGGCGTTGGCCGCGCCTTCGGTCAAACGATCGGCATCCTCGACCACGATGACCTGCCATCGCCCTGTCGTCGGCCGCCGCGAAGCGATGTTGACTATCTCGCGCATGCCTTTGACGCTGATGCTCAGTCCGTCGGGGATGATCCGTCGTACGTCACCGTGGGTGCCGCCCATCGTGGTCGTACACGCATGGCACTCGCCGCACCCTGGTGCACCGTCGGAGGTGCACTGCAGGGCCGCGGCGAAGCAGAGAGCGGCCACCGAACGACCTGAGCCGGGTGGCCCGGTGAAGAGCCACGCGTGAGTCATCTCCGAGCCGCTGGAATCGCCACGAGCCGACAGTGCGGCATCGCGCAGGCTCTGCTCGACGTCGTGCTGACCCACCAGCCGACCGAACACACCTCGTTCGGCCACTTCAGTACTCATGCAAAAACCCTAACCGTCGGCACCGACGAAGCCTTACGAGTCCTTCTTCGCCGGAGCCTTCTTGGCTGCTGCCTTCTTTGCCGGCGCCTTCTTGGCTGCAGTCTTCTTCGCAGCTGCCTTCTTTGCCGGGGCCTTCTTGGCCGCTGCCTTCTTCTTGACCGGGCCGCGCGCACGACGATCAGCCAGCAACTCCGACGCACGAGCATCGGAAATGGATTCGACGTCGTCGTCCTTACGGAGGCTGGCGTTGGTCTCGCCGTCGGTGACGTAGGGACCGAAACGGCCGTCCTTGATCACCATCGGCTTTTCGCTGACCGGATCTACACCCAGCTCACGCAACGGAGGCGTTGCCGACGCCTGACGCCCACGACGCTTCGGCTCGGCGTAGATCTTGAGTGCCTCGTCGAGCGTGACGGTGAACATCTGCTCTTCGTTGGCGAGCGAGCGCGAGTCCGTGCCCTTCTTCAGGTACGGACCGTATCGGCCGTTCTGCGCCGTGATCTCTTCCTTCG
>NZ_JBEORR010000078.1:0-8851 GCF_040302345.1 Streptomyces sp. NPDC126510 | reverse complement strand
CTCGGTTTCTGGGGGGGGCCCTGCGGGTCCCCGCCCCTGTTGGGCTGGGGGGGGGTGGCGGGGGGTCTGGGCGGGGGGTCCTGGGGGGGGGGCCCGGGGGGGGGCCCCCCCCCCGGGGGCGCGCCCGCCCCCCGTGGTGTCACCGGTGTCGGTACCTGCTCAGAGCAGGCGGTCCTTCGCCTTGTAGTAGGCGCCGCCGAACGGCAGGAACCAGGGTGTGCCGTTGTAGAAGGGGACGGGGACCTTCGGGAAGCCGAAGCCGCGCATCGGGTTGGCCTCGGGGTTGCCGTCCATCATCTCGGCGACCGCGCGGCCCATGTAGGTGGCCATCTGGACGCCGTGACCGCAATAACCCATGGAGTAGTACAGGCCGTTCTCCTCGCCCGCGTGCGGAATGCGGTCCCAGGAGAAGCCGACCATGCCACCCCACACGTAGTCGATGCGCACCCCCGCCAGCTGCGGGAAGATCTCCGTCATCTCCCGCTTGAGGATGTCACCGCTCTTGACGTCGGACGCCGGGTTGGACGGGGCGAAGCGGGCCCGGCCGCCGAAGGCGAGGCGGTTGTCGGGGGTGAGACGGATGTAGTTGCCGACGTTCTTGTGGGCGACCAGCAGGCGGCCGTTGGGGATGAGCTCCTTGGCGCGCGCCTCCCCCAGCGGCTCGGTGACGATGATGAAGCTGCCGACGTTGATCAGCCGCTTGCGGAACCACGGCATCGACTGGTCGGTGTAGGCGTCCGTCGCCGCCATGACCTGCTTGGCACGGATGGTGCCGCGCATGGTCTCCACCACGAAGCCGCCGCCAGGGAGGCGGGTGAGGCCGGTGGCGGCGTTGCGCTCGTGGATCTCGGCGCCGGCACGCTCGGCGGCGTCTGCCAGGCCGACGACGAACTTGCCCACGTGCAGGGCCGCGCCGAGCGGGTCGAGCAGGGCGCCGTGGTAGTAGTCCGAGCCCAGCTCGGCGCGCAGCTCGCTCTTGCTCAGGACGACCGTCTCGTGGCCGAAGTTTTCGGCCAGGTCGCGCTGCTTGGCATGCATGCCCTCGAGATGCTTGGGCTTGCAGACCAAGCCGAGGCGCCCGGCACGGTGGAAGTCGCAGTCGATCTTCTCCCTGACCGCGATCTCCTCGACGACGTCCACTGCGACGCGGAACGCGTCGTAGAGCTCGCGGGCGCGCTCCTGCCCGTAGCGCTGGCGAGCCTGGGCCGGGCTGATGGTGATGCCGGGGTTGCAGTGGCTGCCGTTGCGCCCGGAGGCACCCGAACCGACCTGGTCCTTCTCGACGAGGACGACCCGGGCACCCTTGCGGGCGGCGTGATAAGCGGTGGACAGGCCGGTGAGGCCGCCGCCGATCACCACCACATCCGCCTCGTCGGGCAGGTCCTTCCCGGAACGGTCGGGCAGGGCGGGGGCTGTGTCCATCCAGTAGGGGATCTGCTTCATGGCGTGCGTCCTCTGTCTTCTCGGTCTGTTTCGCCGGTGAGCCGTCGGTCAGCAGCCGAGGAGCTTCGGCAGGCCCGACAGGTCGGGCAGCTCGTCGTAGGGCTGGTAGTCGGCGCTGCCCTTGCGGCCGTAGCGGTTGATCCACACCCGGCGTTTCAGGCCCAGGTCGCGGGTCGGGATGTGGTCGTACTCCCAGCCCTGGGCGACGTGGATGACCTGCGACGACTCGACACCCATGGTCCGGAAGGCGTGCTTGAAGGTCTGGCGGTCCGGCTTGTAGGCGCCGGCCTGCTGGGCGGTGATGACGTAGTCGAACTCGACGCCGATGTTCTCGACGTTCCGCGCGATCAGGTTGTCGTCGGAGTTGGAGATGATGGCGATCTCGTACTTGGTCTTCAGCTGCCGCAGGGCCTCCGGGACCTCCGGCCAGGGGCCGAAGGTGGGGACGGCGTCCACGAGGGCCTCGCCGTCGGTCTCCCGGTACTCCAGGCCGTGCAGGCGCATGGCGTTGCGCAGGCTGGAGTGCAGGACCTCGTGGTAGGGGCGGTAGGCCTCCAGGACGGCCTGGAAGCGCATGACGCGGAAGTCGTCGAGGAACTCGTCGACATCCAGGTTGTCCAGGTCGAGCCGGTCCTCCAGGACCTTCAGGGTGGTGGGGCCGAGCTCGAAGTTGATCAGGGTGGCGTAGGCGTCGAAGGTGACGATCTCTCGCATGGTGTCCAGCCTTGCTCTCGCGGTTCTTCAAACAGGGGTGGGGGCTTCAGACGACGCGTTCGCCGGGGGCGACGATCACGTCGAGGGCGGCCAGGTCGGCCGGGCTCGGTATCCAGTCGGCCGCCGCCGCGTTGGCGGTGGCCTGGTGCGGAGTCATGGCGCCGCAGATGACGGAGCCGACGGCCGGCAGGGCCGCCAGTGCGCCGACCGCCACCTGGAGGAGGGTCAGGCCGCGTTCGGCGCCGTACGCGGTGAGCGCCTCGACCTTGTCGAGGGCCGCATCGGTGAGCCAGCCCTGCCGCCAGGACAGCCTGCTGCCGGGCGGGGGCTCCTCGCCTCGCAGGTACTTGCCGCTGAGCAGGCCGTTGGCCAGCGGGTAGTACGGCAGCAGACCGACGCCGTGGCGCAGGCAGGAGGGGATCAGGTCCTGCTCCACGCCGCGGTCGAGCAGGTGGTAGCGGTTCTGGGTGGACACGAAGGCGTCCGTGACCTGTTCGGCCGGGAGGTTGGAGCAGCCGATGTACCGGATCTTGCCCTCGTGGACCAGCTCCTGGAGCGCGGCGACCGTCTCCTCCAGCGGCGTGACGCCGTCCGGTTCGTGGTACTGGTACAGGTCGATCCGGTCGGTGCCTAGCCGGCGCAGTGACGCCTCCACCGCGTACCGGATGTAGGCGCGCGATCCACGCGGACCGTACAGGTCGGCCTCCCGGCTCATCTCCATGCCGAACTTGGTGGCCAGGACCACGTGGTCCCGGCTGCCCTTGAGCGCGGCGCCGAGGAGCCGTTCACCGTCGCCGCGGGAACCGCCCCGTTCGCCGGACCCGCCGTACATGTCGGCGGTGTCGAACAGGGTGATCCCGGCGTCGAGCGCGGCGTGGACGACGGCCTTCGTGCCGTCTTCGTCGAGGCGGGCGCCGAAGTTGTTTCCGCCCACGCCGACCACCGAGACGGTCGGGCCGCGCTCTCCGAGCGGGCGGTATCTCATGACCGGTTCCCGAAACCTATGCAGACGTTCTTTGTCTGCAGGTAGCTGGCCAGGCCTTCGAGGCCCTTCTCCCGGCCCCAGCCGCTGTGCTTGTAGCCGCCGAAGGGAAGCTCGACGCCGGTGCCGACGCCGGTGGCGTTGACGTAGACCTGGCCGGCCCGGATGCCCTCGGCCAGCCGCATCGCCTTGTCGATGTCGCGGGTCCACACGTACGAGGCCAGGCCGTACGGGCTGTCGTTGGCGATCTCCAGTGCCTCGTCCGCGTCGTCGAACTCGATGACCGTGACGACGGGGCCGAAGATCTCCTCGCGGGCACAACGGGCTTGGTTGTCCAGTCCGGTGAGGACGGTGGGCTGGACGTAGTAGCCGTCGGCCAGTTCGGGGTCGGCGGGGGCGCCTCCGCCGGCCCGTGCCACGGCGCCTTCCTCGCGGGCCAGTTCCAGGTAGCCGAGGACCCGGTCCCGCTGGCGTGCGGCGACGAGGGGGCCGACGTCCGGGTCGCTGAGACCGGGGCCGATGCTGAGCGAGGCGGCGTGCGCGACGAGCTTGTCCAGGAACTCCTCGGCACCGCGCTGGAGCAGCAGCCGGGTGCCGGCGGAGCAGGTCTGCCCGGCGTTGCCGAACGCGGAGGCGGCGACCGCGCCGAGCGCCGCGTCGAAGTCGGCGTCGGCGAAGACGACGACCGGGGACTTGCCGCCCAGTTCCGTGACCGAGGGCACCACGTTGGCGGCGGCCGCCTGGGCGACCTTGATGCCGGTGGGCACCGAGCCGGTGAAGGTCACCTGGTCGATGTCCGGGTGGCCGGCGAGGGCCGCGCCGGTCTCGCCGTCACCGGGGACGACGTTCAGAACGCCCGGCGGGAGACCGCACTCCAGGGCGATCCTGCCGATCTCCAGCGGGGTCAGCGGCGCCTCGGGAGACGGCTTGAGCACCACCGTGCAGCCCGCGGCCAGCGCCGGGGCGGAACCCCTCGCGGTGTTCTGCATCGGGTAGTTGAACGGGATGATGTGGCCGGAGACGCCGATCGGCTCACGGACGGTGTAGTCGAGCAGACCGGGGCCGAGCGGGACCGTCGAGCCGCCGAGCTTGTCGGCGACGCCCGCGTAGAACTCGAAGTAGCGGGCGGCCGCTTCGACGTCCGCCTTCGCCTGGCGCAGCGGCTTGCCGACGTCCTGGCTCTCCAGGCGGGCCAGACGTTCGCCCTGGTAGCGGATGGCCTCCGCGATCCGGTACAGGATGCGCCCCCGGTCGGCGGCACGCATCCCGGCCCATTCGGGAGCGGTGAAGGCCGCGCGCGCGGCGGCCACCGCCTGATCCACGTCCGCCTTGCCGGCCAGCGCCACCCGGGCGATGGCCGTGTCGTTCGACGGGTCGAGGACGGTGAAGGAGCGTCCGTCGGCGGCGGGGACGTGCTTGCCGTCGATCAGCAGCTCGGTCAGCTGCAGTTCGTCGCTCATGGCTGGATCTCCCCCAGCACCTCGCCGAAGATGACGACCTCGTCGCCCGGGCGGACCGTGCGGATCCGGCGGACCCAGAGCACGATGCCGTCCTGCGGCGCGGTGACCTCTTCCAGCTGGTTGCCGTAGTGGTCGGTGATGGTGGCGATCAGGTCGCCTTCCTTGCAGGTCTCTCCCGGTTCGGCGCGGGCGACGAAGAAGCCGCCGGAGGCGGAGCGGGCGAAGGTGCCGGAGACCGTCGTGTAGGTGTCCCGCAGCTCCGCCTCGCCGTCGATCATGCCGAGGCTGCGCAGAATGTTGCGGATCGAGTGCATGTGGTGCTCGACGTTGGTCTCGCGGTAGGTGGCGCCGCCGCACTCGATGGTGATGGCGGGCTTGCCGGCCTCGAGGACGGGGTGGCGGACCGTGCCGCCCCACTTGCCGCCCTTCCAGACCAGCTCGTGCCCGGCGGCCAGGGCCAGGTCCGTCGCCAGGTTCTCGTAGCCGCCCTGGAGGATGACGAGGGGGGCGATCTCGCCGTAGGCGCCGCCGGTGTGCAGGTCGACCACGGCGTCGACGGCCGGCACGACCTGCTCGACGAAGGTCGCGGCCAGACGCTGCGAGTACGAGCCCTCGGCGTCGCCCGGGAAGATCCGGTTGAGGTTGAGGTGGTCGATGCCGCTGGCGCGGGCGGCCGCCTCGAAGGCCGGGGTGTTCAGGCACGGGATGCCGACGACGGTTCCGCGCAGCGTGGCCGGGTCGATCTCGGCGAGCACACGACGGATGGCCTCCTGGCCGTCGTACTCGTCGCCGTGCACGCCCGCGTCCACACACAGGACCGGGCCGTCCTGGACGCCGTTGACGACGATCAGCGGAATGCCGAGCTCCACGCCGTAGCTGCTGGTGCCGACGGGGATGAGGCCGTGGGCGCGCTCGCCGGGGGCGACGGTCAGCGGACCGATGGAGTACATGTGGTTCCTTCCCAATACGTGGATCAGATGCGGGACGACGCCTCGGCGAGGGTGCCGGCGATGATCGCGGCGATGCGGTCGAGTACGGCGCGGTCGCTGATCAGCGGGGGCGCGATCTGGACGAGCGGCGCGGAGCGGTTGTAGACGCGGGCCAGCAGACCGGCCTCGCGCAGCCGACGCGGGATCAGGTCGCCGATCAGCTCGGTTCGGGCCTTGGCGCTGAACGCGCCGTCGTCGAGGTCGCCGACGAGTTCGCACGAGTAGAAGAACCCCGTGCCGCGGACGTCGCCGACGATCGGCAGGTCCCTGAGGGCCGCCATGCGCTTGGCCAGGTCGTCCTGGAGACCGCGGACGTTGTCCAGGATGCGGTCCCGCTCCATGATCTCCAGGTTGCGCAGGGCGATGGCCGTGCTCAGCGGGTGCCCGGCGAAGGTGTAGCCGTGGTTGAGGACCGCGCCGGGCCGGTTGATGACTTCGGTGACCTTGGTACCGACCAGGGTCGCGCCCAGGGGTGCGTATCCGGCGGTGATGCCCTTGGCGACGGTGATCATGTCCGGGCGGGCGCCGTAGCGGTCCCCGCCGAACCACTCGCCGATCCGGCCGAAGGCCGTGATGACCTCGTCGGCGACGAGCAGGAAGCCGTACCGGTCGGCCAGCGCCCGCAACCCCTGCCAGTAACCCTGGGGCGGTGTGATGCAGCCGCCCCGGTTCTGTACCGGCTCGGCGATGAGCATCGCGATGGTCTCGGGGCCCTCGGTCAGGATCGCGGCCTCCAACTCCGCGAGCAGCCATGCCGTGTACACCTCGTCGTCCGCGAACTCCGGTGCGAGGCCGAGGCGGTTGGTGTTCGACACGAACCGCGTGTCAATGGCCGGCGGGCCGTACGGCTCCGTCAGGCCGGGGTCGTCGTTGAAGGACAGGGTGCCGATGGTCAGGCCGTGGTAGGCGCCGCGCCGGGAGATCGCCTTGGTGCGGCCCGGCTCGCCGCGCAGGGCGTGGTAGCGGCGGGCTATCTTCCAGGCGGTCTCGACGGCTTCGGCGCCGCCGCTCGAGAAGAAGGTGTGCTCGATGTCGACGGGGGCGATCCGGGACAGCCGCTCGGCCAGTTCGATGGCCGAGGGGTGCGCGGACCCTGTCCACAGCGGGCTGTAGCACAGCTCGCGCAGTTGCCGTTCGGCTGCCTCGGCGAACTCGCCGCCGTAGGAGTAACCGAGCTGGCAGCAGTACAGCCCCGACAGGCCGTCGATGTAACGCCTGCCGTCCGCGTCGTGGACGTACGGACCTTCGCCTCGCTGGACGACGAGGAGGTCTTCGCCCTGGTCGCCGAGCGATCCGTTGGCAGTCATGTGCAGCAGCAGGTGCCGCTGAGCGGTGGCCGCGGTCAGCTGAGCGGCGACGGTGGTCATACGGCTTCGCCTCCGGGGTTGGCGACGCCGACGGTGTTCTCGACGGAGAGCAGGGATTCCTGGCGTCCGGAGCCGATCCAGCGCACCAGGGCGACCAGGCCCAGGGCGAGGATCGCGAAGGCGATGAGGATCGCGCTGACGGCGGTGACGCTGGGGTCGATCTCGAAGGTGAGGGAGTTGTAGACCTGCACCGGGAGAGTGACGGTGTCGACGGAGGAGAGGAACTGGGAGATGTAGAACTCGTCGAAGCTGGTGATGAAGGAGAAGACCGCCGCCGCGATCATGCCCGGCGCCGCCAGGGGGAAGGTGATCTTCCGGGCGATGGTGAGGCGGCCGGCGCCCATGCTGGCGGCGGCGTCCTCGAGGCGTTCGTCGATCCCGCGCAGCGTCGCGATCAGGATCAGTACCGCGATGGGTGAGGCGAGCACGGTGTGCCCGAGGGCGATGGCGATGGGGCTGCCCAGCATCGCCGCCGGTTCGAAGAACAGGAACAGCCCGAGAGCGGTGACGATCTGCGGGATGACCAGCGGGCCGAGGACCAGGGCGAAGACCGCGGAGCGCAGCGGGAGTTCGCTGCGGACCAGGGCGGTCGCCGCGGTCACCCCGATGATCAGCGAGAACACGGTGCTCATCGCGGCGATCAGAGCGCTCAGGGAGAGCGCGGCGGGCCATTTGCTGCCGTCGGCGAACAGGGCCTTGTACCAGTTCAGCGTCCACGTCTCCGGGGGAAAGGAGGCGAAGGCGTTGTTGCTGAAGGAGGTCACGAGGATGACGATGATCGGCAGCGCCAGGAACAGCAGGATCACGGTGGCCACGGCCGTCAGGGCGATCCGCCCGGCGACGCTCTTGCGCAGTTCCATCATGTGGCGCTCCTCTTCTTGCGGGCGCCGAGCGAGGTGACGGCCTTGACCAGCAGCAGTCCGGCCAGGGTGAGCACCAGCAGGATCACGCCCTGGGCGGCGGCCCCGTTCCACTGGTTGTCCTTGGTGACCTGCTGGTTGATGAGGGTGGCGATCATCGTCTGGTCGGGGCCGCCCATCAGGGCCGGGGTGATGTAGTAGCCCAGCGACAGGATGAAACTGAGCAGTCCGGCACTGGCCAGACCGGGGGCGACCAGCGGCAGATAGATGCGGCGGAAGATGGTCACCTTGCCCGCGCCCATGCTGGACGCCGCCGCCAGCAGACGCCGGTCCACACCGCGCATCACCCCGTACAGCAGCAACACCGTGTAGGGCAGCATCATCGAGGTGGTGCCGATGACCACACCGAGTTCGTTGTAGAGCAGCTGGAACGGCGCCCCGGGCACCGACATGCTGGCCAGGGTCTCGTTCACCAAACCCTTGTCACCGAGCATGATGATCCAGCCGTAGGTACGCACCAGAGCGGACACGAAGTGCGGCACGACCACGACCAGCATCGCAAGACCCGCCCACACGGGCTTCAGCCTCGTGATCGCCTGCGCCAGAACGAACCCGAAGACCAGGCTCAACACGGCCGTCTCGGCGGAGATCCTGAGCGTGGTGAACAACACCGACAGGTTCACACCCGTCAGCGCGTCGGCATACCAGTGCAGCGTGAACGAACCGTCGGCGTTCTTCAGGCTCAGCAGCAGCGTCGAGAAGATCGGGTAGACGAACAGCACCAACAGATAGACGACAACCGGCAGCGCGTAGAAGATCCCAACTCGCGTCCTGCGCGAAGCCAGCAGCTTGCGGGGCCGTGCGGGGGTGGTGGCGGTGAGGGCTGCCATGACTCACCCTGCCTGTTCGGTGGGGAAGAGGTTGACGTCCTCGGGATCCGCGCAGATGCCGACTCGCTCGCCTGCGACCGGACCGCGGCCTGCGGGTACTTCCAGGCGCAGCAGCGGTGCGTCACCGCCATCAATCCGCACGCCCG
>NZ_JBEORR010000077.1:0-8865 GCF_040302345.1 Streptomyces sp. NPDC126510 | reverse complement strand
GACTCTGGCAGCGCTCGATCAGGCGTCGTCTTCCCTCCACGGTGAGTGGAGCATTACGGTGTGTCACAGGGCTGGTCCTTCTTGGTCGAGAACGGCTATGTCGCAACTCCCATTCTTACGCCGAGGACCAGCCCGTCTACTTCAATCCCTCGTCAGCAACGTCCATACCCACAACACCTAGCGAGCACGCGGTGACCGCGAAGAAAAAGCGTACCCCCGCCAAAGCGACACACACCGCGCCGAGTCCAGAGGTCGTCGCCGCCACCGAATTCCTGCTCGGCCAACCCGACGCCCGCGCGCTTCGGCGCCGCTACCTCGAACTGATCACCCGCACCACCAGCGCCTCCGGCAAGAGGACCACCGATTACGCCGCCGCCGAACGGTACCTCCTCACCACCGCGGCCAAGCTCCGACGGACACGCCCTAACCCGCCGCCGCCAACCACAAAACAACACCACCGCAGCGACCAGCGGATTACGCTCCGCCCCAACGGTATCCGGGACAGATCCACTCACGCAGGAGTGAAAGACCGCCGGAGAAAGAGAACCATCATCACCTACCGCGTGTACACCCCCACCCGCCGCGGCACCGCCGAACGATCGACCCGAACCCAGCTGGCACCCAACCAACTCAACGATCGATTGAGACCACCCGGTCCAAAACTAGGCCACCCAACCAAGATCTGACTCCTCAAGGTCTCCCGTATCAGTTTCGGTCCTACCTGGGATGGACGGACGGCGCCACGGCACGACTCCGGCTTCGGGGCGCAGCAAGAGAAGGTCATCATTCAAATCTTTTGTCACGGTCGGACGGCCCTTGGCTCCACCCTTGAGGATCTGTCGTCGAGCTTCCTGACCAGCACCGTCGCTGTCGAGCAGGACTGAGCACGCAGGCTTGAACTGGTCTCGTCCGCGCGCCAGGTACAGCATGTAGGGCATCATCCGGAACCGAAACAACTCGACGGCCTCGTCGAGGCGGCCCGCTCACCCCGAACAGTTCGAGTCGAACAACATCTCCGTTTACTAATTGTCGTTCTGTTGCGCGGACGTTCGGGAAATGGCTGCGGGCACCGCTGGCGGTGACCATCCCGCGTTCGCGGTCGACTCCGCCGGCGAAAGCGCCGCCACGGCAGCTCCGGCGAGATCGAGTTCCGAGCTCCCTTCGTGCACCGACGCAAATGCGGTGGCCAGGGCCGCATCTATTGTGCGACTCAGTTCACGGATCAACTCCACTTCCCGGCGACTCTTCCGCATTCGCAGGAGCGCAAACATTCTTTCCGCGCTCCGTAGCTGGGCATGCGGAAGCGCGGCAGTCAGCTCTTCGTAATCTCTAGCGGGAATGTAGTCCGTTTCGACCCCAATGCTCCCGCTCTCCATACCCAGCTCACGAAGCATCTGAGCCATCACGGCCACCGCGTTCTGTTCGAACTCCTGCCACACGTAAGCATCGACGTCGGGAAGCCTGTGACGCACAGTGGTTTCTTCTATGTCGACACACAGCACTGCTGCTCGGCCGTCGGTGTTGACTGCCACGGCCGCGTGGCGCCACCGGAGCGGTTCCTGTGAGGGGACAGCAAAACCAGCCAGATACGCGAAATTCTCTGGAGATAACGCCAGTACGCCCGCCAGCCCACTTTCCGCACTGGCGTCCAACAGTCGCTCAATTACGTCTCGATTGAGATCTGCCATGATCAAGTCCTTTTCGGTATTCGCTACGCGGCCATGTGGGAACGCAATGGCTTCATAACTTGCTCGGCGAAGCGGGTCATGCTTGCAGCAGTTTCTTGAGGGGTTCCGGTGAATGAGCAAGACCATGAGTCCGCTCCAGCCGCGTGGGCCGCGGCGATTCTCTCGATCAACTCGGCAGGGGTGCCGATTGCAGCGAACTGCTGCACTGCCCAAGGTGGCACTACGATTTCAGGCCCGCCCCCCTCCACTGTGTCGATGAGTGTGTGCTCGAAACCGACGCGTTCGAGCACACTTTCGTGTGTCGTTGACATAAGATGTTTGGCGAACTGCACCGCGTGGTCGGGAATAGGCTGACCTTCGTCGAGAACCTCCGTCACCTGCCAGGCGACGTAAGTTGGCATACCCTGCAGCGCTAGCCCTTCAACTGCGTGTCGGTGCGGAGCTCAGCGGCCGCGCACTCGTCGCCCTCGAGGTGACCGAATCGCGCTGGCAGCCAGGCATGAGCTGCCTCGCGGCCGGCAAGCGTCGCGACGTCGAGAGTTCGGAGACCGAGTGGCCGGGCGAGGCCGCGGCCGCGGCGTGAGGCTGTCTGACGCACGAGAACAGCGCGCTCAAAACCGAGAAACTGCTGAAGGCCTGCGAGCCACAGGAGCCGGTCAGGCTCGCCAGACTGGCCCTTGCCGCTCTTACACTCGAGTATCGAACGCGAGATCCGCAGACGTCCGTCGACGTCGACCGCGAGAACGTCTATATCGGTGAGAACATCACGTCCAGAATCCGCGTCGACGCGGATTGGCACACGCAGCCTGACCAGAGCACCGTCGTTGAACTCGGTACGGCCGACTCGACGTTCAAGGTCCGCGCCCGGGTCCGTTCCTCGACCACCCTTCTGCACCGGGCGCTTAGCTGACCGGGACGACACCGCTGAATCATCCGGCAGGTCGCCCCTAGGCGCCTCGACAGTGTCGCGCGTTCCTACTTGCGCCGTTCCTGTCTCTTCAGCTTCAGTGGTAATCGGTGTTGATCGCAAGTGTTGCTTGCCGACCGCTGCGGTTCCTGGTCTGCCTTGGGTGAGGAGGCGATCGCACCTTCCGTGGTTTGGACCTCGTCGTTGATCGGTAGTTCGTCGTCAGACACCGAAAGCACCGCCTGAAGTTACGTCACGCAGCGCCGCAATGAGTCGCGCTTCCTCGTGGCCGTTAATTTCAGCCTCGGAGGCAATCTTGGCGCGTTCCCGCTCGACGTGACTGTAGGCCCGCTGGTTGCCCAAGCTCTGGAGGCTGCCCGCCTCGCCTCGGTTTCGGGACCCTCGGGAGTCGATGATCGACAGTGCGGACTCGGCAATGTCGGATTGGAGTAAAACCATTTTGAAGCTGCCGCTTCGGCCGCTCGGTACCACTTTGATCGTGCCTGCGGTCTCGAGCATCGGGTAGTCGGTCCCGATATTCGGTACGCCTCCGGCTTCGCCATCACGGATGAGCGTGTATAGGAACGCTCCTGGGCTGTGCAATTTCCAGGAGGCGAACGTGGAGGCGTAGATCATGCTGCCTACCAACTGGCGCACGTGCCCCGACGGATCTGTGGGAGCAACGCCGAACGCGTCACGCTTGAGATGCGGGCTGAAAAGGAAACCCTCCTCGGACCCGCCTCGTCAAACCATCAGATTTGCTGTCTGCGTAGGTTTTTCCGTTGTCGAAGGCTCGGGCCATGTACGGCAGAGTGTGGACCTGTGCCGCGCTACCGTTCGTGTCCGCGATGCTGTGGGCGATCGGTTTTAGCATACCGACCGGGATCGAGGGATCGGCATCTTCTGCGGTTTCCCAGGTTCCGGGGATGAACAGGTTGAAAGTCTTCGAGCATCCGTTTGATTGGGCGGACGCGATGCCCGGCGACATCAAAGCGATGGAGGCTGCGACGACTGTTGCCGTCATCAGCATGCATACCGGACGGTGGATGGTCGAACCTAGGAACGGCATGAGAACCTTTCTCTACCAGCGAACACGATGTACCTGTCCGCGCGCGGACAGGCCTGACGCGCCCGATTTCAGGTGAGGGCCGCTATGGTGCTGGACGTATTCACTCCGATCAATGCGCCCTGTGAAGAACTGAGCTGTGCGAGGGCCGGGTGATCCTGCGTCTAGCGCGCACGCCCGAGTCGCCGTTCCTGCGGGCTGAGGTGTCCAGTGGGGGCATGTCCGGTGGGCGTTCCCAGCAGCGCTGGGTAAAGATGGATGGGTGAATGCTCCAGCCGAACTGCCCGCCGACTACGCCCAGCTTCTCGACCATCTCAAGTCGCAAGTTCGGCAAGCGCGAGTTCGCGCCACCCGAATCGTCAACACCGAACTGCTCAGTCTGTATTGGGACATAGGGCACGCGATTGTGCAGCGTCAAGAGGCCGAGGGCTGGGGTTCAAAGGTGATCGACAGGCTCGCCGTCGATCTTCGATCGGCCTTTCCCGACATGCGTGGGTTGTCGCGGACCAATCTGAAGTACATGCGGCAGATGGCGAGCATCTGGGGGCGCGATGCAATTGGCCAACAACCTGTTGGCCAATTGCCGTGGGGTCATGTGACGGTATTGCTCGACAAGCTGGATAACCAGTCCGACCGCGACTGGTATGCATCAACGGCTGCTGAACACGGGTGGTCGCGCAATGTGCTGCAAAATCAGATCAACAGCGGTTTACGGCGCAGGATCGGTGCGGCACCGTCGAATTTTCAGGACCATCTTCCGGCCGAGGATTCCGATCTCGCTCAGCAATTGGTGCGTGACCCGTACGTCTTCGATTTTCTCGACATCACCGAACGTGTCGCGGAGCGGGAGCTGGAGTCCGCGCTGATGCGTCGGCTGGAGCAGTTCCTCCTCGAACTGGGACACGGGTTCGCTTTTGTTGGACGCCAGTACCATTTCGAGGTCGGTGATCAGGATTTCTATATCGACTTGCTGTTCTTCAACTGGGTGCAAGCGAGGTTCGTCGTCGTCGAGTTGAAGGTAGGCAGGTTTGAGCCGGAGTATGTCGGGAAGCTCGGCTTCTATGTTTCGTGGATCGACGACAACCTCCGCAACAAGGACATCCACGCCCCGACTGTGGGAATCTTGCTCTGCGCCGGCCGCAACGACAACGTCGTCCGGTATTCACTTGCCGGGACAACTGCACCCCTCGCCGTAGCCGACTACACCTATGAGACTCTCCCCTCCCAGGTTCGCGATCTCGTCCCTACCGACGACGAGATCGCGGCAGCTGTGGAAGCCACTGTTTCCGAACTCGACTCCCAACTGCCCGTCAAACCTGACAACTCCGGCTGAGAGGCGCCATTCGATTTTCGAACCTGGCCGACATATCCTCTGGTGCCGAGATCGCTACCGGTGTTTCGCACGAGGGTCTGCGAACGCGATGCCTGGTCCCGCCCGGTGCGTCGAGGAGCAGGGGGAGTTCTATGTCCAGTCGATGTGGACGGATTCGATGGAATCGAAGTGAAATCCGAAAGTGTCGCCGTACTGGTCGAATCCCTTGTTTTCCGGGTAATCCATCGTGGCGTGACGTTCGAGGATGGCAACCACTCGGGCATGATCGTCGTTGGCCAAAGCCATGGCGAGTTCTCGTGTTTCGTCGAGACTGAAGGGGCTGTCGGAGTTCGCGAAATCGAGGGTACGCACTCGATAGTCGTAACCTTCTTCGGAACCGTTGCGGACGGACACTCCCCCGCGGACTCGGATGGTGGCCTTTTTGGGTTGCCCGTCGGGTCGTAGGACGCCGGCGCGGTCCATGATGTCGCGAGCTTTGACGTTTTTGAGTTTCTTTTTCGCGTCAGCGCGCAGTTCGTTCGTTTCCCCGGAACGGTAGCGAGAGACCCCTGATCGTGAACGGCCGATTTTCTTTGCGACAGCGTCGATTCCGCCGAGGCGTTCGATGGCGGCTCGCCGTTGTGCACGTTCGGTGACGTCGGGGTGCGGGATTCGTCCTTGCTGCGCCCAGCGGCGCAGTGTTCGGTCAGAGGGTGGCTTTCTCCCGGCGTCGACAGCTGCTTGCCGTAGGCCTTCTTTACCGATTTCGGTACGGAGCTGGCGTACGGAGACTTTGCTGGTGAGTCCGGCCAATCCCCCACTTTTGACCGATTTCGATTTTTCGACACCACTGGTCGCTGCTGTCGAGACGGATACGTTGAGTCCGTCCAAGCCGACGGTCTTCTGTGCGGGTTTGGTTGATCGCGGTTTCGGAAGATGCAGGGCCACTATATGTTTCCTTCATCTTCGTCGGTGAACGCAGCTTTGAGTGCGAGGTTGATCTCGTGGGTGTCGCGTGCGTCGGTCAGCATGACGGTTATGTTTTCGGTGAGCGGGGCGCTCTTTTCCAGAGTCATTTTCCCGAGTGCGTCACTCTCGTCTGCGATGTCGATGCCCGGGGGCAGGGGGTAGACCCAGGAGTCGGTGACGGTGCGCAGTGGCCAACGCCCGGTTTCGCGTGCGATGCGCATCGCGACGCGGCGGCCTCGCCAGCGGCAGTGTGCGATGATCGCTGCTCGCCAGAGCGGTTGGTGGTGGTGTTGCATTTGTTTGGCGGTCCACATGTCGGGGTTGACCATTCGGCCGATGTAACCCTTGTAGCAGGCGCCGATGAACCGTTTCATTGCTGTGTCGCCTGTGTCGACGGCAACTTTGCGGGCTTCTCGCAAGAATTTCGCCCACTTGTCGAGGGCCCGTCCCTGTTCGGGGTAGACCCATGCTTCTGCGATGTCGAGGTCGTCGAGTTCTGCGCCGATTCCGCCATCGGCGATGGACGTTTGAAGTGCATCGAGGCTGACGGTGGTGATCCAGGTCTGCACAGGTTGGTCGGCGAGCATGTGTGGGTGAGGCAACGGTAGAGCGGGTGGGAGCGCCAGCATGTCACCCGGTGGGAGGGTTACACGCCAGAGCCCAAACGGGGTTTTCGATTGCCGCGCAGCGTCGAGCGCGTTCTCGCCGCGAAGATGTCGAGGTTTTCCGTAGCCGAATTCGAGCATGCCAGCGGAAGCGAGGTACGCCGCTCGTTGGTCTATCGATACCAGTTGTGTTGCGTCGGAGACTTCTTCGAGGTCCGGGATGCGTGTCCAACCGGCGGCAGGTTCGAGATCTCCGCGGGGTTCGCCGTCCAGCGGTGGGACCGGTCCACCGACAGTGACGACGATTCCTTTACCGCTGCGGGTGCGGTCGCGTTTGATCTTGTCGACGATGGCGGCGCCGGTGCGTGCGGGGGTGGGGCCGGGTAGCACGCCGAGGTGTTGTGCGCACCAGGCGAGTCGGCGTCCCAGTTCCTGCGCAGCGGGGAGGTCGTCGTCGGGGAGGTAGGTTCCGGCGGTGGGTGATCCGAGAATTCCCATGTCTCCCACGCGATTGCCCCATCCGAAGTCTTTGTTCCAGTAGGTCCATACATAGGGTTCGATGAAAATGTCGACCATGGATGTGAAGTTCCCGGTGGTGCGGGAGAGGTGAACGACGTGGCCGGGTTCTCCGCGCAGTTCCCATCCTGCGGTCAGCATGGGGGTCAGCGTGGCGTGGAGGATCGCGGTGAGTTCTTCGGCAGCGCGGGTGCGGAGGATTTCCATGTCGTCGACATCGTCTTCGCTGCCTGGGTCGATGATCCATCCGAGCATTTCGCAAGCTTCGATTCCGACTATCCAGATCTGTGCCGGTGCGCCCAGCGGGGTGAGCGTTGCCCATCTGATGAGTTTGTCGAGTTTTTCGATGGAATCGACTGGGCCGGTGAGTGTGTGGCCAGACGGTGTGTAGGTGCCGGCTGCTGTGACAATGACGGCGTGGCCGTCTGCTGCCTCGCTGGCGGGAGGAAGGGTGCCCGATTCGGTTGCGTCGAGTTCAGATGCCTCGGTGGGTTCCGAATCCACCTCAGCAGTGAGCTCGCTTTGGGGCACAACTGTTTCCGTGTTGTAATCCGAAGACCGTGACGAGTCCGTACCTTGCCGCGCTATGGGGGCGCTTTCGCCTGCCACTGGTTCGACCTCTGGTTCCGCGGCGACACGATCCTCCGCAATCGGCGCACGGGCATCCATCACGTCAGCATCGGGATCCGGCGCCGTGGCGTCTTCGATCCCGAAGAGAGCTGGTTCAGAATCGAGCTCAGAACCTTCGCCATGAACTTCGGGCACCGGAGGAGGATCGAGGTCGAACAGGGGAATCTGCTCCCACTTCTTCACCACCATCTCTCCCCCATCCTCGCTGCTGATTTCCTCATGATTCGAGATCGAATGCTGATCGCAGCGCCCTGCTCAACAACACTTCCTGAGCCGGCAGGAGAAATCCTCGGTTCGCACCGAGTGCCGACACGGGGATGGTCGTCACCCCGTCGCAGTCGGCAACAGATCCGTCCTCGACGCCGTTGCCTTCACCTAAACTCAGTTCGGTCGACAACCCCCGCCCCTTCGAACGAATGGGGGCAACAGTGACCGTCCCCAGGTGGGGCCGAACCAATTCCCTCGTCAGGACCAACACCGGACAAAGATCTCCGAGTTGCGCCTCGTGGATCGGGCGCACTCAGTTCTTCTTCCCGTGCGCGGCAGCGATATTCACATCGCTACCCGCGCCGTCAGACAGGATCTCCACGTCGCGGACCGCCAACTGTCGACGCTGCTCACGCTCCAACGCTCGAAGCACGACTTGAGCACGGCTTTTCGCACGCCCACCGCTGACCTCACTGTCGAGAAACGCCACGATGTCCTCGGGTAGCCGTACCGCGATCTGCGTACTCATAACCATCATGATACCGAATTGGGATGTAAACCGGTACCAGTCCCACATCCATTCATCTCCTTGCAACCACCGCCCCTGAGACTCCCGGTGCCGGGGACTGCCGGCCGAACGTCCGTGGATTGTCCGACCGTCAGTGCCCCGATTACTCGGCGCCGTACAACTCGGCGGTGTAATGCCCCTCCCCATTGCATGTGGCTTCTTCCCAATCGACGCCCAACGCGTCGGCCAGGTGGTGCGCATCGGAGAGGAAATCCGCGAACACGGTGGGCAATTCTTCGGTGCCGGGGGTCTATCTCTTTAACGGTGTTTCGGCGGATTTCCATCAGTAAGTTTCAGATCCTGGCCAACGATCGGCGAACGTGATCGCAAACGCGTTCAGAGCGGGCTTCCACCTCGTTATCCATCGTGCCTGGCCCTTGCCTGTCGGGTCGAGCGA
>NZ_JBEORR010000076.1:0-9167 GCF_040302345.1 Streptomyces sp. NPDC126510 | reverse complement strand
TTCGTCACATCATCCAGTGTCGTCATCACGGCACCCTTCTCGCCGGGCATTCACCCAGCGTGTCGGGCCGAAACACCGTTTAAGAAACACTCCCGGAGCGGGCCCGTTCGGTACGTTCGGGTGTCATGACGGTTGGGCGGGCACCGTGTCGGCTTTGGCGCCGGACGGCTTCGAGGCCGGCGTGAGCGCATTCGACGATCATGTGGTGCCCACCTTTGGGCGAGAGCGGCCATGATGCGGGAGAAGAATTCACGACCCCGCCGGTGGTTGTGCCGAATCCTTCTGCGAAAGAACGGAATACGGAGCAGTGTTCGCAAAGAATGTGGACGTGCCGATGAGGCGACAAACGGATCGTCCGAGCCTGTCGAGTTCAGACCACGAGGACGACACCGCCATTCCCGCGTAGGTAGCTCAGGCGTTCGGCGAGCTGGGGTCGCTGCGTTTTCGAGCCGGATTCGCAGTCGGTGAAGATACAGATCGCTCCGGCTTGGCGGAGTGCGTACTGCTGCAGTTCGGGGTTTGTTCTAAGACACCGGTGTATCCGATGGTGCTCACAGTCTCAGTCCTTCTCCTCTGCTGCCATGTGTGGGACGGTGCGGCTATTCATGAGCTGGTGACCGATCTCAGGACTCCAAGAAGGTGCGCAACTTGGCCGAGTTCGGGTTTTGCTGTGATGCTTCGGGTTTGATCGAACTCGACCACGTGTAGGTCTGTTGAGGCATGGTGTCGTAGTGCTCGGAGAAGGCCATGGCGGCACCGCGGGGTGCCGCAGCGATCACTGCGGCACGTCGATGACTGGTTTGATCGCGAGCCGTAGGACGCCGCGAGGATAGTTCCGCCATCTAAATAGGCGAAGTTGCAGCAACCTGGACGGCGTCGACACTGAGATCACCTAGCGACCATCCGACGTCGCGGGCTGCCGGTCGGAGTCTGTTGATCGCCAGGTAATTGGGTATCCACACCGAAACGAACTATTCGAGAGGTTTTGCGGTGAAGGATGTCAGGCGAGGAATGACGGATTCCGAGCTGGTCGAGGAAGCTGCCCGGCTCGCTGAGCAGAAGGATCGGACTCGATGCGACGAAATCCGGTTGGCACTCGTTCAGGACGAGCTCGAGTCCCGGCGCCACGCATTCCGACGAGCACGGAACGGCGAGGAGACATCAACGATGAACTTTCTGCTGATCTGGTCGCGTGTGTCTTCCGGGCTCATGCCGGAGGATGTGCGTGTCTGCGGTCCGAGACAACGCTCCGTGCCGGCCCGGTGGGCACTGCCGATGAATCCCCGTCGTTGATGTTGGATTTGGAGCTGTTCGTCGGCCCGCCCTTCGCTGCCGCATTCCGTGCGGCAGTCCACTGGCTCGTCTTCGTCGGCGTTCTCTGACCACGTGCGGCAGGTGACGGTTTGGGGAAGACGGCTGATTCGCGCGATCAGCGTCTCGATCACATCGGGAATCCGAGCGAAGTCGTCGGGCGTTGAGGACGGTGCCGTTGAGGGCGATACTCTCCGGCGTCTACTGCAGGGACGTGCGAGCGCCTCGGCGGCTGTGCTCGAGTTCTTTGGTGAGGGTGCGCGCGTCATAGCTTCCGATTATTCGGCAGCCTTCGACGAAAAAGGTCGGTGTTTCTCGGGCACCACTGGACTGGGCGCTGGAAATGTCACGTTGTACGCGCTCGGCGACCGCGTCGCTGTCGAGGTCCGCGACGAACTGGTCGACGTCGAGTCCTATCTCGGCTGCATAGCCGATGAGATCGGTTCGCGCGAGCGCGTTCTGGCGGGTGAACACGAAGTCCAGCCATTCCCAGAACATGTGCTGCCGTGCGGCGGCCTCTGCTGCATGTGCGGCAACCAGTGCGTGCGGATGGATGTCCACCAGCGGTAGGTGACGGACCACGTAGCGCAGATCGTCGCCGAAGTGGACGTGCAGGTCGTCCCATCCTCCGGTGGCATGTGCGCAGAATCCACATTCGAAGTCGACGAACTCTACAAGGGTCAGCTGGGCGTCTTCGGGTCCACGAATGTGGTCGATCTCGGGATCTACGGGAGGTTCCAGCACGATGGGGAGATCGGCTTCGGCCTCACCCAGCTTGGTCGCTGCCACGCGGAAGATCACCGCACCCAGTACTGCAGCCAGCACCATGGCGACGAGCACGCCGACGGTCGCCTGCCCGGCCAGTTCGGGAGATGTGCCGAAAGCCAAACCTATGATCAGCAGCGATACGGTGAATCCCATCCCCGATAGCGCAGATCCGCCCATCACACTGCCCATGCCGACCCCCTGCGGTAATCGGCCCGCTCCGAGTCGGACAGCGATGTATGTGGCTGCTCCGATGCCGAGGAGCTTGCCGAGAACCAGGCCAAGCACAACTCCCCAGGTCACACGGGCACTGAACGCTTCGACGAGCAGTCCGCCACGCAGGTCGACGCCGGCGTTGGCGAGAGCGAAGATCGGTACCACGATCAGCGCGGTGGGTACCCGGAGGTATTCGTGTATCCGCTCGTTGACGGCTGTGCCTTTGGCCAGTCCACGTGACACTGCACGACCTGATGCGGCGCTCGGAGACTGCCAGAAGTCACGAAACAGTTCTGGAGCCGCCTCCACCTTGTGCCGCTGTGTCGGGTACGCGGGAATCAGAAGGCCGGCGACCATTCCGGCAAGCGAGGGATGAACACCCGACTCGATCGTGCTGAACCACAGCACGATCACCACGAGAATGTATGGCGCGGCTCGCCACTGTCGCGCCCGCCCGAGTAGCCACAATGCTGTCAGGCATGCCAGGGAAACGAGCAGTGGAATCAGGCGAATGTTTTCGCTGTATACGAATCCGATGATGGACACCGCGAGGAAGTCGTCGACCACCGTGACGGTAAGGAGAAACACTCGCAGTTGGCCTGATCGTGCGGGCCCGAGGAGCGCCAAGGCCCCGAGCATGAAGGCGGTATCGGTGCCGACGACCACCCCCCAACCCTGCAGGCTGTCTCCGCTGCCGACGATCACGGCGTAGATGACGGCGGGTAGACACACCCCCGCGACTCCGGCGATCACGGCGATACGAGTGCGGGTTCGATCACGTAATGACCCGTGGGCGAACTCTTGGCGTACCTCGAGCCCGATCAGAAAGAAGAAGACGACCGTCAACCCGTCGTTGATCCAATGGTGAAGGCTCATGTGCAACGCCACCGGGCCGAGTTCGAATCCGGCGCCTTGATGCCAGAGGTCGAAGTACGCGTCCGAAGCCGGCGAATTTGCCCACAGCAGGGCGGTCACGGTTACCACCAGCAGCAGCACCGCGGAGCCGGACTCACGCCGGAGAGAGGCCGGAGAGAGTTGGAGAGCTGATTACGCAGGCCTTGGGGTTTCGGTGCCTGTCGTGCCATCGCTAGTTGATCCTTATCGCCGTTCAGTCCAGGCGGTGGTGCGCGGTCAGGTCAGTGTTGTGTGGTGCCGGCGCCTGTGTTTTCCAGCGCCGCTCGTAGATAGGGGGCAGTCGCACTGTCGGCAGTGGCAGCTACCTGCTCGGGGGAACCGGTGGCGACGATACGTCCGCCGTCGGCGCCCGCTCCCGGTCCGAGGTCGATGACGTGGTCGGCCTGGGCGACGACGCGCATGTCGAGTTCGACCATGACGACGGTGTTGTCGGCGTCGACGAGCCCCTGCGCGTGAGCGAGCAGTCTGTCGCTGTCGGACGGGTGGAGCCCAGCAGTGGGCTCGTCGAGGATGTAGAGCGTGTCGCCGCGTTGAGCACGCTGGAGTTCGGATGCCAGCTTGACACGCTGAGCTTCGCCGCCGGACAGCTCGGTGGCGGGTTGTCCGAGTCGCAGGTAACCCAACCCGACCTCGCGTAGGACGGTGAGCGAGCGAAGAACGTCGTTCTCACTGGTGAAGAAGGCGTGGGCTTCGTCGATGCTCATCGCGAGAACGTCGGCGATGTTGCGGTCCCGCCAGGTGATTTCGAGTGTGCTCTGCGTGTAACGAGTGCCGTTGCAGTCCGGGCACGGACTGTAGACGCTGGGCAGGAAAAGCAGCTCGACCATCACGAAGCCTTCACCTTCGCAGGTCGGACAGCGGCCACCGGCGACATTGAAGGAGAACCGCCCCGGTTTGTAGTTCCGTTTCTTGGCCGCAGGTGTTGCGGCGAACAGCTTGCGGATGTGGTCGAACATGCCGGTGTAGGTTGCAACATTGGATCGGGGTGTGCGCCCGATAGGGCGCTGATCGATGGCGACCACCCGACGGAGCCCTCCCAAGGTGCCCTCGATGCGGCCGCGGACCGCGCCCTGATCTCCGGTGAGCAGCAGATCGGTGTCGTCGCGCGGTTCGACGTTGGCATCGGGCGCGGCGGGCCGGCCCAGTTCAGCGTTGATCAACGCTGGTAGAGCCTGGCTGACGAGGCTCGATTTCCCCGAACCGGAGACTCCGGTGACCGCGGTCAAGACCCCGAGAGGGAAAGACACGGTGAGGTCGCGGAGACTGTTGCGCTCGACGCCTTCGACGCGAAGCCACCCGCGGGGGGTACGCCGCTGGCGGCGCACCTGCTCCGACGTGTCGAAGAGATAGCGTGCGGTGACCGAGTCCGGTACGTCGGCCAGCCCGGCGGGTGTTCCACTGTAGAGCACGCGTCCACCGTTCTCGCCGGCACCGGGACCGATATCGACCAGCCAGTCCGCTTCTCGGATGACGGGTAGGGAGTGCTCGACGACGAGGACGCTGTTTCCTCGCTCACGAAGTCCGTGCAGAATTCTCAGCAGCGCCGTCAAGTCGCCGGGGTGCAGTCCCGCCGAAGGTTCGTCGAGGATGTAGGCGACGCCGAACAGCTTCGAGGACAGCTGCGTCGCCAGGCGCAGTCGTTGCAGCTCTCCGCCGGAGAGTGTGGGCGTCGTCCGGTCCAGTGACAGATATCCCAGCCCGAGGTCGATGATGGGTTGGATTCTTTCGAGGAGGTCGTCGAGCAGGCGCCGCGCCGCCACCTGTTTTTCCGCTGACACGTTCGGGGTGCGTCGCACGTCGGGAGCGGCGGTGTGCGCCGATCCTCCCGATGCGACACGTCGTCGCGTGGCCTCGGCTCGTCGGGTTTCGTCGAGAGCTTCTCCTGCCGCCTCGGGTAGCCAGTCGCTGGACACAACAGTGCGCGCGATCTCTGCCAGTCGTGCCAGGGGCAAGGACGCGAACTCGGCGATATCCAGGCCCTCGAAGGTGACCGAGAGCGCCTCCGCCTTGACCCGCTTGCCCTGGCACATCGGGCATACCTCGCTGGTGACGAACTCAGAGACCCGCTTCTTGACGATCGAGCTCTTGGTGTTCGCGAAGGTATCGAGCACGAACCGCCGGGCGCCGACGAAATTGCCCTCGTAACTGGGTTCGGTTCCGGCTTTGATCGCTCGCCGAGTCTGTGCCGGGGTAAATCCCGAGTACACAGGAACGGTGGGGCGGTCCTCGGTGAACAGGATCCAGTCGCGATGTTTCTTCGGCAGCTTCTTCCACGGAGAGTCGACGTCGTATCCCAGTGACACCAGGATGTCGCGAAGGTTGCCACCCGGCCAGCCCGGCGGCCACGAAGCGATCGCGCGCTCCCGGATGCTGAGTGTGGGATCGGGGACCATCTTGTCGACATCGACCTCGTAGACGCGCCCGATGCCATGGCAGGTCGGACATGCGCCCTGCACGGTGTTCGGCGAGAAGTCCTCCGCGTAGAGCATCGGTTGGTCATCTGGGTAAGACCCGGCACGGGAATAGAGCATCCGCACGAGACTGCCCAATGTCGTCACGCTGGCGACATTCGATCGAGCATTACCGATGCCTCGGTGCTGCTGCAGTGCAACCGCCGGTGGCAGTCCCTCGACGACGTCGACATCGGGTACACCGACCTGGTCGATCAGCCGACGGGCATACGGTGCCACCGACTCCAGATAGCGCCGCTGCGATTCCGCGAACAGTGTCCCGAACGCCAGCGAGGATTTCCCCGAGCCGGACACACCGGTGAACACCACCAGACGGTCTCGAGGAACATCGAGATCGACGTCGGCAAGATTGTTCTGCCGAGCTCCCCGCACCACGACACCCTGCCTCCAGCGATCATCGGCCTCGGCGAGATGTTCGGAACGGTTTGTCATGCCGGTGACCATAACGAAGGAAGGGAGCCTTGCGGCAGACCCCACAGCACTCCTGGCACACATCGTCACTCAGTTGACACGCAAGGTCACTGACACGTATCGCCACGTGCGCATACGTTCGAAAGGTCCCCCGGTGGCCACGCCACCACAACCGGGTCCCGAATCGCAGCGTGCAGGGATCCCCCAGGTTAGGAGCGACAGCATGGCAGACAGCAACCGCGCAGTGGTGTTCGAGAGCCCCGGCACCATGAAGGTCGAGAAACTCGACTTCCCCAAGCTGGAGATGCCGAACGGACGAAAAGCGCCCCACGGCGTCATCCTGAAAATCGTCGCTACCAACATTTGCGGCAGCGACCTGCACATTTACCGAGGGTCCTTCCCCGTCCCCCAGGGTATGGTCATGGGCCACGAGATGACCGGAGAGATCATCGAGGTCGGCTCCGACGTGGAGTTCCTCAAAGAAGGCGATCTCGTCTCGGTCCCCTTCAACGTCGCCTGTGGACGATGCCGCAACTGTAAAGCTCGCCGCACAGATGTCTGTGAAACCGTCAATCCTGCAGTCTCCTGCGGCGCATACGGTTTCAATCTCGGCGACTGGGTGGGCGGACAAGCCGAATACCTGTTCGTCCCGTACGCGGACTTCCAACTCCTCCGTTTCCCGGACAAGGACCAGGCCATGGACAAGATCCTCGATCTTGCCCTGCTCTCGGACATCCTTCCCACCGCCTTTCACGGACTCATCGAGGCAGGGGCCAAACCAGGTTCAACGGTGTACATCGCCGGCGCCGGGCCGGTCGGACGCTGCGGCGCAGCAGCAGCACGCCTTCTCGGCGCATCCTGCATCATCGTCGGCGACTACTATCAGGACCGACTCGACCTGGTCAAGAACAACGGCTGCGAGACCATCGACCTGAGCCAGGACATCCCCTTGCCCGACCAGATCGAGGCCATCCTCGGTGAGCGCGAAGTCGATTGTGGCGTCGACTATGTCGGCTCCGAAGCACACGGCATCGGCTCGGAGTCCAATCAGCCTCAGCCGGCAGGTGCCATCAACGACGTCCTCGAAGCCACCCGTGCCGGCGGCGCCACCGGCGTCATCGGCGTCTACGGCCCCGACCCTCTGGCACCGACAAAGGCCGAACAGGAAGGCATCTTCCCGCTCGAATTCGGCAAGGCCTGGATCAAGTCACCGCGCCTGTCCGCGGGGCAGGCACCGATCATGCATTACAACCGCGAGTTGATGATGTCGATCCTGTGGGACCGCATGCCGTATCTGAGCGCAATGCTCAACACCAAGGTCATCGGCCTCGACGAAGCACCCGCCGCCTACGAGACCTTCGATCAGGGGTCATCGAGCAAGTTCATCATCGACCCACACGGAATGATTCCAGCCTGAGCACGATCCAGCACGGAAAGCTCATGGTCTCAGCACAATACAGCACGGAATGCTCACGGCCTGAGCGTTTTGCAGCACGCGTAGATTTCCGGCCCTGTGATCGCCCCCCGACTGGCGGACACAGGGCCGGCTCGCTCTCTCCCCGACCCGCAGGACTTTCCCGCGCGGCTCAGTAAACTCAGTGGTATCCGAAAGGCAGGTGATCCGGCCATGGCTGATGCAGACGAGCCCTCATTGCCACACTTCGAAACGTTGTCGACCTCGCGGGCGCCGGACGACGGTGTCATCGACTACTGGCGAGAGGCCCGGCGCCATGCCTACGTCGACGTCAGCACCGACCCCGCCGACCCCGACTTCTACGGCGATGTCCGTCTCGGCCGATACACGAACTTCACTCTGTCCACGAAACGAGCCACCGCCGAGCAGACACACCGCAATCGCAGCCGAATCGCCCAAGGGCGGGAACAGGACGAGTATCTGTTCGCCACATTCCAGACGCGCGGAAGTTGCGTCATCGAACAGGCCGGACACACTGCAGTAGTCCCGCCAGGATCCATGGTCATCTACGACAGTTCCCTGCCCTTCGCTTTCCGAGCCGATGCACCCTACGAACAGGTCATCGTCAAGGTGCCCGCCGATCGAGCCTTCGCGCTCGCCGGCATCGACCGGACCACGGACATCCTGGCCACGACCATGAGCTGTGCAGGAGCGATGTCCGCCGTCGCAGCCTTTTTCACCCAACTGGCCCAACACCAAGACAGCGATCCCCACGGCGCCGCACAGCTCGAGACTCACGCCTCTTCACTGGCCACATCACTACTGAGTCTCGTCACACCGGTTCGCTCTGCCGCCGAAATACCCGCCTTCCTACGACGAGATCAGGTTCTGGCCTACATCCATGCCCACCTTGCAGACCCCGACCTCGACGCCGAACGCATCGCCACCGCGATGCGACTCTCCCGCCGCAGCCTCTACCGCCTGTTCCAGGGAACCGACCACACAGTCATGGGATATCTCCGCGCAGCGCGCATCCAGTCCGCCCAGCACCTACTACGAAAATACCCTTCCCGGCCCGTCTCCCTCATCGCTCGACAAACAGGATTCTCCGACCCCCGCACCTTCTACCGAGCGTTCCGCGACACCACCGGCATGACACCCAACGAACACCGAGAACGCCTCGATTGACAACGCACTGCACATATCCGCTCTACAGCTCAACGAGGCCGCCGGACGGGTCAACAACGACCGGCTCGGGCGAATCATGGCCCGCATACGACAGGTGGCCAGAAACCTGACCCCAATTGCGAGTCTGAAAACGAAACGCTTCGAACCTCATCATCTGAACACGGGCCGTCCCGACCTGCACTTCATGTCCGGAGTACGGGAAATTCGACAAACCGACGATGTGCACACACAGTGGATCCTCGAAATAGCCGGACAAACACGAGAATTCGACGCCACCATCACCGAACAGCACCCGGACGAACGCATCGCGTGGAAATCGGACGCAGGGTCTATCTCTTTAACGGTGTTTCGGCGGATTTCCATCAGTAAGTTTCCGATCCCGGCCAACGATCGGCGAACGTGATCGCAAACGCGTTCAGAGCGGGCTTCCACCTCGTTATCCATCGTGCCTGGCCCTTGCCTGTCGGGTCGAGCGA
>NZ_JBEORR010000075.1:0-9221 GCF_040302345.1 Streptomyces sp. NPDC126510 | reverse complement strand
CGTATGCGCTCAAAGTGCTGGCACAGTCCTACGCCGAGCACTCCCAGTACCGCCAGGAGTGGCGTCCGTAAGCCGACCAAAGAGACATCCCCTAGGCCTGCCGCAGCGACGCGAGAGCCTCGTCGAGCAGCCGCCTGAGCCGGAGGGCGTCCGGCGCCACCGCGGTCACCAGCGCGGCGGGCCCGGCGAGCGGCACCAGCGAGGCGCCCTCCCCCAGCACCCCGGCCGTCACCGGCTCGGCGGCGAACTCCGGTCGCACCACGATCAGTTGCCCGACGGCACGGTGCCCCGCCAGCACGGCGGGCCCGTCCCAGCCGCCCGGTGCGCCGGGACCGCAGGACAGTTCCTGGTCGAGCACGACCTGTCCGGCGACCCGCAGGGTCAGACGGCTCGTGAGCCGCCCGGGTTCCTCACCGACGCGTCCGAGCACCTGTTCCTCGCGCAGCACGAGCCGGGCCGTGGCGGCGAGTTCGACGCGGGTGGTGACATGGAGGTCACTGCCCTGGGCGGAGATCAACTGCTCGGGAAGCCAGTGCAGTTCGCCGCGGTCGGCGACAGCCAGCCGGACGTCGTAGCGGGCTTCGCCCTTGGCCTGCCCGGGCAGGGCGATGGTGGCGGCGGCCGACCCGACGGACAACCGCGCGCCCTCCTCCACCCGGCCCTGAACGGTGAAGTGGTCGCCGCCGAGCGGCCCGCTCATCGCGCCGACCAGCATGACCCGCGCCCCGGCGCCGGTGGCCCGGGTACGCCGCAGCGCCAGCGGCCCGTCGCTCTCCAGCACGGGCAGCGAGGTCCCCCCGCGCCGGTCGTCACGGGCGACGATCCGCGCGACGGACCGCACCCCGGCACCGGCACGCACGCTCACGCCCTCCATGCGGCGAGCTGCGCCCGCACCCACGCGGCGACGTCCGCGACCCCGGCCTCGCCGCGCAACGACTGGAAGACCACCGGCAGTTCGGCGCGCTGCGCCTTGGCGTCGGCGGCCATCCGGGCGAGGTCGGAGCCGACGTACGGGGCGAGGTCGGTCTTGTTGACGACGAGGAGATCGGCGGTGGTCACCCCCGGGCCGCCCTTGCGCGGGATGTCGTCGCCCCCGGCCACGTCGATCACGAAGATCTGGGCGTCGACGAGCCCCTTGGAGAAGGTCGCGGTGAGGTTGTCCCCGCCGGACTCCACGAGCACGAGATCCAGCGGCCCGACCGCGTCCTCCAGGTCCTCCACCGCCTCCAGGTTCGCGGAGATGTCGTCCCGGATCGCGGTGTGCGGACAGGCGCCCGTCTCCACGGCGGTGATCCGCTCCGGCGGCAGCACGGCCTCGCGGAGCAGGAACTCGGCGTCCTCTCGCGTGTAGATGTCGTTGGTGACGACGGCGAGCGCCAGCTCGTCCCTGAGCGCCCGGCAGAGCGCGGCGACGGTGGCGGTCTTCCCGGACCCCACGGGGCCGCCGAGTCCGATGCGGAGCGCTCTGCGGGTGCCGTCGGGGCGGTGGGCGTCCGCGCTGAGGGCGGTGGGGCCGTGGTGGGTGTGGTCGAGGTGCATGTGCGGCTCCTGGTGAGGCGGGCCCGGGGTGGCGGGCGATGATGTCGAGGTGCGGGTGAGTGGGGCTGATCGCGCAGTTCCCCGCGCCCCTGAGGGGTTGGGCTGCACGGCGTCCGGAAGGCGGCTACGACGCGAACAGCCGCACCGGCCAGGCCGCGTGCGCCTCCGCGCCGATCTCCAGCAGCGGCGCCGACGCCGCGGGCAGTGCGTCGACCCCGTCGTCGACCACGCGTCGCGCCGCCTCCACCGCACGGTCCACCACGCGGTCCACCTCCGGCGCCAGCCGGGCCAGGACCGCCGTTGCGTCGAAGGGGTCCAGGCTGAGCAACCGCACCGTCGCCGAGGCCGGCCCGCTCACGTTCTCGTACGCCGCGCAGTACGCCGCGTCGACCGGCCCGAGCCCCGCCGCCCGCGCCGCCCGCCCGAGTACCACCGGCTGGTGGGCTCCCTTGGGGAACTCGCGCCCCAAGGCGTCCAACTCGGCGGACGGCCAGGTCGCCCGCGCGGCCCGCAGCAGCTGCCGGCCGAGCTTGCGGGCGGCGACCCGCAGCGCGGGCGACGGCGTGCGCGCGTCCGCGGCACGGTCCAGCGCGACGGGGTCGATCCCGAGCGCGGCGGCAGCGGACAGCCCCGCCGCCACCAGCCCCGCCGTGTGCAGCCGTCCCCGGCAGAACTCCCCCAGGCTCGACGCACCACTGATCCGCCCGGCCTTGACCGCCGCCTCGGCGCCACCGGAGTGCGCGTGACCCCCGGCGGGAAATCGCCCGTCGGCCAGGACGAGAAGCGCCGCACGTGACATCGGATCACCCTCAGAATAGGAAGTACCGCTGCGCCATGGGCAGTTCGGCCGCGGGGGTCGCCTCGACCAGCTCACCGTCGATGTACACGGCGAAGCTGTCGGGATCGACCCGCACCTCGGGCCGCGCGTCGTTCTCGCGCATGTCGGCCTTGGTGACCCCGCGCGTCGACTCGATCGCCGCGAACCGCTTGCCGAGCCCCAGCCGCTCCGGCAGTCCGGCCTCGACGGCCAGGGGCGCGACGAAGTTGAGGGAGTTGGAGGCGGGAGCCCGCCCGATCGCCCCGTACATCGGCCGCGGAAGGATCGGCTGCGGGGTGGGGATCGAGGCGTTCGCGTCGCCCATCTGCGCGTACGCGATCTGCCCGCCCTTGATGACGAGCTGCGGCTTGACGCCGAAGAACGCCGGCTCCCACAGCACCAGGTCGGCCAGCTTGCCGCTCTCCACCGATCCGACCTCGCGGGCCAGGCCCTGTGCGAGCGCGGGGTTGATCGTGTACTTGGCGACATAGCGACGGACGCGGCGGTTGTCGGCCCGTCCGTCCCCGGGCAGCGCGCCCCGCCTCCGCTTCATCACGTGCGCGGTCTGCCAGGTCCGCATGACGACCTCGCCGACGCGCCCCATGGCCTGGGAGTCGGAGGAGATGATCGAGATCGCGCCCAGGTCGTGCAGCACGTCCTCCGCCCCGATCGTGGAGGGCCGGATCCGGGACTCGGCGAAGGCCAGGTCCTCCGGCACCGCGGGGTTGAGATGGTGGCACACCATCAGCATGTCGAGGTGTTCCTCGGCGGTGTTGACGGTGAACGGCCGGGTCGGGTTGGTGGAGCTGGGCAGCACGTACGACTCGGAGACCACGGTCATGATGTCCGGCGCGTGCCCGCCGCCCGCACCCTCGGTGTGGTACGCGTGGATGCCACGCCCGGCGATCGCGGCCAGGGTGTCGCCCACGAACCCGGCCTCGTTGAGCGTGTCCGTGTGGATGGCGACCTGGATGCCCGTCCGCTCGGCGACGGTCAGCGAGGCGTCGATGACGGCCGGGGTGGAGCCCCAGTCCTCGTGCAGCTTCAGGCCGAGCGCGCCGCCCCGGATCTGCGACAGCATCGCCTCGTGGGAGACGGTGTTGCCCTTGCCGAGCAGGCCGATGTTGAGCGGATACGCCTCCATGGCCTCCAGCATCCGCGCCAGGTGCCAGGGCCCGGGCGTCACGGTGGTGGCCTTGGAGCCCTCGGCCGGGCCGGTGCCGCCGCCGACCAGCGTCGTGATGCCGGAGGACAGCGCCTCGTCGGCGATCTGCGGGCAGATGAAGTGCACGTGCGCGTCGATCGCGCCGGCCGTGAGGATCCGCCCGTTGCCCGCGATGATCTCGGTCTCCGGGCCGATGACCAGCTCCGGGTGGACGCCGTCCATGGTGTCGGGGTTGCCGGCCTTGCCGATGCCGGTGATCCGGCCGTCGCGGATGCCGACGTCGGCCTTGACGATCCCCCAGTGGTCGATGATCACCGCTCCGGTGATCACCGTGTCGGGGGTGCCCTCCGCGCGCGTGGCCCGCGCCTGGCCCATGGACTCGCGGATGACCTTGCCGCCACCGAACACGGCCTCGTCACCGGCGAGTCCGGGACCGCCGGAACGGTCCTCCTCGATCTCGACCAGCAGGTCGGTGTCGGCGAGGCGGATCCGGTCGCCGGTGGTCGGGCCGAACAGGTCGGCGTACGCGGCACGCGAGATCTCAGGCATCGAGGGCACCTCCGGTCTCCCCGCGCAGACCGGGCACCACACGGGCCCCGGCCAGCGGAACGAGTTCGACGTCGACGGGGATCCCGGGCTCGAAGCGCACGGCCGTGCCGGCGGCGACGTTCAGCCGCCTGCCGCGCGCGGCGGCACGATCGAACTCCAGGCCGGGATTGGCCTCGGCGAAGTGGTAGTGGGAGCCGACCTGCACGGGCCGGTCGGCGGCGTTGAGGACGGTGAGCCGGGTGACCTCGCGCCCCTCGTTGTAGGCAATCGGGTCCTCGGCGAAGAGGATCTCTCCGGGAATCACGGCGAATCTCCCCGTCAGACGATCGGCTCGTGGACGGTGACGAGCTTGGTGCCGTCCGGGAAGGTGGCCTCGACCTGGACGTCGTGGATCATCTCCGGGATGCCCTCCATGACGTCGTCCCTGGTCAGGATTTTCCGCCCGGAGGACATGAGCTCCGCGACGGTCCGGCCGTCCCGCGCGCCCTCGAGGATGTGCGAGGTGATGAGCGCGACCGCCTCCGGGTGGTTGAGCTTCAGCCCACGGGCCCGGCGCTTCTCGGCGACGTCCGCCGCCACGTGGATCAGCAGTCGTTCTTGCTCGTGCGGGGTCAGCTGCACGTCCCACCTCACAGTCGTCGCTCCGGGCCGTGCGGGGCCCGGTTGCCGCGGCCACGGGGCAAAGTGCCAGGTGGCGTGGAGCGGCAGGCTAATGGGACCGCGTTTCGGGCACGTTAACCGAGCTGTGATCCACCGGTCGGCGTGTCCCCGTCCCGCATGCCGGTCAGCGCCCGCAGACCGTCCCGGAGGACCTCGACCGGCGCCGGCCCGAAGAGGGACTGCTGGGCGATGAACCCGAGCACGGCGGCGATCATCGTGCGGGCCACATGGTCGGGCTCCACGTCCGCCCGCATCATCCCGGCCTGCTGATAGCCCTCGACGATCCTCCCCCAGGCCGCGCGGACCGATCCGTAGCCCTCCGCGAGCAGCAGCGCCAGCTCCTCGTTGCGCAGCGTCTCCGTCCACACCTGGATGACGAGCCGCGGAAAGGCGGGACGGCCGTCGACGACCAGGGACTCACGGGCGGCGAGCGTCCTGCCGAGGACGGAGGCGACGAGTTCGTCGGGGGGCGGGGGCGGACTCTGCCGCGCTGCCTCCTCGAAGGCTTCGCGGACCGAACCCAGCACCTCGGCGACGATGGCGCCGATCAGCTCCTCCTTGCCGCTGAAGTAGCGGTACACCGCACCGGCCGAGAGGTCGACCTCCTTCAGCACGTCCTGCATGGACGTGGCGTGGAAGCCGTTGCGGGCGAAGCAGAGCGCGGCGCCGTCGAGGATCTGGCGGCGGCGGGCGTCGAGATGTTCCTGGGACACGCGGGCCATGATCCCCAAAGTAAAACGAATATTCATTCTTGACAAGACACCACAACCGGAGCACGGTGAGGGCAGAGCAAAAACGAACGATCCTTCTTTTTGACGTTCCGGTTCCGCTCGCCTCAGGAGACCCCCATGCCTTCCCGCAACCGCCCCGTGATCGCGGTCGTCGTCCTCGTCCCCGTCCTGGCAGCCCTCGCCCTGTGGGCCTTCGCCTGGCCGGCCTCCCGCATCGCGCCCCGCGACCTGCCGCTGGGCGTGGCCGGACCGCCCGCTGCGGCGGCCCAGGTCGAGCGGCAGCTGGAGCGGCACGAGGGCGCCTTCGAGATCCACCGCTACGCCGACGAGGCCGCCGCACGGGAGGGCATCGAGGACCGGAGCGTGTACGGCGCGGTCGTGGTCACGCCGCAGGGTCCCGAACTGCTCACCGCCTCCGCGGCCGGGCCGGCCGTCGCCCAATTCCTCCAGCAGGCCGTGGCACAGCAGGCCGCCGCCCAGGGCGCACAGGTCCGGACGGTCGATGTCGTGCCCACCCCGGCCGGCGATCCGCGCGGCGTGGTGCTGAACGCGGCCGTGCTGCCGCTCGCCCTGGCCGGCATCGCGGCGGGCGTGGTGGTCACCCTGCTGGGGCTGCGCGGCGGCCGGGCCGCCCTCGCGCTGGTCGGTGCGTCCGCCCTGGTGGGTGTGGTCGCGGCGGGGATCGCGCACAGCTGGCTCGGGGCGCTCGGCGGAGCCTGGTGGGCGGAAGCCGGTGTGCTCGCCCTGTCCACGCTGGCCGTCGGCGGCGCCGTAGCAGGACTCGCCGCCCTCATCGGGCCCGCGGGCACGGGCATCGGGGCCGCCCTGGTGATGCTGATCGGCAACCCCTTCTCCGGCGCCACCTCGGCCCCGCAGATGCTTCCGGAGCCGGCCGGTGCGATCGGCCAGTGGCTGCCGCCGGGGGCGGGAACGAGCCTGCTGCGCTCGGTGTCCTACTTCGACGGCGCGGCGGCGACCGGGCCCGCCCTGACGCTGACCTGGTGGGCGGCGCTGGGCATGGGCGCCGTGCTGCTCGGCGGCTCGCCCAGGGCACGGAAGGCGGGCGCCGGAAGCGCGGCCGATCGCCGGGAGCTCTCGGCCGTGGCCTGACCGGCCCCCACATGAGACGACCGTGCGCCCCCGCTGTAGCGGACGGGGGCGCACGGCCTTCCGTCTGTACGGGGCAGAGACCAGGGCTTACCTGTCCGGGACCAAGGCTTCCGTCTGTACGGGACCGGCACTCAGGCTTCCGTCCGGACGGGGCCGGACTCCAGGGCCTGCCGTCCCATCGGGCCCTAGTGGCCGGCCCTCCGGTGCTCCGCCGCGATGCCGAACCGCTGCGGTTCGCCAGGAGCGGACGCGACCTGACGGACCGTGGACACCGCGCTGACCACCTGCTCCTCCACGGCCTCCGCGAGCTCCTGGCCCTCTTCGAGCCGCCGCAGGTCATCGGCCGAGACGAGGGCGACGAGGGGCTTGCCGTGCCGGGTGACGACGACGCGCTCACCGGCGTACACCACGCGGTTGATCAGGTCGGCGAGCTCAGCCCTGGCTTGCGTCACCGGAATCTCGTAGGCCATGTCCCCATCATAACGTCACGTACGTCCTGTACATTTTTTACAGAGAGGGCTGCCGCCGGAGACAGCTCTGCCCGCGAGGAGGGGTTCGCCATGACCCGACCGTCCGCCCGCTACGTGCTGCCCGAGTTCACCGAACGCACGCCGTCCGGGCAACGGACGATGGATCCGTACGCGAAGCTCCTGGAGGAGCGGATCGTCTTCCCGGGGCGCCGGTGGACGAGACCTCGGCGAACGACGTGATGGCCCAGTTCATGCACCTGGAGCACCAGGCCCCGGAGCGCGACATCTCGCTCTACATCAACTCCCCCGGCGGCAGCTTCCATGCGATGACCGCGATCTACGACACCATGCAGTACGTCTCCTGCGACGTGGAGACGATCCTCCTGGGCCAGGCCGGTGCCGCCTCCTCGGTGCTGCTGGCGGCGGGCACGCCCGGCAAGCGATTCGCGCTGCCCGACGCCCGCCTGGTGATCCATCAGCCGGCGCTGCCCGAGCCGATCCGGGGTCAGGCGAGCGACCTGGCCATCCAGGCGGATGAGTTGACGCGTATCAGGAGCCGGATGGAAGAGATGCTCGCCCTGCACACGGGCCGCACCCGGGAACAGGTGAGCGCGGACATCGAGCGGGACAAGGTCCTCACGGCGCAGGAGGCCGTGGAGTACGGCCTGGTGGACGGGCTCATCCCCAGCCGCAAGGCCACCCTCGTCCCGCCGACAGGACGGTGAGACCCCGGTGCTCCCGCCCGAACTGCCGCCACTGCCCGCCCTGACCCGCGCCGAGGCGGAACTGGTCGACCGTTACCTCGACGTGGTGGACCTGCTCGGCCGCATCAACCCGGGCCGGGACGGCGACACCTACCGCGGGCTGCGTGCCGCCCAGGCCCTCGTCGGCAAGGCGACCGCGCTGCGTGACGCTCTGGCCTTGATGCACCAGCGGGGCGAGACGGACCTGCACGCCGGCACCCTGGCCCGGGCACTGCGGGTGCTCGACGGTGAGCGGCGCACGGCGCGGCTCACCCTCCCCCCGGAGTCCCTCAGTTGACACGAAGTCGTCGGTCCGGACGTCCGACGCGACGGCGGAGCGTCCGGAGCTGAGTTGAAACGGACCAAATGACGTACCTCTGTTCGGAGTAGGCGGGGGACCGATTTTGGGACCCTTCCGGTTGCGCAACGCGCGCGATCCCGGGGCGGAATGGGGCATTCCATCGCTGGTCCGGCGGTCCGCGAACCTGCGGACAGTGGCGCGAACGCACACGTGTCCACCCGAACGGGTGAGTGGTGAGTAACAACACAAATCCCCGGTTCCGTTGGGAAATCCGGACAGGCATGCGCCAAGATCCCTGTCTGACGACAAGCCCCCGCCGCTGTGGCGGGGCGATCCGGGCGGACGCCGAGTCCTGCCGCCGCCCGGATGACCGGTCGACAGGAGTGGATCGGCAGGAGTGGAGGACCCGAGCACGACGGGTCGCCGGGACGGTCACGCCATGACCGGACCTGAGCGGCCCTTGGGGTGAAGCCGCGTCAGCGGCCGGGCAACTTTGTCAGCCCGAATCCGACAGGTCATCCTTCACAGGCGGCTGACGAAGGGTTGCGCATGACTGCGCTCAATCGTGTCCCGTCACTCATGGCCCGAGCCGGTACGGCCTCGGCGCTCACCATCGCCGCGGTGGGCGGCTCGATCGTGGCGCCCGGCTTCGCCTCCGAGGCCTCGGCAGCCACACCGGCGACCAAGGCACTCCAGATCGCGGCCTCCAAGAAGGGTTCACCCTACAAGTACGGGGCGATAGGGCCGCACCGGTTCGACTGCTCGGGGCTCACGCTCTACTCGTTCAAGAAGGCCGGCAAGAAGCTCCCCCGCACGGCTGCCCAGCAGTACAACAAGACACGCCACATCTCCGCCAAGAACCGCAAGGCGGGAGACCTGGTGTTCTTCCACTCGGGCAGCAACGTGTACCACGTCGGTATCTACGCGGGTAAGAACAAGCTCTGGCACTCCCCGAAGAGCGGGGACGTGGTGCGACTGCAGAAGATCTGGACCAAGAGCGTCTGGTACGGGCGCGTGAAGTGATCCGCCGCACGCCGGGCGCCGCAGGCCGAGAAGCTCGGCGTGACGCTCCCCGACCCGGAGCTGCGCTGGAACGAGGAACGGGGCCACCACGACTTCGGCACGCCCGACTGGGA
>NZ_JBEORR010000074.1:0-9242 GCF_040302345.1 Streptomyces sp. NPDC126510 | reverse complement strand
CCTGCACACCTACAACCACCATCGCTGCCACACCGCACTCGGCGGACAGCCACCGATCAGCCGTGTGAACAACGCTGCGGCTCCATACACCTAGGTCCACCGACCGGGCGCCCCGCCGCCACCGGTCCGATCCGCGCTGTCACAGCCCGCCGGTACCGTGAGGTCATGAGTCACGGCCCCCGGTCCGGCCTCGCCGCGGTGAGCTCCGCGTTGCTGGCCATGAGCAGGCACCTCGAGGTGCGCGACGTCCTCAAGACGATCGTCGCCTCGGCCCGCGAACTGCTCGACGCGCAGTACGCCGCACTGGGCGTCCCGGACGACCACGGCGGCTTCGCCCAGTTCGTGGTCGACGGCGTCAGCGAGGAGCAGTGGAAGGCCATCGGCCCCCTCCCGCGCCAGCACGGCATCCTCGCCGCGATGCTGCACGAGGCCAGGTCCGAGCGCCTCGCGGACGTCCGCAAGGACCCTCGTTTCGAGGGCTGGCCGAAGGCGCACCCCGACCTGGTCGACTTCCTGGGCCTGCCGATCCGTGACGGCGACGAGGTCATCGGAGCGCTGTTCCTGGCCAACAAGAGCTGCGAGCGGCCCGAAGGCGGCTGCGGCTTCACCCAGGACGACGAGGAACTGCTCGGCATCCTCGCCCAGCACGCCGCGATCGCTCTCACCAACGCCCGCCTCTACGAACGCAGCCGCGAACTCACGATCGCCGAGGAGCGCTCCCGCCTCGCTCACGAACTGCACGACGCGGTCAGTCAGAAGCTGTTCTCCCTGCGCCTGACCGCCCAGGCCGCGGCCCGCCTGGTGGACCGCGACCCCTCCCGCGCCAAGGGCGAACTCCAGCAGGTGGCCGCCCTGGCCGCCGAGGCCGCCGACGAACTGCGCGCGGCGGTAGTCGAGTTGCGCCCCGCGGCCCTCGACGAGGACGGCCTCGTCGCGACCCTCCGCACACAGATCCAGGTCCTCGACCGGGCCCACAGCGCCCGCGTCACCTTCGCCGGCCACGGCGTGAAGGCCCTGCCCGCCTCCCAGGAGGAAGCCCTCCTGCGCGTGACCCAGGAAGCCCTGCACAACGCCCTGCGCCACTCCGGCGCCGGTCACGTCGACGTGACCCTGGACCGCCGCGGCGGCGGAGCCGTTCTGCGGATCACGGACGACGGCAGCGGCTTCGACCCGAGCGCGGTCCGCCGCGCCGGACGCCACCTCGGCCTGGTCTCGATGCGGGACCGGGCGAGCGGTGCCGGCGGCACGCTGACCGTGGAATCGGCGCCCGGAAAGGGCACCGTGATCGAGATGGAGGTTCCCGGTGGCTGAGGCAATCAGGGTGCTGCTCGTCGACGACCACCAGGTCGTCCGCCGGGGCCTGCGCACCTTCCTCGAAGTGCAGGACGACATCGAGGTCGTCGGGGAGGCGGCCGACGGCGCCGAAGGAGTGGACCGCGCCGAGGAGTTGAAGCCCGACGTCATCCTCATGGACGTCAAGATGCCGGGCATGGACGGCGTCGACGCCCTGCGCAGACTCCGCGAGCTGGACAACCCCGCGCGCGTGCTGGTCGTCACCAGCTTCACCGAACAGCGCACGGTGGTCCCGGCCCTGCGCGCGGGCGCCGCAGGCTACGTGTACAAGGACGTCGACCCCGACGCCCTCGCCGGAGCCATCCGCTCGGTACACGCCGGGCACATCCTCCTCCAGCCGGAGGTCGCCGGCGCGCTGCTGGCACAGGAGGGGACCAACGCGGGCACCACGAGGGCCGGTTCGCTCACCGAGCGGGAGCGCGAGGTGCTCGGCCTCATAGCGGACGGCCGCTCCAACCGGGAGATCGCCCGCGCGCTGGTCCTCTCCGAGAAGACGGTCAAGACCCACGTCTCCAACATCCTGATGAAACTCGACCTGTCCGACCGGACACAGGCCGCTCTGTGGGCCGTTCGCCACGGTGTGACCGGCTGACACGCCCACCGCACGGCGGCACGGAAGGTTGCGTTCCGGACCGAGATTCATACTGTCGTGGGAACGTCCCCCGGATGGCGCAACCTCGATGGATCTCCGCCGTTCTCCAGTGCGTGCTGCGGCGCCTGCCGCGGCAATCGCTAGGAGGGCTCAGAAGTGAAGAACCTGAAGAAGGCAGCGGCCGTGACGATGGTGACGGGTGGCCTGCTGGCCGCCGGCGCGGGCATGGCCTCCGCCACCAGCGCGCACGCCGACGGCCAGGCCGTGGGCTCCCCGGGCGTCGGCTCGGGCAACGTCGTCCAGGCCCCGGTGCACGTCCCGGTCAACGTGTCCGGCAACAGCGTGAACGTCGTGGGCATCCTGAACCCGGCCTTCGGCAACCTCGCCGTCAACCACTGACGCACCACCTCCGTCTCCGAGCCGGAGGTGACACCGGCCTCCCGGCCCCCACCGGGAGGCCGTTCGGCATGGCAAAGGGCGTGCGCAGCCGCCCAGCTGCGGGCATGCGTGCCGCCAGGGGCGGCACGGGTGGGCGCAGCGGCACCCCGCTACGCCGGGCTGCGCACCCACCCACCCCCAGCACCCACGCCGAGCACCACACAGGTAACCGTCACCGCACCCCCCGCTCCCGCTCCTCCACAACGGAGTTGTACGCCGCGACCTGCGCCCGCCGAGCCGTCCGCTCCACCGGCCGCAACGCCTCCCGCCGCGCGGAGATCTCGGACGAACTCACCGCACCCCCGTGACCGCTCTCCGTCGCCACGGCGATCAGCGTCCCCACCCGCTGCGCCAGCTCCAGCACCCGGACCGCCCGCGGCGGATACCCCGGCGCCAGCACCTCCCGCCCCTGCTCGGCCCGCGCCCGGTACGCATCGACCGCCGCCTCCGCCACCGGCCCCGACCCGGCCACATCCAGCCGGGTCAGCACCTCGGTGGCCTCCCGCAGGGCCTCCGCCAGTTCCCGCTCCGCCTCACTCAGTGAGGGCACATCCGCGGGCGGCGCCTCCCGTACGGGCAGCACATGCCAGACCACCTCGACCTGCACACCCGCGGGTCCGGCCTCGTACACGTCCGGCACCAGGCCGTAGGCGGCCCCGTGACAGACCACCGCCTCCTCGGCCTCCAGCGCCCGCGCGTTGAACTCCGGCGGCCCGCTCAGCCCCAGCGGATGCCCCGGCGCGGGCAACGCCACCCGCAGCCCGCTCACCCCGAGCGTCCGCAGCCGCCCGAGCGCGAGCGTCAGCCCGACCTGCCCCGGCTCACCCGGCAGCCCCTCCACCCGGTGCACCGCGTCCGCGCCGACGATGGCCAGTACGGCGTCGTCCGGCGAGACAAGTCCGGCCAAAAGGGCATTTCCCCAAGTTGCGAGACGTCCAGCACGTGGTTCCGAGAGCATGCCCCCACCCTAGGGCTCCTCTGGGACCGGCCCGAGGGAATGTCCCGGCCGACCGGTGGCGTAGATTTCATGGAGGGCTGCGCCCACCGGCGCGGCGGACCGAGCCACAGGCTTACGCGACAGCCGAGACCGGCCACACTGCAAGGGGAGACAACGCGCTCATGAGCGATGTTCTGGAGCTTCAGGACGTATCCGTGGTCCGTGAGGGCCGGGCTCTGGTGGACCAGGTCTCCTGGTCGGTCAAGGAGGGCGAGCGCTGGGTCATCCTCGGCCCGAACGGCGCCGGCAAGACCACCCTCCTCAACCTCGCTTCCACCTACCTCTTCCCCAGCTCGGGCACCGCCGCCATCCTCGGCGAGACCCTCGGCAAGCCCGGCACGGACGTCTTCGAGCTGCGCCCCCGCATCGGCATGGCCGGCATCGCCATGACCGAGAAGCTCCCCAAGCGCCAGACGGTCCTGGAGACGGTGCTGACCGCCGCGTACGGCATGACCGCCACCTGGCACGAGGACTACGAGGAGATCGACGAGCGGCGCGCCCGCGCCTTCCTCGACCGCCTCGGCATGAGCGAGTACCTGGACCGCAGGTTCGGCACGCTCTCCGAGGGCGAGCGCAAGCGCACCCTGATCGCCCGCGCCCTGATGACCGACCCCGAGCTGCTCCTGCTCGACGAGCCCGCCGCCGGCCTCGACCTCGGCGGCCGCGAGGACCTCGTCCGCCGCCTCGGCCGCCTGGCCCTCGACCCGATCGCTCCCTCGATGCTCATGGTCACCCATCACGTCGAGGAGATCCCCCCGGGCTTCACCCACGTCCTCATGATCCGCCAGGGCAAGGTCCTCGCCGCCGGACCGCTGGAGCTCGAACTCACCTCCCGCAACCTCTCCCTCTGCTTCGGCCTCCCGCTCGTCGTCGAGCAGTCGGGCGACCGCTGGACCGCCCAGGGCCTCCCGCTCTCCTGACCCAGGCCGCCATTCCGCAATTGCCGGGGTAAGAACGGGATTTCACACCACGGGCGCACTGTCGTCGACAGGGCCCGCGGACCTACCATGACCATGTGGACATCGACGCATGGCTGTGGTGGCTGATCGGCGCGGCAGCGCTCGGCATCGCGCTCGTGGTGACCGCCATGCCCGAACTGGGCATGCTGGCGGTGGGTGCCATCGCCGCGGCGGTGGTCACCGGCGTCTTCGGCGGCGGAGCCGTCGCCCAGGTAGCGGTCTTCGCCGTCATCTCGACCGCCGGCATCGCCGTCGTACGGCCCATCGCGAACCGGCACCGCGCCCAGCGACCCCAGTTCGCCACCGGCGTGGACGCGTTGAAGGGCAGACAAGCCGTCGTCCTGGAACGCGTCGACGGCTCCGGCGGCCGGATCAAACTCGCCGGCGAGGTCTGGTCGGCCCGCGCTCTCGACACCGGCCACGCTTACGAAGTAGGCCAGGAAGTGGATGTCGTGGACATCGAAGGAGCCACCGCGATCGTCATGTGACCTCGCAGGACGTAACGGGAGTGGAACTCCTCGCCAGCCACGCGACGGTCTGTCAGACTCGACCAGCAAGATCTTCGACAACCATAAGATCTGCCGAAGACGCCGAAGCGGAGAAGGGACACGGGGAACGACGATGGAACCGGTCATCATCGTCCTGATCATTCTGGTGGTGTTGGTCTTCATCGCCCTGATCAAGACGATCCAAGTCATCCCACAGGCCAGCGCGGCCATCGTCGAGCGCTTCGGGCGCTACACGCGGACACTCAACGCGGGCCTCAACATCGTCGTCCCGTTCATAGACACCATCCGCAACCGCATCGACCTGCGCGAACAGGTCGTGCCCTTCCCGCCCCAGCCGGTGATCACCCAGGACAACCTGGTCGTGAACATCGACACCGTCATCTACTACCAGGTCACCGACGCCCGGGCCGCGACGTACGAAGTCGCCAGCTACATCCAGGCGATCGAGCAGCTCACCGTCACCACGCTCCGCAACATCATCGGCGGCATGGACCTGGAGCGGACCCTCACCTCCCGCGAGGAGATCAACGCCGCCCTGCGCGGCGTCCTCGACGAGGCCACCGGCAAGTGGGGCATCCGCGTCAACCGCGTCGAGCTCAAGGCGATCGAACCGCCCACCTCCATCCAGGACTCGATGGAGAAGCAGATGCGCGCCGACCGCGACAAGCGCGCCGCGATCCTCCAGGCCGAAGGTGTCCGCCAGTCCGAGATCCTTCGCGCCGAAGGTGAGAAGCAGTCCCAGATCCTGCGCGCCGAAGGTGAGGCCAAGGCCGCTGCCCTGCGCGCGGAGGGCGAGGCCCAGGCCGTGCGCACGGTCTTCGAGGCCATCCACGCCGGCGACCCGGACCAGAAGCTCCTGTCCTACCAGTACCTCCAGATGCTCCCCAAGATCGCCGAGGGCGACGCCAACAAGCTCTGGATCGTCCCCAGCGAAATCGGCGACGCCCTCAAGGGCCTCTCCGGCGCCATGGGCAACTTCGGCGGCATCGGCGGCGGTTCCGGCGGCGCGACCACCGCACCCGTACCGGCCCAGGAACGCCGAGAGAAGCCGTCCATCGACTGACAGCACCACAACGCAAGTTCCCCGCGCCCACCATCCAGGGCGCGGGGAACTGCGCGAACAACCAAACTCAACCCGCGGCCGACGAAGCACCAAGGCCCACGGCGACTGGTCACGCCGCGTCCAGAGCCAGCCAATCCGGCAGCGCCGCAACGTCCTCCTGCGCCAGAGCCAAGAGCATCGCACCAGCCGGCGTCGGCTCGAACGGCTCCCGGAGCAGCGGCATACCCGCCTCGACAGGAGTCCGGTTCGCCTTCCGGTGATTGTCCTCCGCACACGAGGCCACCGTGTTCAGCCACGTGTCCTGACCGCCCCGCGAACGCGGCACCACGTGGTCCACGGTCGTCGCCCGCCTCCCGCAGTACGCGCACCGGTGCCGGTCCCTGACCAGCACACCACGCCTCGACCACGGCGCTCGTCTTCGGAACGGCACCCGTACGTACTGGCAGAGCCTGATCACACGGGGCGCCGGTATGTCGACCGCGGCTCCCCGCATCCGCAGTTCGGGGTGGGCCTGCTCGACGACGGCCTTGTCCTGAAGCACCAGAACGACGGCTCGGTTCAACGTCACCGTCGACAGCGGCTCGAAGCTCGCGTTCAGTACCAGCGTGTCCCGCATACCAGCCCACCTCCCGTGCACCGGCCCACCCCCTGGCGGGCTGGGATCAACTCTGGCCGGGCACGCCGAGATGGACAACGCAATATCTGCTGCTCCACGGGGGGTGACCCCCGCGACCCCCGGCAACAAAAATGCCCGCTCCTGATCAATTCCAAGACCAGGAGCGGGCAAACGTTCCCTGAACGCCGGGATTCGGGGCGGCTTGCTCAGCCTTCGGCGGGCACCTCGTACTCACCGATCAGCTGGGCCCGCCCGATCGTGTGGAACCGCAGGTTGAAGCCGACCACGGCGGGCGACGCGTCCGCGTCCGGTCCGAGCTTCTCCTCATCCACGGCGTAGACCGTGAACACGTAGCGGTGCGGACCGTCCCCCGGAGGCGGCGCGGCCCCGCCGAACTCCTTGCCGCCGTAGTCGTTGCGCGCGTGGATCGCGCCTTCCGGCAGACCCTCGAACTTGCCACTGCCCGCACCCACCGGCAGCTCGGTCACCGACGCCGGGATGTCGAACAGCACCCAGTGCCAGAAACCGCTGCCCGTCGGGGCGTCGGGGTCGTAGCAGGTCACGGCGAAGCTCTTGGTCTCGGGCGGGAACCCCTCCCACCGCAGCTGCGGCGAAGTGTTGCCCGCCGCCTGGACCTGAGCCTCCTTGAGCGTCGCACCTTCCTCGATGTCCTCGCTCGTCACCGTGAACGACGCGACGGGCGGATGGAAGTCGTGGGGGAGCGGCCGCCGCTTGAGCTCGGTCACCTCGGTACCTCCTGATCGTTTCTTGCAGTCGCCCCCGAGCCTAGAACCAGTTGCGCTTGCTGCCGACCTCCGACAGCCACTGGTTGAGATACGCGGTCCAGTCCGTCCCCTGGTAGTCGTTGAGCCCCACCTGGAAGGACCGGAAGGTGTCGCTGCCCTCGCTGAACAGCCCCGGCTTCTTGTCCATCTCCAGCACCACGTCCATGGCGTTCTGGTCGGCCACGAAGCTCAGCTCCACCTGGTTCAGCCCGCGGTACTGCTGCGGCGGGTAGAACTCGATCTCCTGGTAGAACGGCAGCTTCTGCCGCGTACCGCGGATGACACCGCGCTCCATGTCCGCGTTCTTGAACCGGAAGCCCAGCTGGATGAAAGCGTCGAGGATCGCCTTCTGCGCCGGCAGCGGGTGCACGTTGACCGGGTCCAGGTCGCCGGAGTCCACCGCACGCGCGATCTCCAGCTCGGTCGACACCCCGATGTTCATGCCACGCAGGGCCTGACCGTCGATCATCGTGATCGGCGTCTCCCACGGGATCTCGAGACCGAACTGAACCGCGTGCACCGCGCCCGCCTGCAGCTCGAACGCGCCGCCCAGCCGCGACTTCGTGAACTCGATGTCCTGCTTGTACTCCTGGTCGCCGCTCTCCACCTCGACCTTGGCCTGCAGCCCGACCGAGAGCCCCTCGATCTGCTGGTTGACGGAGCCGCCCTGGATCCGCACCTCACCCTGGACGACACCGCCCGGGACGACGTTGACCTCGTGCAGCACCGTCTCGACCGAAGCCCCGCCGGCCCCCAGGCTCGCGAGCAGCTTCTTGAACGCCATGTCTCTCCCTCTCGCCCACAACGGGTGGATCCTTGATCCATACAAACGCGATCCGGCCGTGGCCGGTTCCATGCCCCACCCTGGCAAGGCCGGTGCCCGACGGCCACCCCGCGGCACCACTCATCTCCAGTACCCTCGGACGGCATGATCGCGACCCCTGACCGTACGCCCCTGTCCAGGGAGTTCTTCGACCGGCCCGTCCTCGATGTCGCCCCCGACCTCCTCGGCCGCATCCTGGTACGCAGCACCCCGGACGGTCCGATCGCCCTCCGCCTCACCGAGGTCGAGGCCTACGACGGTGAGAACGACCCCGGCTCCCACGCCTACCGCGGCCGCACGGCCCGCAACAGCGTGATGTTCGGTCCGCCCGGACACGTGTACGTCTACTTCACCTATGGCATGTGGTTCTGCATGAACCTGGTCTGCGGCCCGGAGGGCAAGTCGAGCGCGGTCCTGCTCCGCGCAGGCGAGATCATCGAGGGCGCCGAACTGGCCCGCACCCGTCGACTCTCGGCCCGCAACGACAAGGAACTGGCCAAAGGCCCAGCCCGTCTGGCCACCGCCCTGAACGTGGACCGCTCCCTGGACGGCACGGACGCGTGCACCTCCGAAGACACCCCGCTGCGCATGCTGACCGGCACGCCCGTGCCCTCCGACCAGGTACTCAACGGACCACGGACCGGAGTCGGCGGCGAGGGAGCCGTGCACCCCTGGCGCTTCTGGGTCGCCAACGACCCGACGGTGAGCCCGTATCGCGCCCATGCCCCGAGGCGCCGCCGAAGTTGACGCGTCCTGTCGAGGTGCGTAATGTAGCCCGAGCCGTTGAACCGGGTATGGCGATCGCCAACAGCGGGAAGCGGCCAAACCAACTACCTAGCTACTCCCCTCAGCAGGGGCGAATTCGGCGTGCCCGCATGCCTGAATTCGGCACCGACAGACTCGATTATGAGTTGGACGGGGAATCGGCTAACGTAGTGAATGTCGAAAGGCCGACGAGCGAAAGCCCGGGGCCGAACGGCAAATCCTGCCGACAGGGAATCGGATCGAAAAGGATCTGATAGAGTCGGAAACGCAAGACCGAAGGGAAGCGCCCGGAGGAAAGCCCGAGAGGGTGAGTACAAAGGAAGCGACCGTTCCTTGAGAACT
>NZ_JBEORR010000073.1:0-9442 GCF_040302345.1 Streptomyces sp. NPDC126510 | reverse complement strand
TCTCATCAGTTACTTCCGACTCAGCAACCTCAGACCAATGTGACCTCTAAAGCACCACGAAACAACCCCACCGGGACAAAACGCTCTTTTAGACGCCGTTTCTGATGGCGTGATCGCTCGTTGAGCCGCGCATGACCGATCTGGTCGAGCGGTTGGTGCCGGACGAGTTGTGGTTGCTGTTTCGGCGGGTGGTCCCGCCGACTGAGGTCATACGCCCGCAAGGCGGCGGGCGACGACGGGCCGGTGACCGCGAGTGCCTGGCAGCGGTCATCTTCGTGGCCACATCGGGCTGCACCTGGCGGCAGCTTCCGCCGGTGTTCGGTCCAGCGTGGCCCACGGTCTACCGGCGCTTCGCGCACTGGAGCCGGACCCGTGTCTGGGCCAGGCTGCACCGCCATCCTCGACGAACTCGGCGCGCTCGGCGCGCTGGACTGGTCCCGCTGCGCCATCGACTCCGTAAGCATCAGGGCCGCAAAAGGGGGTTGCTCACGGGACCGAATCCGACCGACCGCGCCTGATCAACGACCGGAACGGACTGCCTCTGGCGCTAGGCATCTCCGCGGCCAACGTGCACGGTAGTCAAGGTCTGATGCCGCTCGTACGAGGTATACCGCCGATCCGGTCTCGCCGGGGCCCGCGACGCAGGCGACCTGGGAAACTCCATGGCGACAAGGGCTACGACTACGACCACCTACGCGTCGTCGGATTCCGCCAGGCGGTCGGCAGCAGCCTTGGCGACCATGTCGAAGTCCAGGGGGCCGGGCGGCACACCGAGGTGCCCATGCAGTCGTGTCCAGGAACGGGCCATGCACGGCACACTACGGCGGGGCGTGGACAAGCGGCGGGCCCTGCCTTTCCCTTGGCGAACGGCTACGGGGCGGGCGACCGCCTCGTCGATGAGGCGGCCGCGGGCGTTGCGCAGGGTGGTGGTGCCGTGGTCGTTGTCCCAGACGTAGTTGCGGCGGTCCTGGTAGAGGTCGGTGGTCGCCCTTGAACTCATCATCGAGGGCCTCGACGAACGCATCCCGCCGCGATGATCAGGGTGATGATCAGGTGATCACCGAGGTGGCGATCAAGGTCCCGCCCGAGTTCACCTGCAAAGCAGGGTTTCGAACTCTTTACCAAAAGATTTTAGGCAACCTCTTGCCATCGGTGGATCAGCAGTCGATATTCATCCAACGCACCGCATCAACTCGTGTTGACAACACGAGTTGATGTTTCCAGAACGCAGCCCCGAGCCGAAGGAGGATGTGATGGCAACTCGCCGCGACGTGGCGCGTTTGGCGGGCACCTCCGAGGCCCTGGTCAGCTACGTCCTCAACAACGGCCCCCGCAAGGTCGCCCCCGCCACCCGGGAGCGGATCCTCGCGGCGATAGACGAGCTCGGCTACCGCCCCAACGTGGTGGCCCGGTCCCTGAAGACCTCGCGGACCATGACCTTCGGGCTGGTCGTGCCCGACAATTCCAACCCCTTCTTCGCCGAGTTGGCCCGCGTCATCGAGGATGTCGGCTTCGCCTCCGGCTACACGATGCTGCTGGGCAATGCGATGGGTGACGACGCCCGTGAGGCGACGTACGTCCGGACCCTGCTCGACCGGCAGGTGGACGGGCTCATCGTGGTCCCGATCCACGGCCCGCACAGTTGGGTCGCGGAGCTGTCCGACCGGACCGTGCCCCGGCTGGTGCTCGACCGCGAGCTGGACCTGCCAGGGGCGACGCAGGTGCTCACCGACAACGAGGGCGGCGCGTACCAGGCCACCGCCCATCTGCTCAGTCACGGCCGGGAGCGGATCGGGTGCATCGCCGGGCTGGAGGGCGTGCACCCGACGGTCGACCGGGTCGGCGGATGGCGCCGGGCCCTCCTCGAGGCCGGGCGGGATCCGGAGAGCGCGTCGCTGACACATGTGCCGTTCGGACGGGCCGACGGGTACCGGGCCGGCCGGCGGATGCTCGCGGAGGCGGGACATCCGGACGCGCTCTTCGTGGCGAGTGACGAGCAGGCCATCGGCGTCCTTCGCGCCGCCGCCGAACTGGGGCTGCGCGTCCCCGACGACGTAGCGGTCTGTGCGTTCGACGGTATCGACGGCAGCGAGTACACGGTGCCCGCGCTCACCACCATGCAGCAGCCCTTCGACGAGCTGGGCCGCTCGGCCGTCGAGTGGCTCCTGGCCAAGATCGCCGACCCCGCCTTCCCGGTACGGCGCATCACCCACCCCACCACTCTGGTCGCCCGCGGCTCCTGCGGCTGCCCGGACCTCACCGGGGGCGTCTCGGTGATCGGCGAGGGCTTATAGCGCCGACGGGCGAGCGGTTCGAGCGGGCGACCGGTTATGGCGCCCGGCTCGCACCGATGCCCGACTCGTACGCCGCGTACACCCGTACGACTCGTACGACCCGCCTGACCCCTACGACGGACTACGACCTCACCGTGGGCCCCGGGCTCACTGGCCCCGACCTCGAACTCGGCCCCCGCTCCCGGACTTACAGGCTCCCGGACTCATGAACTCCCGGACTCCGCCCCAGCCTCCCCTGACCTCGGAGTCCGGGCGGCTCGCCACGCCCCGCGCGGACCTCATCCCACCCCGTTTTGACGCAATGACGCGACGAAAGGCACTCCCATGAACACCAACGTCACCGCCCACTCCGGCGCCACCGCGAACCGCACCGCACGCAGAGTCCGTTCCGCCACCGCTGTCGCCGCCGCCGCGACGATGCTGCTGGTGGTGGCCGGTTGCGGCCGGGGCGGAGACAGCTCCGACAGCGGCAGCAAGTCGGGCGAGGCGAAGATCGCTATCGTCACCCGGAACTTCACCAACCCCTACTGGGCGGCGCTGCGCGACGGTGCGATAGCCGAGGGCAAGAAGCAGGGCGTCAAGGTGGAGGTCCAGGCGGGCGCGTCGGAGACCGACAGCACGGGCGAGAACGCCAAGATCTCCACCCTCGCGGGCCAGGGCTTCAACTGCTTCGGCGTCGTGCCGGTCAACGCCACCAACGTGATCACCCCGCTCGTCCCGGTCGCCCAGAAGAAGATCCCGATCCTCAACCTGGACACCCAGATCGACGCGAAGGCCTCGAAGCAGGCCGGGGTGTCGTACGCCTCGTTCATCGGCTCGGACAACCTGTCGGCGGGTGAGCAGGCGGGCGAGGGCCTGCTGAAGCTCATGGGCGGCAAGGGCGAGGTGGCCATCCTCCAGGGCATCGCCGGTGAGCAGAACGGCATCAACCGCCAGAAGGGCTTCACGGAGAAGGTCGCGGGCAAGCTGGACATCGTCGCCACCCAGCCCGCCGACTACGACCAGGCCAAGGGGCAGACGGTCACCGAGGCCATCCTCAAGGCCCACCCGAAGATCACCGGTATCTTCGCCGCCAACGACACCATGGGTCTGGGTGCCGCGCAGGCGGTCCGCAACGCCGGTCTGACCGGCAAGGTCTCCATCATCTCGGTGGACGGCATCAAAGCCGCGCTGGAGGCTGTCAAGGCTGGCACCCTCAGCGGCACGATCTCCCAGTACCCCTACGCCGAGGGCCAGTTGGCCGTGCAGGCCTGCATCGACCTGGTCGCCAAGAAGAAGGTGCCCAGCCGGATCGTCGCCCCGATCGCCCTGATCGACTCCACCAACGTGGACAAGGCGATCAGCTCCGTCCCGCAGCCGTTCGTTCCGTTCGAGAACCCGCTCTCCTCGGCCGGGAAGTGATCTGATCATGGCTGACACTCAGGCGCCGGGCCGGCTCGGCCTGGACTTCTCGGTCGAGGCGGCGGCACGCTACGCCGCCCCGATCGGGCTGGGCGTGGTGTTCCTCGTCTTCTTCATCGCCACGCCCGACTTCCTCACGGCGTCCAACATCAGCGACCTGCTGGTGTCGGCCTCCATCCTGCTGGTCCTCGCCATGGGCCAGCAGCTGGTGGTCACCGTCGCCGGTATCGACCTCTCGGTGGGTTCCAACCTGCCCTGGTCGGCGGCGGTCCTCGGGTACGCCTACACCAACGGCTGGGGACTGACCGTCTCCATCGGCCTGGCACTGCTGGCCGGGCTGGCGGTGGGCGTGGTCAACGGTCTGCTGGTGGCCCGGCTGAACATGACCGACTTCATCGTCACCCTCGGCTCGCTCTCCGTGGTCAGCGGTCTCACCCTGCTGCTGACCAGCGGCAACACCGTGCCCGTGAACTCGGACTTCCTGCGCGCGCTGGCGATCGACGGCATCGGCCCGGTGCGCTGGTTCTGGGTGCTGGGCTTCGTGGTGGCCGCGCTGGTGGGCTTCCTTCTCTACCGCACCCGTACCGGCACCTATCTGCTGTCGACCGGCGGCAACATCGAGGCCGCGCGGGGTGTGGGCATCCACGTCAACCGGATCCGGCTGGTCGCGTACGCGAGTTCCGGGCTGGCCTGCGGGGTCGCGGCCGTGCTGTTCGTGGCCCGCACGGGCGGCGCCGACCCCAGCCTCCAGACCGACCTGCTGCTCAGCTCCATCGCGGCGGTGGTCCTCGGCGGGTCCAGCCTGTTCGGCGGGAAGGCCTCCGTGTTCGGCACGGTGACCGGCGCGTTGCTGCTCCAGAGTCTCATCAACGGGTTCACCCTGCTCGGCATCTCGCAGTACTACCAGCCCATCGCGGTCGGCACCGTCGTACTCGGCGCGGCCTTCATCTCCCGGTTCCAGAAGTAGGAGAAGCCAGCCATGACCGACACTCCGGCCCGTGTGACGGGCACATCCTCCGCCGCCCCGGCCACCACCCAGAGCGCCGTCTCGGGCGGTCAGGTCGTCTCCCCGCTCGTGGAGATCACCGGGCTGCGCAAGTCCTTCGGTGCGGTCCACGCGCTCCAGGGCGTGGACCTGAAGCTGGCTCCCGGCGAGGTCACCGCGCTCCTCGGCGACAACGGCGCGGGCAAGTCCACGCTGGTGCGCTGTCTGACCGGTGTGCACCCACAGGACGCGGGCGAGATCCGCTTCCGGGGCGAGCAGGTACGGTTCCACTCCCCCGACGACGCCCGGCAGTTGGGCATCGAGACGGTGTACCAGACCCTCGGCCTCATCGAGGATCTCCCGGTCTGGCAGAACCTCTACCTCAACCACGAGCTGACCAGCGGCTTCGGCCCGTTCCGGGTGCTGGACAAGAAGTCCATGATCGCCCAGAGCAGCGACATCCTGTCCCGGCTGGACGTGAACGTGCCGAACGTACGGGCCACCGTGCGGCGGATGTCGGGCGGTCAGCGGCAGTGCATCGCCATCGCCCGCGCGGCCAACTGGGGCCGCACCCTGGTCATCATGGACGAGCCGACGGCAGCGCTGGGCGTCCGGGAGACGGCGGCCGTGGAGGAGCTCATCGCCCGGCTCCGCGAGGCGTCGGTGACCGTGCTGCTGATCAGCCACGACATGGCGCAGGTGCTCCGGGTCGCCGACACCGCGTACGTACTGCGACGAGGCCTGACCGCCGCGCGGCGGACCGTCTCCGCCACCACGGGTGACGAGCTGGTCGGCCTGATCACCGGGGCCGTGCAAGGGGACGCGCATGCCTGAGGCCGTGCCGGGCGCGTCACCGCAGGTCGTGGTGATCGGCTCGGTGAACATCGACCACGTCGTCGTCGCCGACGCCTTCCCCTCCCCCGGCGAGACCCTCCTCGGCCGTACCGCGTACGTCACCCTCGGCGGCAAGGGCGCCAACCAGGCGGCCGCGGCGGCCTCCGGAGGCGTTCGTACGGCGATGATCGCCCGGGTGGGCGAGGACGCCGAGGCGGACCGGGCCCGTGCCCGGCTGGTCGCCGGCGGAGTGGACGTCGACGCGGTGACCACGGTGTCCGGTGCCGAGACCGGTACCGCGTGGATCACCACGGCGGCCGGGGACAACACCATCGTGGTGGTCGCCGGTGCCAACCACCAGTGGCCGCCCGAGGGCGACCCCACCGAGGGCCTCGGGGCTCAAGCGGCCGTCGTACTGGCTCAGTTGGAGATCCCGCTGGACGTCGTCCGTCGCGCGGCGGACGCCTGCCGGGGGCGGTTCCTCCTCAACGCCGCCCCCGCCGCCGAACTCCCCGACGACCTGATCGCCCGCTGTGACGTGCTCATCGTGAACGAGCACGAACAGGCGATGGTGTCAGGCCAGTCGGCGACGGATGGGGCGAAGGAGGCGGAGGGTACGCCGGAGACCGCGGCCATACGGAAGGCGCACGAAGCGCTGCGCGCCCGGGGTGCCAAAGCCGTGGTCACCACCCTGGGCGAGGCGGGCGCGGTCGTCACCGACGCCGACGGCGTCTCCACCGCGCTCCGGGCCGTCCCCACAACCGTCGTGGACACCACGGGCGCCGGTGACGCCTTCGCCGGGGTGCTCGCCGCCCGGCTCGCCGCCGGTGACTCACTCCTGGACGCCGCCCGCCTGGGTATCGCCGCGGGCTCCATGGCCGTACGGGTCTCCGGCGCGCCCCAGCAGTACGCCGACCTGGCCACGCTGCGCGCCCTCGCCCCCACCCTTCCCCCTAGCGAAAAGGACTGAACCCGTGCAGCGCAACGGCATCATCCACCGCGAGCTGGCCGGGCTGATCGCCGGTCTCCGCCACACCGACACCTTCGTGATCAGCGACGCCGGGCTCCCCCTGGCGCCCGACACCCCCGTCGTGGATCTCGGCTACCGGTACGGCCAACCCCCGTTCCTGGACGTCCTCCAGACCGTGCTCAACGAGATCGTCGTCGAGCACAGCTGGGTGACCGACAAGATCCGTGAGGTCAACCCCACCGTCCACACCGGCCTGCGTTCCTTCGGGCTCGACCCCGAGCCCATCGACCACGACGAGTTCAAGGCCAGGGTCCGGGACGTCAAATTCGCCGTACGGACGGGCGAGGACACCTTCTACGCCAACGTGCTCCTCCGCGCGGGGGTCCCCTTCACCCCGTGAGCGCCGCCTGCGTGACGGGCAGCCGGACCTGGAGGGAGGAGAACCGTGTGGTCGGGGCGGCGTTCTGGTTGTCGTCGCTGTGCGGTTCGCGACCAAGCCCCGCCTGGCCCGGGGAGATGATCGCCGCCGCGTTGGACGCCGGGGTGCAGGCATCGTGGGTGACTGGCGACGAAGCCTACGGGCAGGACCCGCAGCTTCGTGCCGCCCCGGAGGCACGCAGGACCGGTTACGTGCTGGCCGTCGCCTGCTCGACGCGGGTACGGATCAACTCACGCCGCGCTCCCGTCCGCGCGGAAGCGTCGCCGAACGCCTGCCCACCAGCGCCTGGCAGCGGCAGGCGGTGGCGCGGGCTGCCTACAACCTACTGCGTTGGGGAGAGACACTGGTCGCCTTCCCCGTCCACGTTCTCCGCCTGGCGCTGGCGCCGAGACGAGCAAATGCCCGCCCGGGACCACTGGAGAGTGGAGGGCCTCAACCAGGTTCCTCACAGACGAACAGTGGGCGGTGCTGGAGCCGTTGTTGCCGAAGGGTACGAGGGTCGGGCGGCCACCCATCTGGCCTCGGCGGCAGTTGATCGACGGCATACGGTTCCGCGTCCGAACCGGTGTTCCGTGGCGGGACGTGCCCGTCGAGTACGGACCGTGGGCCCGGATCTACGACCTATTCCGCCGATGGCAGCGGAATGGCACCTGGCACCGGATCCTCACCCGTCTCCAGTCCCTGGCCGACGCGGAAGGTGCGATCACATGGGACCTGAGCGTCGACTCCACGGTGTGCCGAGCTCATCAGCATGCGGCGGGGGCCCGCAAGCAGGGTGACCTGCAGAAAGAACCACCGGGTGGCGTGTTAACCGAGCCCGGCGATCACGGGCTGGACGTTCGCGCGGCGGGTTCACCACCAAGCTGCACCTGGCTGTCGAGCACGGTCAGGAGCCCATGGCGATCGTGGTCACGGCCGGTCAGCGCGGTGACTCGCCTCAGTTCGAGCCCGTGCTGGGGAAGATCCGCGTGCCTCGCATCGGCCCGGGCCGGCCACGCCTCCGCCCCGACCGGGTGCGGGCCGATAAGGCGTACGCCTCCCGTAAGAACCGCGCCTACCTGCGCCGACGCGGGATCCGCTGCACCATCCCAGACAAGGCCGACCAGGCGCGCAACCGCCGGAAGCTCGGCTCCCGCGGCGGCCGGCCGCCGCGATTCGACCCGGCCGACTACCGCGAGCGTCACACGGTCGAGTGCGGGATCAACCGACTCAAGAGACATCGCGCTGTCGCCACGCGATATGACAAGCTCGCCGTCCGCTACGAGGCGACCGTCCTCGTCGCGACCATTAACGAGTGGCTGTGACCCGCGGTCTCACGCAGCGGGATCCACGTTCCATGCCGCGGGCAGATCGCGCCCTCAGAAGACGCAGACGAATTCGTCCTCACTCACGATGTTGTCTCGGCACCAGCCGAGACCCCGGTCTCTGCTTCCTCCTCCCAGGGGCTGCGACAGCCCTGGGGCCTACCCCGTCCATGCATGTCCTGGCCCGTGCCGCCCGACTACGCCGAAGCCTCGGCCCCTGCGCTGGGGGCGAACCCGCTCCCCTGCTCGGCGAACACCTTGATCGCGGCGCCCAGGAAATCCACCATCCCGGGGTGGTAGGAATCGTGGAACGCCCTCATGGCCTCGTCCTCGGCGTAGAAGAGCGACATGCCGACGTAAGCCTCCCGGGAGGGGGTGTAGAACCGGCAGGCGATGTCGAAGTGCCTGCGGACGAGCTCCTGGATCTGCTGGTCCCCTGGCAGGGAGCCGCCGTCCAGGAAAGCCGTGATCTCCCGGTACAGGACGTCCCAGTCCTGGTGGACCCGCTCCCTGTCCACATGTTCCCAGTTGTTGGTCCCGGCAAGGCTCTTCGCCTGCTCCTCGGCCAGCGACCGGCGACACTCGTCCTCGTAATTGTTCCCCACGGCACCGGTTCCCATCGTTTCGTCACCTCTCCGGTGGATCCCCGAGAGGCCGCCGACATGTCGACGTCGACCGGCCGCCGATGATCAACTGCCGGTCCAGGCCGAACGGTGACACACAGCCACCGGGTCGGCAAACCATTTCGACCCTCCGGCGCTCCGTCCCAGTCAGCCGGCGGCGGGAAGGCGCAGCTCGACGGCGAGCCGTCGGAGCGGGGCGTCCAGCCGCTCGACCGCGCGGCCCGGATTCCCGCGGCGACCTTGCGCGGCAGGACGAGCTCGGCTGGCACGGGTCCGGTTCCATGACGACCGGTCGACCGGCCTCCACGACGGAACACCGGTTCGGACTCGCAACCGTATGCCGTCGATCAACTGCCGCCGAGGCCAGATGGGTGGCCGCCCGACCCTCGTACCCTTCGGCGACAACGGCTCCAGCACCGCCCACTGTTCGTCCGTGAGATGTCCCCGCCCCCATGAACCGTGATCATCTAACGCTCAAGATCCACTTTCGATACACGGCCTAAAGGGTGTTGCAGAAGGCTTGGTGGCGGGCATTTTGCCTGTATGGGTGGGGTGTTGAGGGCTGAGCCGGTGTGGGTGGAGACGTTCACCG
>NZ_JBEORR010000072.1:0-9706 GCF_040302345.1 Streptomyces sp. NPDC126510 | reverse complement strand
GGTGGGGAACTATCTGGCCGTACGCGGGGAGAAACCATGGCCACAAAATGCGCCATAAATGGCCGCCAGTGGGGAGCTTACGATGGCCGTCGACAATTCACCTGTTTGTCGTCTGGGCCGCGATCTATCTCACGTGGGGCCGGAGAATGCGACCTACATGGCGCAGCTACCGCTTCGCGGTACTGGTCACGCTGACATGGGCGATAGTCACTTTCATCTTCAATCGCATCGCCGATACCAATTACGGCTTTCTCAACGCCAAACCTTCCACCGCATCGCTGCTGGACCTGATGGGTCCGTGGCCGGTGTATCTGTTTTCTGGGATGACAATCGTATTCATCATCTGGGCTCTGATGACGTGGCCGTGGGAGAGAGACGGAATTCTCGACAAGGACGCCGCGCAACCCGTGGTCTAGCCGTCCTCGCTCGACCTCCGCACCCCTGGCATGGACCGACCGCTTTTCAGCAACAATCTGCACAGTCCTGCCCAATCGAGCTACCGGGCAGCCGAGTGACAGGCAAGCGAGAGCAGCAGATGTGATACTCAACCGGCATGTAGATGCAGGCGGCGTTGCACACTCCGATCGGCGACTCGCGAAGACTTTCAGTTTCACCCGCTCCAGTTCGTCTGCACGTACATCCCCGACGGTGACCGCTCTGCTGTGAAGCCGCTGATCCCGAGCCCTCAAGAACTCACTGCAGGAGGACGTGACACCAGCCCACGAATAATTTGCCAGTTACAGCGGGAATCACGTCTCAGCAGATTCACTCTGCACTCGAGCTAAGGGGTTGCTTCGAGTTGCTGATCACATATGGCGGATCGATTGCCGAAAAATGCTTCGATTGGCGGTTCAGAAAATCAGGAATCCGCTGCCGTTCGGCGTTCGAGCAGGACTGTGTCGCGCCAGATCCCGTCGAGTTGGGCGATCTTCTCGCGGATCCCGATGGTGCGGAACCCTGCCGAGTGATGCAGGGAGACGGAGGCGCGATTTTCAGGGAAGATCGACGTCTGCAGGGTCCAGAGCCCATCCGCGTCCGCTGCCATGACTTGCTTGCGTAGCAACGCTTTTCCGACACCTCGCCCGCGCATCCCGTCGGCGACATAGACGGAATTTTCGGCGACTCCGCGGTAGCAGTCCCGCCCGGAGGTCGAACTCAGGGCAGCCCAGCCGACGACGACATCGTCGATGGTGGCGACCCAGCGATGATTCGGCAGCCACTGCGCATCGAGATACTCCCGGCTGGGGACTTCGGTGGTGAAAGTGGCGTTGCGCGTGGCGATCCCTTCGCCGTAGATCCGCAGAACGGCGTCCCAGTCGTCATCGGACATGACCCGGACGGCGACATCGTCAGGAAGATCGCTCGGGCAGCACGGCCGCGGCGCGAGAACTCCCATCACGATGTCGGCGGCCTGCGGCAACGCGACGCAGCACGTCGGATTCATCGCGACAACGGTGCTGGTCCCCTCTTTGCGCAGGCTGACGAATCCCACATCGGCGAGCTTACGTACATGGTGGGAGACCGTGGGCTGCCCGATCCCCAACGCCTCGGCGAGAGCCCCGATCGTGATGCCGCCAGCAGCGCTCGCGACGCGGTGCAGCAGCCGCACCCGCATCGGTTCGGCCAGGCACGCGAACCACTGCGCGTAGGTGTCGGCGTCAGCTTGCTCGAGCACATTCGAGTCGACCGCACCTGGGTCCGAATCGCCGACGCGCACCGTCGGGGTCTGCAGCGATGTCATGCACACACTATATCGACCTTCGTCGATGGTTGCATTCATCGACTGATATCGATACAGTTCGAATTAAAGATCGATCATTGTCGATGAAAGGAATTTGTGATGACCGAACTACCCGTTGTCGTGATCGGAGCTGGACCGATCGGCCTCGCCGCCGCCGCGCAACTGCGCGAACGAGGACTCACGCCGCTGGTGCTTGAGCGAGGCGCCGTCGCCGGTACGGCGATCGCCGAATGGAATCACGTCCGGCTCTTCTCCCGCTGGTCCGAACTCGTCGATCCCGCCGCGCAGTGTCTGCTCGAGCAGAACGGGTGGAGCGCTCCCGACGTAGATGCGTACCCGACCGGACAGCAGTGGCGTCAGCTCTACCTCGAACCCCTCGCCGCCGCCCTCGGTGATGCGGTGCAGTTCGACACCGAGGTGATCGGCGTCGCCCGACGTGGCCGCGACCTGGTCGTCGACGCCGGCCGCGATACCGAACCTCTCTCCATCCACCTGCGCCGCCCAGGCGGCAGCGAGGACCGCGTCTTCGCCCAGGCCGTCGTCGATGCTTCCGGCACCTGGGGCACCCCGAACCCGCTCGGCGGGGAAGGACTGCCCGCCCTCGGCGAGAGGGCTGCCGCTGCCGCGATCACCTACCGTGTGCCCGACCTCGACGACGAGGCGATCCGTGCCCAGTTCGCCGGGAAACACACCGTCATCGCAGGCAGCGGCCATTCCGCACTGACTGCCATCGTCGCGCTAGCCGGACTCGAAAAGCAAGCCCCCGGTACGCGCATCACGTGGGCTGTTCGCCGCGGGGCTATCGGTTCCGCGTTCGGCGGCGGTGAGTCGGACGAGCTGCCCGCTCGCGGCGCACTCGGACTCCGCGCGAAGAAGGCTGTCGACGACGGACTTCTCACCGTGGTCACCGGTTTCCGCACCGCCGCCGTCGAATCCGCCGACAATGGTCAGCTCGCACTGGTCTCCGATGCCGGCACCCGGATCGAGAACGTCGACAACGTCGTCACCTTGACCGGATTCCGCCCCGACTTGTCGTGGCTGTCGGAAATCCGACTCGGCCTCGACCCCGTGCTGCAGGCCCCGACACAGTTGGCGCCTCTGATCGACCCGAACGTCCACTCCTGCGGCACGGTCTATCCGCACGGCGCGAAAGAACTTCGCCATCCCGAACCGGGTATGTACCTGGCGGGGATGAAGAGCTACGGCCGCGCGCCGACGTTCCTGGCGATGACCGGGTACGAGCAGGTACGCAGCATCGCCGCCGAACTCGCCGGCGATCACGAGGCCGCCGCCCGGGTGGAGTTGATCCTCCCGGAAACCGGAGTCTGCGGCGGCGCTGGTGTTTTCGACGAACCCGATACCGCGGAATCCGAGGGTGGCTGCTGCGCCGCACCTGCTCCGGAGCTGATCTCGCTGTCCAGTCCCTCCGGCAGTTCCAACTCCTGCGGATAGGGCACAGCCGATGACGACCATCGAAGATCCGCCTCGCCCCGTCAGCCTCGATCCGTCGGGGCTGCGGCGGGTCCTGGTGGCGCTGTGTCTGACCGAAATCACCAGCTGGGGGATTCTGTACTACGCGTTTCCCGTTCTGTCGGTAGCCATTTCCCGCGATACCGGATGGTCGAGCGCTGTGATCGTGGCGGCGTTCTCGGTCAGCCAACTCGCCGCCGCCGCCGTCGGCATACCGGTGGGACGGATCCTCGATCGCCACGGGCCCCGCTGGGTCATGACCACAGGATCTGTACTCGCTGTACCCGCACTGGTGGTCATCGCGACAGCTCACACCCTCCCCCTGTTTTTCGCGGGTTGGGTGTTCGCCGGCATCGCGATGGGCGCGGTGCTGTATCCACCGGCATTCGCCGCACTGACTCGCTGGTACGGCGACAACTACGTCAAAGCACTGATGATTCTCACCCTCGCCGCGGGTCTGGCCAGCACGGTGTTCGCGCCACTGTCTGTCGCTCTGGCCGATCGATTCGATTGGCGCACAACCTACCTGGTGCTCGCCGCCATACTGGCTGTGATCACCATCCCCGGACACATCTGGGGTTTGCGTGGCGGGTGGCCCGACCCCATCCGCCTGCCCCACGCGCAGCCCGGCGACTACCACCGCACCTCACGCAGCCTCCCATTCCTTGCTCTGATCGTCGCCCTCGCGGCAGCCGCTTTCGCCGCATCCGCCGGCGTCTTCAACCTCGTACCGCTACTGATCGAACGCGGTTTCAGTCCCAGCCTCGCCGCACTCACGCTCGGGCTGGGCGGCGCCGGCCAGGTCATCGGCCGCATCTTCTACCTACCACTCGCAGCGAAGACCAGTGTCCGCGTACGCACGGTATCGGTCATCGCCGTTGCCGGTCTGAGCACCGTGTGGTTAGGTCTGGCGAGCTCTACGGCGGCGTTGATCGGCATCGCCGTCGGCGCCGGACTGGTCCGCGGCATCTTCACCCTGATCCAGGCCACCGCCATCACCGACCGCTGGGGCGGCGAACACTACGGGCGCCTCAACGGGCTGATGTCCGCACCGATCGTCATCGTCATGGCCCTGGCTCCGTGGGCCGGCACCGTGCTCTCCACCTGGACCGGAAGCTACGCCCACGCCTACCTCGTCCTCGGAGCGATTGCCCTCGTCGGCGCCGTGATCAGCGCAGCAACCATCCCCGCCCTCCGCACCACCACAACGATTCCGATCACTTCCTGACCGAAAGACAATTCTCATGACGTACTACGACGCGATTGTCGTCGGTGGCGGTCAGTCCGGCCTGGCCGCAGCCCATCATCTGCGCCGCCAGCGGCTCGACACCGCGATCATCGAAGCGGGTAGCGAACCCGTCGGCTCCTGGCCGCAGTACTACGACAGCCTCACTTTGTTCTCACCAGCAAAGTACAGCTCCCTCCCCGGTCTACCGTTCGGCGGCGACGGTGACCGCTATCCCGGACGCGACGAAGTCGTCGACTACCTCCGCCGCTACGCAAAGACCCTCGATGTGGACATTCACGTCAACGAACGAGCCGATACCGTCACCACCAGCGGCGGCCAGTTCACCGTCCGGACCGACAGCGGATCCGCCTTCACCGCACCTCGAATCATTGCCGCCACAGGAGGATTCGAAACTCCACACAGTCCCGCACTGAAAGGGTTGGATGCCTTCACCGGGACTGTTGTGCACGCCGCCGACTACCGCGAACCCACCGCCTACGCCGGGCAGAACGTCATCGTGGTCGGAGCCGGGAACTCCGCAGTACAGATCGCTGCCGAGCTCGCCGAAACAGCCGATGTGATCCTGGCCAGCCGAAACCCCGTGACATTCGCGCCGCAACGACCCCTACGCCGAGACATGCACTTCTGGTTCAAGTACACCGGAATCGACGCCCTCCCGATCGGGCATCTTCTCTCGCGGCCACCGACGTCGCCGGTGTTCGACACCGGCCGCTACCGCGCCGCGCTCACCGCCGGCACACCGCAACGCCGCGCCATGTTCACCAAACTCGAAGGAAACCAAGCCTTCTGGCCCGGCGGCACCACAACAACCGTCGACGCGGTCATCCTCGCCACGGGATACACCCCCAACCTGGACTACCTCGCAGAACTCGGGGCACTCACCGACACTGGCCATCCCCGCCACCGGAAGGGCCTGTCCACCACCCACCCAGGGCTCGGGTACGTGGGACTGGAATGGCAACGAAGCCTCTCGTCCGCATCCCTACGTGGGGTAGGCCGCGATGCGCACTACGTGGTCCGGCGGCTCACTCCTGCTGACGCTGCTCGGTTGCATCCGACCGAATAATGCCCGGTCTGCTCTTGTTTGCGTAGCGCCCGCACAGCCTGATCTCCTCGTAGTCGGTTCCTGTCCCATTGAACAGCGTGGGTCCGACTTCCTCGTCAAACGGCGCGTGATGATCTGTGCGAGTCCGTTGTCGACTGTCGCGAAAGGGGAAGTGCGATCACCAGTCCTCGGCCGGCGCCTGCCGATGTCGCGTTGGGGACCGTGGCCGCCACAGTTCTCGGTGTCGCTGTCGGGGTTCTCCTGGCCGGTGTCGCGGTCGGAGCCGGTACCGCTGTGGTGTTCCGTTTCGTGTTGCGGACGATCATCTCCCGAAAATGATCGACTGCGCTGGTCAGCGGCGTGGAATACCTTTCTCAGGTGTTCGATTCTTTGCATCCCAGAAATTCCGCTTCGAGCGCACACTTGCCGAGAGCCGCAATACGGGCACCGCCGATTTGTGGTGCACAAATGAGAATCAGGTCGCCACGTGTGACCGAGCTGCAAGGGTTGTTGCAGTTCAGGACTTCGGCTTTCGCTTCGGTCTGGTCAGTGTGGCGACCTGAGGCTCGTCGCGGGTTCAAGAATAGTTCGGGGACCCGACATGTTCGGCGGCGATGGACGCCGCCGGTCAGTCGAGGGTTCAACCCCGGTACGGCACTTTTGATCTCTCTAGATCAACCTCGCCGATCGCATATCCGTTGGCTTCCAACATCTGACGAACTGCTCTCTCTCGTAGATCTGGCGCATTACCTGGCCCGATCACAACCTTCACAATGGCGTCACGGGGAAAACCGATCTCGATGTACGGAACCACGCCTCCAGTACCGTAGCTTCCCTGCCGGAAATTCAGTCGCGCGGACGCCTCTGCGAACATAGCGATAAGTCGCCATTCTTTCTCAGCTTGGAATGATTCATCTTTCAGAGTCATGCACAACCGACCGGCGGCGTTGAACATCTCCGTGACAAAGTTGAAGTAGTTAACCGCAGCTGGCTTTTCAGAAATACGTGAACGGAGGAAGTTTTGAACCAAATTCAAGTTTTCGGCCCGCGCCTCGTCACCATAGAAGATGGGTCGCGGCCCAGGGATCGGAGCATCAACCCAACCTCTTCCGTCCGGTTCCATTCGGTTTCCTGCTTTGTAATCCCAGCATTGGTAGGTCAGCTCCGCTAGCTTCGCCCGATCGAAACCTACGGCGAAACCATCACCACCTGCATATCCACGCCACTGCCCGAGCGAGTCACGTTCGGTAGTAAAGCAAGTGACATACCCGTTCGCCCATTTCCAATCGTATGGCATCTGCGGCTGTGACTCGTCTACGAGAGCCGCAAGCGACCAGGCGGCGGCTCGAAGTGCATGTTTCTTTGGTCCAAGGTACGACGGATCTCGATGGTCGGGCCCCTCGGTCGTGAAGAAGTCACCACACTCCCTCCGCTCTTCCTCTGTAAGGTCAGGTAGTTCCTGAGCCAAGGAGTGAAAGATCTCGGCCATCAACCCGGCACTGTATTTGAGTTCCTGAGCATCATTTAGATACTTTATATCGGTTCCCCAGAGCTTTTGACTTTTGATGATGCCGGAGAATCCTCCGAAGTTTGTGTAGTGATAGAGGATGTCATTCTCGTCGGTCACGATTTTGATAGTACTGCAGTCACCTGACAACTTTTTGCAGGAGGATCCCACTAACACTCACGCCCCCTCGTTCCAATCCAGTCAACAGGCTTGCAAAAAAAGCCGCCCTGAGCAGCGCGGAACTTAGCATCGACGGGCCTTGACCCCGCGGGTTGGACACGCTTGATCCTGGTCTCAGACCAGGGAAAGCGAGAAGATCTAACCCGATGGCAAAGAAAAATTACTCCGAAGAGTTCCGCCGCGACGCAGTCGAGCTGTACCGCGACACCGGCGGCGCGACCGTAGCCGGGATCGCCGCCGATCTCGGCGTATCCCACGGCTCCCTGACCACATGGCTGAGAAATGCGGGTATCCCGATCCGCAGACCCGCCGCCACCGCTCCGGGGCCCGGCACCGGCGAGACACCCGAGCAGGAAGCCGCCAGGCTCCGCGCCGAGGTCGCACACCTACGCGCGGAGAAAACCAAGCTCGAAACTGAGCGAGACATCCTGCGGTCGGCGGCAAAATATTTCGCCGGAGAGACGAACTGGTGAACCGCTTCCAGTTCGTTGCAGACCACTCCGACACCTACCCGGTGAAGCGGTTGTGCCAGGTCATCGATATCGCCCGCTCGTCGTACTACGCATGGATCAACGCCGCCGAGAAACGAGCCGCCCGGGCCGCAGCCGACGCTGAACTCGCCGACAAGATCCGCGCCGTCCACACGGTGGGACAACACCTACGGGCGGCCCCGGATCACCGCCGAGATCAATCACGGACAACCCGCCGACCAGCGGATCAATCACAAACGGATCGCACGGATCATGCGCGCCAACAACATCGAGGGCCTGCGACTGCGCCGAAAACACCGCACCACCATCGCCGAACCAGCCGACACTCCGTCGCCGGACCTGCTCAACCGTGATTTCACCGCGATCGCACCGAATACCCGATACGTCGGTGACATCACGTATCTGCCATGCGGGGACAATGAGTTCTTGTATTTGGCCACGGTGATCGACTGCTTCTCCCGCCGCCTGGTGGGCTGGTCGATCGCCGAGCACATGCGTACCGAACTCGTCGAAGATGCCTTAGGTGCCGCAGCACTGACCCGCGGCGGTCTTGCCGGTGCAGTGTTCCACGCCGATCGCGGAAGTCAAGGCGTATTCAACCGGTCGAAGCAACACGTTGCTGTTGAATTGATCGTAGGTGTTCGTCCCAAGCTTCAGCGGGGGTTCGCCATTGGAGTCGTTTCCGTGGTCGCGTGTTGAGAGCGTGGGCGACTGCCGCGAGATCGTCTGGGTTCCATCGCGAGAGATCAGTTCCCTTCGGAAAGTATTGGCGCAGTAGTCCATTCGTGTTCTCGTTGGTGCCTCGTTGCCACGGGCTGTGCGGGTCGGCGAAGTAGACCTTCAGCCCGGTGTCGATGGTGAACTGGGCGAGTGCGGACATCTCTTTCCCGCGGTCCCAGGTCAGCGAGCGTTTGAGTTCGGTGGGCATCGACGCCAGTGCCTGTGTCAACGCTCTGTTCATCGACACCGCTCCGTATCCCGACAGTGCCGGCCCGTTCTTGGTGATCGGTTGCTGTCGCCACCCACGCTCCCGTGGCAGGTGCACGAGGGTGGTGTATCCGGTTGTGCGCTCGACGACGGTTCCGATTGCGGACCTGTCCGTACCGATGATGAGGTCACCCTCGTGGTGCCCGGGGATCGCACGGTCGTCGGCTTCTTCGGGACGCTCGCTGATCAGTACGTCCGGGCTCACGTGAGCCCAGGCAGCACGCTTTGCTCTTGCCCGCGGCATGCGCAGAGCACGGCCGGTGCGCAGGCACAAGATGAGTTCGCGGCGCAGGCCGCCGCGGCCCTCGATGAACAGGGACTGGTAGATGGCTTCGTGGCTGATTCTCATGCTCAGATCATCCGGGAAATCGATTGGTAGCCGGTTCGAAATCTGCTCGGGGCTCCACGCTTTCACCCATCGGCGGTCCTGACGATGGGGCTTGTTCAAGCCTTTCCATTGCCGTTCGAGCGGTCCGGCGACAGCATCGCCGCCCGGCTTGGTGATCCGGCCCGAGAGTCGGTCCTCAACATAGTGCCGTAACCGATCGTTGGCCGTGAGCTTGGCGGTCTTCGGGCGGCGGGCAAACAACTCGGCTTTCCAGTGCGCCACGCTGGCGCGGTATTCGAGCGTGCCTCCACGCGTGGCAGCGTTACGCCGCAGCTCCCGCGAGATCGTCGACGGGCTCCTTCCGATGGCACTCGCGATCGCGCGCACTCCGTGGCCGGTGGCGTGCAGGATCGCGATTTCCTCACGCTCTGCCAAAGAAAGGTACCTGCCTGCCGGCGCGGGCCATAAATACGGCGTCATCCCGCCAGCGTGCCGGAACCACCGCTGACCAACCGCTTGCGCCACGCCGACAGCGTCAGCTGCCTCACGAGGAAGCTTGCCTGTGGCGATCTGGTCCCAAAACTGCCGTTCCTTCGACCGAGGATGGCCCGGTGCTCCCGGTGACCTCATCGGAGCCCTGCCCGTTACTTCCCGCACCCAATCCGATGGACGACCCACAACACCCTCCTGACCTCGAATGTTGCGTCC
>NZ_JBEORR010000071.1:0-10192 GCF_040302345.1 Streptomyces sp. NPDC126510 | reverse complement strand
GTTCTCATCAGTTACTTCCGACTCAGCAACCTCAGACCAATGTGACCTCTAAAGCACCACGAAACAACCCCACCGGGACAAAACGCTCTTTAAGAGGTCGTTTTCGCCTATGGTGCCCGCTTCTGACGCACCGCAGCTCCCTGCGGACGTCGCCTCCGTACGTCAGTGAGCCAAGTCCGGGGTGGACGCACTATGCCTCCTCCCTTCCTGAGCGGCCAGGACCGACTGTTCAGGGGCCGACCGCAAACGTGAACGGCCCAGTGACAACGGGGATGTGGACAACGGACAACTGTAAACCCTGTCCATAACTTCGGCTCCGCCGCGTACCCGGCGGGCAGGGCAGGGCTGTCCACGGCCACGGTGAGCATCGGCTCGAGCAAGGACCACGTCATGCCCGGATGCCTTCCACGCTGCGCGCTACCGGACCGGCCGGGAAGGGCACGGTCACCCGGCAGCCTTCCGCGGCCGCCTTGGTGCCCAGCGCGATCAGCAGATGCGACTTGCCCGTTCCGGAGTCGCCGATCAGGCAAAGCGGCCCCCCTGACACATTCGCAGGTCGCGAGCGTGTTGACGGTGGCCGGGTCGACGTTGGGGGGTGGCGTCGAAGTCACGGGCCCGCGGAGCGGTGGCGGCAACCGCACACCCGGCGAGCGTCACGGCGCGGTACGACCCCTGCGGGTGCGCCTTCTCTTGATGATCGCCGGCGTCGGCACGGCCGCCCTTCGACGGCGGGCGAGTGGCGGTAGTCGCAGCTCAGACGGGTTTGGGCCACGCAATAATCAATAGTTGTCGTTTGACAACTATGGCCATGAGGCAACAAAGTAGCTGTGTCAGACGTGCGCGGGAAGGGACGGCACTGTGCGCAGAGGCCGCGTGCGTGAGTGGCAGGGATTGGTTTCTCGGAGGTCGGCGTTGTGCCGCGCTGTTCAGGCGGTCTGGCTGCCGGTTTCGTCAGCGTCGTCGTGTATCTGGGCCGTCGCTACGGCGCAGAATGCCTCCAGCCCGTGCATCAGTGAGAGTCGGTCGGCTGGGGACATCTGGTCGAGGACATCCTGGAGCGTCTTTTCCCTGCGCACCCGCAGGTCCGCGAGGAGCGCCCTGCCTCGGCTGCTGAGACGCAGGCGCACCTCACGTCTGTCCGTCCGGCTGACGTCGCGCTCGATCAGACCGGCGGCCTGGAGCCGGTCGCACAGCCGGCTGGTCGAGGGCGGGGTGGAGGCGAGGAGGGAAGCGAGGGTGCGCAGGTTGATTCGCTCGTGGTGTTCGAGGATGAACAGCACGCGCATCTGCGATACGGAGGCCGGCGCCGTCGAGGCCCGGCCCCACAGGACTTCCAGCAACTCCGCGGCCGTGGCAGTCACGCGGGCGACCTCGTTCGGCTCTCGGCGGGGGCGGAAGGCAGTCACGGTCACACTCTCGCAGGCACTGGGAAGACTGTCAGCGTACTGGGCGCACGCTGCGGGCCAGTGATGACTTGGAATACCGGCACGGCCGATTGGGCGGCTCCACCACGCGGACGAAGCCTGCGGCCACCCGGCGATAGATTGGTGTATCGACCATCGTGAACAGATATGTAGCCGCTGAGCGTGCACTGCGGACAGCGGCTCCCCACGAATTGCTCACTGCTGTGCGTCGCGTTCTCGCCGAGCAGTACACGGCCGAGACCGTCGAGCTGTTCATGGCCGACTACGGGCTGACGGTGCTGCAGCCGGTGTCCGTGCTCCCGCACACCATGGAACCGGTGTCGATCCACAACAGCCCGGCCGGCCGCGCGTTCGCCGCCCAGGAACCCTTCGTCGAACCCGCCTCCGGCGATCCTCTGGCGCGGGCCCACCTGCCCGTCAGCGTGCGGGGCGATCGTCTGGGGGTGCTGTCGGTGACACTGCCCGGCGACCAGGTCGAGCACTGCCTCGCGGAGCTGGCCGACATCGCCGAGGTGCTGGGGCACGAGGTGACCGTGGCCGAGCGGGACACCGACCTCTACCTCCAGGCCCGCCGCAAGGACCGCCTCACCCTGGCCGCCGAGATGCAGTGGCAGCTGCTGCCCGGCCGCTCCTGCGCCCGCCCCGAGTACGAGCTGGGCGCGCAGCTGGAACCGGCGTACGCGATCTTCGGCGACAACTTCGACTGGTCCGCGACAGCAGACCGGCTCATGCTCTACGTCACCAACGGCATGGGCGAGGGCATAGAGGCCTCTCTGCTGACCAACCTGGCCATCAACGCCCTGCGCAACGCCCGGCGAGCAGGCATCTCCATCGACGACCAGGCCGCCCTGGCCGACCAGGCCGTGTTCGCGCACTACCGGGGCCGCTGCTACCTGTCGGTGCTGATGTTCGACTTCGACCTCGCCACCGGACGTGCCCAGGTGGTGGACGCCGGCTCGCCTCAGTTGCTGCGCCTGCGGGGCGGCACCGTGGAGCGGATCACCTTCGAAGCGCAGCTGCCGCTCGGCATGTTCGAGGAGACCGACTACGTGACACAGGAGTTTCACGTCGAGCCGGGGGACCGGCTGGTCTTCGTCAGCGACGGGGTGTACGCCGTCGCCTCACCGCGTGGCGAAGCCTACGGAGATGCCGCCCTGAACCGGGCGATCCAGTCGACCCGGCTGCTGCCGGCCGCCGAGGTGCCCCGGGCCATCCTGCGCGAGCTGACCGGTCACCGCGGCCAGCCCGCCCCAGATGACGACGCGTTGGTGATGTGCCTGGACTGGCGGGGCCGGTGAGTGCGTCCCGCCGGGATGCCGATGAACAGTCGGTCATTGTTTGCGCCGCATACCCGGCGCTAATGTTTGTCATACGGCAATAATTGCCTGATGGTCTGCTGCCCGGTGGGTCACCAGGGTCTTGTACAGGGAGAAGATGCAGGTGTCGGAGCACGAGGCGGCCTCAGAGCTGGCAGCGCGCAAGGTCGGCGAGTTCCTCCGGCTCAGGCAGGAGCAGGTCGCGCAGCGCTGGGCGGATGCGGCCCTCTTTCGCACCGTGTTCACCGTGTCCCGCGATGAGGCGGTAGAGGCGTGCAAGGCCGTGGTGGAGGCCCTGTCCGAGGTGGCTGCCTCCGACCGGCCGGACGACATCACCGCCCCCGGTTTCCAGACGGTGCGTGAGCAACTGGGCCGGATGGCGGCCTCCCGGGCCCGCACCGGTCTGAATCCGGCCGCGGTCGCCGGAGAGGTCGCAGAACTGCGCCGGCCTGCTGTAACGCTTCTCCAGGACGAATTCGACGATCCGGCCGATGACCAGGCACGCGAGTGCGTCCTGGCTCTGACCCTGCTGATGGGCACGCTGCGCCTGGTGGTGATGGAGACGACGCTCAGCCAGGGCCAGGAGCTCATCGCCCGGCAGCGCGAGCAGCTGCTGGAAGTGGCGACTCCGGTGATCAAGCTGTGGGAGGGCGTCGTCGCCGTTCCGCTGATCGGCACGCTGGACAGCGCGCGCAGCCAGGTGGTCATGGAGTCCCTGCTGGACGCGATCGTCGCCGAGCGGGCCCGTTACGCCATCCTCGACATCACTGGTGTGCCCACGGTCGACTCGCTGGTCGCCCAGCACCTGATGAAGACGGTGGCCGCAGCGCGGCTGATGGGCGCGGAGTGCATCGTCTCCGGTATCCGGCCCGCGATCGCGCAGATCATTGTCTATCTCGGCATCGACCTTGGGACCGTCGTGACCAGATCCTCGCTGGCCGACGCCCTCGCCTACGCCTTGCGTCAGCAGGGCATCGCACTTGCTCCTGGAGTACCGGCTGTGAGCCTGCTGTGACCGGGCTGGGGCAGGGCCACACGTCCCGGGTGCCTGTGCTGGTTCTCGGCGAGACTCTTCTGGTCACCGTGCAAGGGGAGCTGTACGACAGCACAGCCGAGCAGCTGCAGCAGGACATCACCGCCCGCATCGCCCACAGCCCGGTGACGGGTGTCGTGATCGACATCTCCGGCGTGGACAACGTCGACTCGTTCCTGGGCCGCGTGCTGGCCGAGATCGCTTCCAGCGCCCGCTTGATGGCAGCCCGGACCGTACTGGCCGGCATGCGCCCAGCAGTCGCGATCACACTGGTCGAACTGGGCCTCGCCCTGCCCGGTCTATTCACCGCCCTGGACGTCGAGCGGGCGCTGGCGCTACTCGGACACAGCCACCCCTGCACCGACCCGCCGAACCCTCGGAGGGCGCATCATGCAGACCTCTCCTGACACGGGCACAACGAGGCTGCCGATCGGCTCGGACACCGATCTGGCATGGGTGCGGCAACAGGTACGGCAGGCGGCAGCCGAAGGCGGCTTCACTCTGGTTCAGCAGACCAAGCTCATCACCGCCGCCAGCGAACTGGCCCGCAACACCCTCATCCACGGAGGAGGCGGCCAGCTTGAGATGACCGCGCTGATGCACGGGCTGCGCCTGACCTTCACCGACTCCGGTCCCGGCATCCGCGACATCGAGCAGGCCATGACCGACGGCTTCACCACCGGCAACGGCCTGGGCCTGGGTCTGAGCGGGGCCAAGCGCCTGGTCCAGGACTTCCGTATCGACAGCCGCCCCGGCCAGGGCACCACCATCACCATCACCGCATGGGCCACCGCCATGCCCCGCCCCCGCGCGGAGCACGGATGAGCAGGGTCTGGGACATACCGGTCGACGACTCCACCCGCGTGCGGGAGGTCCGCGTCGCGGCTGAAGCTGCCAGCACCCGCGCCCGCCTCGATCCACAGCGCACCGCGGTCGTAGCCCTGGTCGCCACCGAACTGGCCACCAACCTCGTCAAGCACGCCCACGGCGGCCGAGTCGTGATCGAGCTCCTGCAGCGCCCGAACGCGGACGCCGGCTCCAGCAGCGCAGCAGTGCAACTCCTCTCCCTCGACCACGGCCCAGGAATCACCAACATCGCAGCGGCGCTCCGTGACGGCTACACCACCGCCACCTCCCTCGGAACGGGCCTGGGCACCTGCATGCGGATCTCCAGCGCCTTCGACCTGCACAGCACCCCCGGCCGGGGCACAATCGTCATGGCCCGCATCGACCAGGAACCGGCCACCGACCGGGCCAGGACCGGACCACACCACAGGGTCGGAGGGATCAACATCCCCCTGGCCCAGGCAGAGCACTCCGGTGACGCCTGGAACTGGGTGAGGGCCACCTCGGGCCCCTGGCTGACCCTGATGCTCGCCGACGGCCTGGGACACGGGGAAAACGCCGCCACCGCATCCGCCGTCGCGGTCGATGAACTGCACCGGAGCGCGCACCGGCCGCCCGCCGAGATACTGCGCCGCCTCCACGATGCGCTGCGCACCACCCGAGGCGCAGCCATCGCCGTGGCCCAGCTCAACACCGACACCGCCAAGCTCGCCTTCGCCGGCGTCGGAAACGTCGGCGCCCGCCTCCGCACAGGGGATGCCTGGCAGCCGCTGATCTCACATCCCGGCATCGTCGGCGCCCACTTCCCCGCCTCCGTGCCCGTCCGGCACCTGCCGTGGCACCCGGACAGCCTCCTCGTGCTGCACAGCGACGGACTGCCCAGCCGCTGGACGCTGCCGCAGGACATCGAACTCCTCCGTCGCGATCCTGCCGTCGTGGCTGCGGCCATCGTGCGGGACGCCGGCAGCGCTGCCCGCCCGCTGCGTGATGACACCAGCGTGGCCGTACTGGCCCCCGACCGCTGGACAGGTGCCCATGAACGCCACCCCTGACAGCTGGACGATCGCCTCGGCCACCGACGCGGCCCACGCACGCGTGGCAGCGGCCCGGCTCGCCACCGCAGCCGGTGTGCCCCTGATCGAGCGCGCCCGCTTCCTGACGGCGATCGCCGGGAAACTGCGCCAATGCCTCAACAGCGGCGAAACGTGGGAACTGGACTTCCGTACAGACACCAGCACCGACGGGCACGGCCGAATCGAAGTCCTCATTCACCCGGCCCACCCCACACCGCGCGACCCTCGCCTCTGGCGGCTTTCGATCGCCTGCCCCCACCCCACACAGGCGGACACCATCGCCCCGGCACAGGCGGAACCCGCGGAGATCGCCGAGGCGCTACTGGCCACAGACGAGGACACCGCCGAACTCCTTGACCGCCTGGACGCACAAGAAGGACTGGTCCGCTCCCACCGCGACGAACTCCACCACACCAACCAGGGGGTCCTCGCTCTCCACGCCGAACTGGACGCCGCCGACCGCAGCCAACGCGACCTGCTCCAAGCCGAACAGGCCGCCCGGGCACAGGCGGAGAACGCGCGGCGCCTGCTGACGTTCCTCGCAGACGCCAGCGACGCCGTCACCGCATCCCTCCAACACGAGGACATCCTGCGCCGACTGCCCGAACTCCTCATCCCCCGCTATGCCCACCATGTGGATGTCTGGTTGTTCGACGACGACCCCACCACGCACCACGCTCACCGGCCGGCCGCCGCCGTGGCCGCCGCCCGCACCGGCCGGCCTCAGCACGCCGCAGCCCACCCCGGCCACCTGCCCGGCGTCGACGACCTGCCCTCCTCAGTCCTTGAACGCGAGCATCCCCTGCTGAGTGTTCCGCTCCTTGGCCGCGGCCTCCTGGGCGTGCTGACCCTCACCGCAACCGGCACCCGATTCGATCCAGATGAAGCGATCATGCTGATCGAGCTGGCCCGCCGCACCGGCATCGCCTTGGACAACGCCCGCCGCTACGCACAGCACCGGGACACAGCCGAAACCCTCCAACGCGCCCAGCTCACCGAGCTGCCCACCACCCCCGAGGTGCGCTTGGCAGCCCGATACCTGCCCGCCACACACGGCCTCAACATCGGCGGCGACTGGTACGACGCCTTCGTACAGCCCGACGGCAGCCTCCTGGCCGCCGTCGGGGACGTCACCGGCCACGGCCTGCGTGCGGCCGTCATGATGGGACAACTGCGCACCGCACTACGCGCCTACGCCGTCGAAAGCGACACCCCGGCCGGCATCCTCACCCGCCTGCACCGCCTGGTCCGCGACCAGCAACACGAGCTGTACGCGACCGCCGTGATCGCCTGCTTCCGCCCCGGCGATCCCACCGTCCTGTGGGCCGCTGCCGGGCACCCTCCCGCCCTCGTGCGCGACCCCGAAGGCAGCATCCGCATCCTGGACCACAAGCCCGGGATCATGCTGGGCGTCCCCCTGCCCTACCAGTACGAGGACCACACTGTCGTCCTCCCACCCGGCTCCACCCTCGCCCTGTACACCGACGGACTGGTCGAACGCCGCGCCCAGGGCATCGACCCCGGCATCCACCGGCTCAGCCAGGCCATGGCCGCGCTGAGCACAGCCGAGCTGGAAAACGACCTGAGCGCGGCGGCCGAGTCTCTACTGAAACCCTTGCTCCACGACTCCGAACGCGACGACGACGTCTGCCTGCTGCTGTGCGGCCGAACCTGACGCCTGCCGCCCTCATCGACAACTACCAGACGAACTCGCCAACAGCCGCGCATTGTGCACTTCGATCGATCTACCGCAGGAGCGAACCGCGATAGCGTGGAACCACCAGCGGAGAGGCGGAAGCCATGAACACCTCTGAACCGGCCGCGTCCGCAGAAAGCCTGCTGCGCGCCGCTCCGCCCCACCTCCTGGTCGCCACAGCCCACCGTCTGCTGACAGACGGGGTCGGAGCCCAGGAAGTGACGCTGCTGCTGGCCGACTACGGGCTGGCCGTCCTGCAGCCGGTCACTCACCTACCCCACACCGGTGAGCCCGTCCCAGCCCACGACGGTCCCGCCGGCCGCGCCTTCGTCAGCCAGATGCCGGTCGTCGAAGTCACCCGCGATCCAACCTGCCAGGTGGTGCACCTGCCCCTCACCGTGCGAGGCGACCGGCTGGGAGTGCTCTGCGTCCGCATGCCCACCAACGCCATAGACCCCACCATGGTGCTCCGACTCGGCGACTTCGCCACCGCGCTCGCCCACGAAGTCGCCACCGCCGGCCGTGACACCGACCTGTACCTGCGGGCCCGCCGCACCCGCCGCCTCACCCTCGCCGCCGAGATGCAGTGGCAACTGCTCCCGGGCCGCGGCTGCGCCCGCCAGGAGTACGTCGTCGGAGCCCACCTCGAGCCCGCCTACGCCATCGGAGGAGACAACTTCGACTGGTCCACCAGCGCCGACCACCTCACGATCACCGTCACCGACGGCATGGGCCAAGGCATCGACGCCTCCCTGCTCACGAGCCTGGCCGTCGGCGCCCTGCGCAACGCCCGCCGCGCCGGCATCAGCCTCACCGACCAGGCATGCCTGGCCGACCAGGCCATCTACGCCCAATACGGCGGCAAGGTCTACGCCTCCACCCTGCTCCTGCACTTCGCCCTCGACACCGGCACCGTCCACGCCGTCGACGCCGGATCCCCCCAGCTCTACCGCCAGCGCGGCTCCACCATCGAACAGATCGAACTGGAAGCCCAGCTCCCGCTCGGCATGTTCGAAGAGACCCCCTACGAGGAGCAGACGTTCCGGATCGAGCCCGGCGACCGCCTCATCGTGGTCAGCACCGGCGTGCACGGCGCCCGCTCCGCGGACGGCGGACTCTTCGGAGAACGCGCCCTGCGGCAAACCCTCAGCGCCACACGGCTGGCACCCCCGCACGAAGCCGCACGCTCCGTGGTCTCCGCCCTGATCACACACTTCGGCAGCAAAGACCTCACCGCCGACGCCGCCGTCGTCTGCCTCGACTGGAAGGGCCGCGACCCCAAGGCCGCACACCACCCCAGCCCCGAAGCATGAACACCACCACGCCTCAATTTCGCACCCCACGAAACGGGCTGGAACGACTCGCCTCATACAGGTGGTGATCCCCGCCAAGAGCCACTCCGCCGTACAGGATCCTGACCAGCAAGGAACGCTCTCATCCCCTTACTGAGCAGCATCAGCTCAGCGGGTTCCATCGCCGCCAGAGCCACCGCAAGGGCCTGTGAACGCCGCGCTGCCACATCATCAAGCACGTGCCGGCCCTGCGCGGTAACGGTCAGCCGCACCTCCCGGCGACTGTGAGGATGCAAAGCCCGCTCCAGCAGACCTGCCGCCTCCAGCCGATCACACAGACGGCTGGCAGTGGGAAGCCCTACCTCCAGGCGCTCGGCCAAAGCAGTGAGGTTCAGATCCGGCGCCGTCTCCACGGCACGCAACGCCCGCAACTGATGCAACGACAACCGCACCGCTGCTCCCTGAGCAGCCAGCGACCACAGACTCGTCAGGCTCTCCACCGCATCAGCGATCTCCCGTGCGACGGCTTCAGGGCCATCACACGGTCCCGCCGCATCATCATCGCCGGGGCCGCCGGGGTGGGTCACGAACGTGTCTCTTTCAGTAACTGCCGCGCAGCGGGTAGCCCGCTCATCTAATCGCTGTACCCGAAGAGTCGCGGAGCAAGCAGCGAGCGCAGCCGTCTGTCGATCAGGAAGTCCGGGCGGGGCTCTATCCCCCGCTGCGGGCCCGTAGGCAAGAGCCGGTATCACCATGGGGCATGCCTGGAGCGGAGGAGCCATGCAGTACGAGTTCCGGGTCCGCGGACCGGTCCCGGAGAACGCTGCGGAGACGCTCCCCGAGCTGGACTCCGTGATGCTGGGCAGACAGACGGTCTTCTACGGCACCGTCATCGATGAGGCGCATCTGTTCGGCCTGCTGGCCCGCTTCCGCATGCTGGGGCTGCTGGTCACGGAAATGCGACCGCTGCCGTATTGATCCCGCCCGTGGCACGCAGGTGCCACGATCACGCGTCCCAGCCTGGAATACGTAGAAACCGGCACTTCCCCAGCGCATCCCTGGGGTCCACAGTAAAAACAGCACTACTTCGCACCGGAGGCGGTCATGCTCCTCCTCGGCATCATCTTGCTGGTTGTCGGATTCATCACCGGCACATCGATCCTGTGGGCGATCGGGATCATCCTCGCGGTCATCGGCGCGGTGCTGTGGATCATGGGGGCCATGGGGCACGCGGTCGCCGGCCGCCGCCACTACTGGTGACCTGCCTCGACAGGCAGGACTGCACCGTCATCCGTGCATGCTGACGCACGCGCCTTCGCCTGGCCGTGTGCCGGATCGCCACGCCCGGCAGGCCGCGGCCATCGACCGGTCATTGCCCGCAGGCTGCACGGTGCGCACGGGCGTGCCCTGAGGGAACCGCTAGGTCGTGTCCGCAAAGTCAGGAGAGCCAGAGTCGTAGGCAGGCGATGGTGACCAGGGCTTCGTAGTGGCGGGCGCGTTTGTCGTAGCGGG
>NZ_JBEORR010000070.1:0-11218 GCF_040302345.1 Streptomyces sp. NPDC126510 | reverse complement strand
ACCGGGTGTCCATCCCGAGTGGCTGGACGGGCACGATGCCGAACGGTGACGCGATCAACTCGTCGTCGACGTTCGAGTCGATCCGCTCCTTCTACGAGGACGACCCGGCCTGGTCGAAGATCGAGAGTTATCTCGCGGGCGGTGCGGTCCCGTCGTTCACGTACCACCGGTTCTGGGCTCAGGCGGACATCGCCTTGGCCATGGGCTCGTACGCGGAACTCCTGGAGTAGCCCCTCGCCGAGGATCGCGTACGCGACCCGTCGGAAGGGAGACGGGGTCACCCGGCCGGACGGTCCCCACCCGCACAGGGGGCCGTCCGGCTTCTTCGCACGTCGCTCTGGACGCCGGCTCCAATGGGCCGAGCGGCGCGGCCCGAACTTTCGGGAGCGCTCCCAGTAGCGCGTGCTCTCACTACGTCCTGCTCGACCCCTATCTCTCCGACCCCACGTGTTCTTGGCCGATACAGCATGAGCCATGCGCATAGTCCTCACGCCTGGTTCCACCGGCCCGTAAGATCGGTAACCTCGTGGGGAGGTGGTCATGGGCAGGCGACGCCCCGGCACGCCGACGTTGGAAGAGGTTGCCGCTCGCGCCGGGGTGGGGCGAGGCACGGTCTCGCGCGTCATCAACAACGCCACCGGAGTGAAGGAGTCGACACGGCACGCCGTACAACGTGCCATCGAGGAACTGGGGTACGTCCCGAACAGCGCAGCCCGATCTCTGGCCGGGCGGGGGACCGATGCTGTCGCCCTCGTCCTGACGGAGCCCGACTGGAGACTCTTCGCCGAGCCTTTCTTTTCGGAGATCGTGGGCTCGCTCGGGGACGCGCTGGCGGACACAGGAATGCAGTTGATGCTGACCCTGGTCCGCTCGGGCGCCGAGCGGCAGCGCTTCCTCGAATACGCACGCGGTGGCCGGGTCGACGGAGTGTTGCTGATGTCCGTACATGCGGGAGATCCGCTGCCGGACATGCTTGCCGAGGCGCGGTTGCCGACCGTGATGCTGGGGCGCAGGTCAGGCGACGAGTCCATCAGTTACGTGGACGCCGACAACGTGGGCGGTGCCCGCAGCGCCGTCTCCCACCTACTGGCGAGGGGTCGCAGGTCGATCGCCACCATCACCGGTCCACTGGACATGTACGCCGCCCAATGCCGGTTGCGCGGCTACCAGGACGCGCTGGGGCTGGCGGGCCTGAAGTACCAACAGTCCATGGTCGCCGAGGGAGACTTCACGGAGGACAGCGGGCGCCGTGCCATGGCCGAACTGCTCCAACGGCACCCTGAACTCGACGGCGTTCTCGCCGCGTCGGACACCACGGCGGCGGGGGCCCTGCAGACACTGCGTGCTGCGGGGCGACGAGTTCCCGATGACGTCGCCGTGATCGGCTTCGATGATTTTCCGCTTGCCCAGCGCACCGAGCCGCCCCTGACCACAGTCCGTCAGCCACTGGAGGACATCGGCCGGGCCATGATCCGCATCCTGCTGGAGGATATGGAAGAGCCGTCCGTGGCTTGGCGCCACGTCATCCTCCGTACCGAACTCGTTGTCCGTGCATCGTCCTGAAGATCACCTTGTGGGACTCCCGGCCTCCGATCCGGCGCCGCTTGGAGGTGCCGTCCGGCATCACCTTGCGCGAACTGCACGATGTCATCCAGGCCGCCTTCGGCTGGGAGGACTGCCACCTGTGGGCCTTCGAATGCGGACGGGACAGATGCGGCGCCGCCGACCGTGACCTGGGCATCGGCAATGCCACCTCCAAACAGCTCCGCCAGGTCGCTGCCCACCCCGGCGACCGGCTCCGCAATGCCCAAGACTTCGGCGACGACCGGGAACACGACATCCTCATCGAGGACATCACCGAGCCCGAGCCGCACACCGCCTACCCCCGATGCCTCACCGGTCGCCGAGCCCGCCCGCCCGAGGACTGCGGCGGCATGTGGGGATACGACTACCTCATCGAACACAGACCCCCGCGAGATCAATGCGGCGCTGCACTGGTGCGGGACGACCGAACGCACACAACGTGCGCCCGAGCACACGGGTTGAGGGGTCCTTGCACTAAGTGTGTCCGATCAGGTCGCGTGGTCTGGTTGAGCCGCTCGAGCCTCCATCAGACCCGGAGCGGTTCATGGTTCATGTGTTCAGCCGGCCCATGGCACCGGCCACCCCACCCGGGGCGCTCCGTCCCGACCGGGTCGGCGGCATGAATTCCGAGAAACAGTCGGCAACCTTTTCGCCTCCCGCTGCCACTGAGTAGTGCACCACCGGCTCTCACCATGCGGGCCGACGCCCGCGGAGCAGCGACCGGCACAGACCAGCACACCTTGCGCGTCGGATCCGTTCCATGGGCCTCGACGACTTCCTGAGCTGCCGCATCCCGGGCACGGAGGTCCACCTCGGCATGTCCCGGAAGCTTTTCGCCGCCTGCGAGCGCCTCCACGAGGAGGACCTCGCCATCGCCCGGCGCACCCCAGGACTGCGCGCCGAGGACCAGCCGCCCGCCGACCTGGAACTCAGCGACGAAGCCCAGGAAGAACAGCGACTCACCCAGCGGCGCATCTTCCGCGAACAGCAAGAGGAAGCCCGCCCACGCCTGCGTCCCCTGCTCCGCGACGCCTACGAGCGAGGTGCAGCGAGCGACTGGAGCGACCTTCTCCGTCGTCCCCAGGAACCGGAACTCGACCTGGAGGGTGACGAGAGGCTCCTCGAAGCAGCGACGCCGGAAACCTACGTGGCCGTCAGCCGCTACGACCTGCCCCCCCCCGCACGCGCATAGCTTTCGTTGCGCGACGACCGTGGCGAGGAGATACCTGTGTGGTCGGGTAGCCGGATGTCCCGTGCCACTGGAGTTTGACCGTTTGCCATCGGACTTCGACGGACGCCCGAGTTTGTGTCATCGGAGTTTGATCACCGCAGGTCAGAGGCTTGTCGAGACACCGGAGTCCGCCGCAACGGTCACTGGACCGACGCGTGGGCCGGCCACGTCCCCTGCCCCCTCATCAAAGCTGAAGCCGCGCACGAGCTGGTCGTCGCCGGCCTCCGGGAGAAGGCGCGCCCTCACGCCACCTCTGACATTCAGCACTCCGACCCACTTCCCGCTCTATCTCTACGTGGTCGGGGGCCGTAGGCCCGACTGTTGGGGAGGCCCCGCCTCTGCTCCGGCCAAGAGATCGAGGGGGCGGGGCCGACCTCACCTAAGCGCTGCCTGCCCTCCTGACCTTCACCACGCGGCGGCCACCCTTCTCAGCCTCCAGCTTCTTGATCACCTCGTCAGGGTCCGGGTCGAGCAACTCCACGAGCCGCTCTGCTCCGTGCTTCACGCTGAGCGCATGAGCGAGGTCGACGAGGAGCTTCAGGTCCTCGTCGCTTTTGACCCCTCGCGCCACTGCCATCAGGTGGCGCAGCCGCTCGGGGACCGTGTCATCCGGCCTCACCCCACACCACTGCTCGGCGACCATTTCCGCCACCCTGCGCTCCGGAACTTCCAGCGCCTTGGCCATGCGCGGGTACAGACCTGGCTCCGGCGGGATCTTGATCTCGTTCCACCGCACCTTGTTCCACCAGGTCACAGACGGTTTCATACGATCCGTCAACTGTCGATGATGGCCTCAACGGCCGCGCGCTCCATCGACCGTGTCCCGTAGCACCGGATCACACTACGACCACACCCGTCGGCTCCCACTCGCCGCGCAAATCGAGCACAAGATTGAATTCTCATGCGACAGATTCCATCCGACCTCACCCAGGCCATCGAGGAGTGGCGCACCGTCTACCACCGGCTCGCCACCCAGCCACGCACGTTCCTGCGGCGAAAGCTCATTCGACTGTCGGGTGAGGTGCTGTTCCATTCGCACTGGGAGCAATGGCAGACGACATCTGCCCGATCGGCGCTGCACACAACAGGGCGGGGAGGAAGGAGCTGACCATGTGCGTCACCCCGTACGGGGATGGTGCGCGCGATGTCCCAGCTGCCACCTGACCCGCCCCGGCTCCGGGTGATCCTTGCCCACCTGGATCGGCAGATCACGGAAAACGAGACCGTGGCCATCTACCTGCGGCTGCAGCGGGCCGCCGTACTGGCCGCGCTCGGCGCGCGAGGTAGCGCCCGTCCGGCGTCACTTGCCGCTGTAGACAGGGAAGGCGCTGTGCTCGCCGTAGTCCACGTCGCGCATGTCTCGCAGGGCGTCCATGTCATCGCCGGAGATCTCGAAGTCGACCTCGGCGTTGGACCTCATGTGCTCCGGGTTCGCCGTCTTGGGCAGCGATACAGCCCCCAACTGCAGGGTGTAACGGATGCACAACTGCGGGACGGACACACCGTGTTCCTTGGCCATCGCCTGGACTTCGGCGTTCTTCAGGACCGCTCCGTGTGCGATCGGTGAGTACGCCTCGACGAGGATCTGCTTGCTCTCGCAGTAGTCCAGGAGGTCGGAGGGGGTGTTGCCGGCGTGGACGAGCAGCTGGTTCACATGCGGCACGACGGTCGCGCCCTGGAGGAGATTCTCCAGGTCCTGCTGCTGGAAGTTGGACACCCCGATGGAGCGGATCTTGCCGGCCTGGTGGGCCTCTTCGAGCGCGCGCCATGCCGCGCGGTTGCCTTCGGCGTAGTCGCCGCCGCGGAAGTCGTCCCACGGCTGCGGGCTGTGGATGAGCATCAGGTCGATGTACTCGAGGCCGAGCTTGTGAAGTGACTCGTCGATCGAGGCGACCGCCTGGTCGTAGTCCTTGATCTCGGCTGCGAGTTTCGTCGAGACGAACACCTCGTCGCGGGGTACCGCGGCGGTGCGCACGCCCTCGCCGACGCCGCGCTCGTTGCCGTATGCCTGGGCGGTGTCGATATTGCGATAGCCGATTTCCACGGCTGCGCGGACGGCGTCAGCCGCCTTGTCGTCGTCGATGAACCAGGTACCGAGCCCCAGCTTGGGGATTGCGACGCCGTTGGACAGGGTGTAGGTCTCGTCCAGGATGGTCATGCGTTCGCTCCGTTCCTCGGCAGCGCGCCGTACACCTCGTCGGTGACCGGCTCGAGCCATTCGTTGCTGACGCCTTCGCCCGGCGTGATGAAGGCGACGTGCGAGAACCACGAGTCGGCCTTCGCGCCGTGCCAGTGCTTCGTGCCCGCCGGGACGCGGATCACCGTTCCGGGCTCCATGCTGACGGGATCCTCGCCCTCGGCCTGGAACCAGCCACTGCCCGCCGTGCACAGCAGGATCTGGTCACCGCCGCCGTCCATGCCGTGGTGGATGTGCCAGTTGTTACGGCATCCCGGCTCGAAGGACACGTTGCTGACGGGAACACTCCCCGAGGCGAGCGGAGCCAGGTAGCTCTGGCCGATGAAGTACTGCGCGAAGGCGTCGTTCCTCTCCCCGAGCGGGAAGATCTGGTCGAATCCGTTGCCAGCCATGTTGTTCCTTTGCTTTGGTTCACTACGCCCCGCTGATCGTGCGGGGCCGGTTTGCTCCTCGCGCCGGGGATCAGGCGGAGCGCTCGTCCGCGATCTTCTTCAGCAGGGTGATCGCGGTCATCGCGTTGGGCCATCCGGCGTAGAACGCCAGGTGCGTGATCGCCTCGGACAGCTCCTCCACCGTGAGCCCGTTGTCCAGGGCCACACCCAGGTGATACGGCAGCTGCTCGTTGCGGTAGAGGGCGGCCAGCACACTGACCGTGACCAGGCTGCGGTCCCGCGGGGAGAGCCCGGGGCGCTCCCAAACGTCCTGGAACAGGACTTCGTTGGTGAGCTCGACGAGCTTCGGCGCGATGCCGGCCAGCTCCTGAGGCGCGGACTGCTTTGCCATGGGGTGACTCCCTGTGACGGAACGAACGCGAGGATGCGGTCTTGCTCGCTGTCGGCCAGCCGGGACCGGACCACATCCGCTGCCACCATCGAGGGAACCGCGGCTCACAGCCTTACGGAAGGCACTGCTGGTACAGGTACTCACAGGGCCCCCCAGCTCTGCTGCACCCCGCCTAACCTGATCTGCATGGACACCGCCCACGAGATCCGACAGTTCCTCGCCACCCGCCGCGCCAAGATCACTCCCCAGCAGGCAGGCCTGCCCGCCTTCGGCGGCGGCAACCGCAGAGTGCCCGGGCTGCGCCGCGAGGAGGTCGCCATGCTCGCCGGTGTCAGCATCGACTACTACGCCCGTCTGGAGCGCGGCCAGCTCGCCGGCGCCTCGGAAGAGGTCCTCGACGCCCTCAGCCAGGCCCTCCAGCTCGACGACGCCGAACGCGCCCACCTCCGCGACCTGGCCGCCGCCCAGCGCCACCGTCCGCCCCGCCGCACCGCCCGCAAGCACAAGGCCGCCGTCCCGGCCAGCCTCGTCCGCGTCCTGGACTCCATGACCAACGCCCCGGCCTTCATCCGCAACGGCCGACTCGACATCCTCGCCGTCAACCCGCTCGGACGTGCCCTCTACGCCCCCCTGTTCACCGGCTCAGCTCGCCCCGTCAACATCGCCCGTTTCCAGTTCCTCGACCCCACCAGCCGCGACTTCTTCCCCGACTGGAACGCCTCCGTCAACACCACCGTCTCCCTGCTGCGCACCGAAGCCGGCCGAGCCCCCGGCGACCCCGAGCTGACTGGGCTGATCGGTGAACTCGTCACCCGCAGCGACGAGTTCCGCGCAGCCTGGGCCAAGCACAACGTGCGCCTGCACCACACCGGCCGCAAGTCCTTCCGCCACCCGGCCATCGGCGAGATCACCCTCGACTTCGACGCCATGGAACTGCCCGCACAGCCCGGCCTCACCCTGACCGCCTACGGCGCCGAACCCGGGACCCCGGACCACGACGCCCTGCAGCTGCTCGCCTCCTGGGCCGCCACCGAAGAGGAACAGACCCACCACGAGGACCCCGCTCGTTCCTGACCAGGGCACACGACAGCAAGTCAGCCCAGCGGCACAAGCGTCGGATGCGCATCGGCCCAGTCGGACAACTGCCGCACCCGCTGCTCGCACTCACTGCCCGGATCCGGCGTCAGGACCGACAGCATCAGGTCCGGCCGCCCCGGCAGCGTCAGCGTCTCGAACGGCAGGCTCAGCCGTCCCACCGCGGGATGCTCGTACTCCTTCACCCCGCTCCAGTGCAGCCGCACGTCGTGGTCGCGCCAGCATCGGGCGAACGGCTCGCTGGCCGCCGACAGCTCTTGCACCAGGTCTTTCATGCCCTGATCGTCGGGCATCATCCCGGCTCCGGTTCGCAGCAGAGCGACCGTATTGCGGATCGACGTCTCCCAGTCATAGAAGAATGACCGAGCCGCAGGATCGAGGAACTTGAACCGCGCGATGTTCGTCGGACCGGCCGACGCCGCCCCGAGCAGTGGTGCGTACAGGGCGTAGCCGAGGTGATTGGCCGCGACCAGGTCCAGCCGCCGGTTCCACACAAACGCGGGCGCCGATCCCATCGCATCCAGCACCCGCTGGACACCCTCCGGTACACCGTCCTCTCCCGCTGCGAGCCCCCCGCCACCGCTCGCACGTGCAAGAGCGAAAAGGTGGGACCGTTCCGCCTCATCAAGGTGCAGCGCATCGGCCACCGCATCCAACACGGAATCCGAAGCCCCTGCTAGTCGGCCGCGCTCCAGACGCACGTAGTAGTCGACGCTCACGCCGGCCAGCAGCGCGACCTCCTCCCTGCGCAGCCCCGGAACCCTGCGGTGGGTTCCCAGCGCAGGCAACCCCACTTGCTGCGGCGACACTCGGCCCCGCCGCGACACCAGAAAGTCCCTGATCTCCTTCTGCCTGTCCACCCCACCACTTTAGACACCACAAGCCCCACCGTCGCTCATCAGCCGACAGGATCGACGGGTGGTTCGAGCCGGAAGCTCAGCGATCTTCAACCTTCGCTCTCGACCGAGCCGGTAGGCCAGATCGTGAAAATGCCGGACGGCAACGCCGATGAACAGTCGCTCAACCTCATTGAAGTCCGGCCCAGCCTTCTCGCTCGGGAATGCCTCAACCACCTGGAGGCGACGCTCAAGCATCCGCACGGAATTTGCCCCTCCGGTGGCACTTCGGCCGAGCAGGCCACTGCGAGCACGTATCGCATGCCGCGAGCCTCCAGAGCGAACCGCGGTTTCGGGTTGTCGCGGTAGACCTCGTCGCCGATCACTCGGCGGACGCGGTGTGCGTGATGAGGAAAGAACACGGCGCGTTGCCAAAGTGGATTATCGGCTCGCTCGGGTGAGGAGGTCGTCGATGGTCTGGGCGGAACGGAGCAGTTCGAACCGGGGGTCTCCGTCCCCGTCGGTACGGACGCCGTAGACGGCGGGTTCGGGCAGGGTATTGAAGTGGTAGGGGGCGGAGAAGCAATAGGCGCCGGTGTCGAGGATCGCCACGACGTCGCCCGGGCGAGTGCGGGCAGGGGACGGGCTCGGGCGATCAGATCTCCCGCGAAGCAGAGGGGACCCGCGATGTCCTGAACCACCAGTGGTCCGGTCTTGGCGGCGCCGGTGGGGTGGTGTGCGGTGACACGTAGGGGCCAGGAGTCGGGCTGGAAGACGGTGCGGGCGGCGACCTGGGCGCCGGCGTGGGTGATCGCGATCGGGCGTTGCCCGGAAGTTTTGGTGTACTCGACGTAGGCGGCGGTGAATCCGTTCTTGGAGAGCAGGGAGTGCCCAAACTCGAAACTCGGTAACGACCTCGTATCCGCCGGTGAACAAGGCCGGCGCGTGTTCACGCAGCCGGGCCACGTAGGCGTCGAAGCCGGGGCCCGTGTCGTCGCTGTCGAAGTCGACCGGGAGCCCGCCGCCGATATCGATGCCGATGACCTGTCGCCGGCCGAGTTCGGCGCTGATTTTCTCAGCGAAGGCGACAGTCTTCGCTATGCCCTGGGCGATCAGGTCGAGCGGGCAGCCCTGTGATCCAACGTGCGCATGCACCCAGGTCAGGGAGGGATGCTCCCGGTACGCCTTCAGGAGCCGCTGCATGTTGCCGTCGTCCTCCAGCGCGATGCCGAACTTGGACGTTGCGGTCGCGGTGCTGCTCGCTGCGATAGAGCCGGCGCCGACCTGGGGGTTGATGCGTACGCCGATCCGCGAGGTCGATGATCGGGAGGCGAGGACGTCGCTGATGCGATCCAGCTCCTGGAAGTTGTCCGCGTTCACCGTGACGCCCAACTCCAGGGCCTGGAGGAGCTCAGCGCGGGTCTTCGCCGGCGAGTCGAAGACGATCTGTTCCGGCGTGAAGCCGGCGGCCAAGGCCTGGGCGAGTTCCCCGGCGCTGGCCACCTCGCAGCCCATGCCGAGTCCCCGAAGCTCCGCAAGCAGGGGCACGAGCGGGTTTGCCTTCGCCGCGAACGCGTGCAGCACGGCCACCGAATCCGGGAAGGCCTGTTGAAGCGCGGCGACGCTGTCGGCGACGCCGTCGAGGTCGACGAACCCCGCCAGCAACGCCCCGTCGGGGTCGATGAGCCGCTGTCGTATCGCGGCGCTGAGGATGCGTTCTCGTCGCTGTGCTGCTGCCTGGGATCCGGTCACCATGCACCTTCCGGGTCGTCGAAGTGAGTACCCGGGCACACTGGGCGCACAGATCCCAGGCTGCCGTGCTTGTGAGGTCGCGTCTTCGACCCCGCGCCCATACTTCTCGGTGGCGAGAGACGCCCGCGGACAAGAAGCCGCGAGTGACCGGTTCTGCGTTGTGCCGGAGCACGAAGCCGACCCGTCGCGGTGGTGTGCGGCGACATCCTCAGCCGTTGTCGGCGTTGTCGTGACGCATGAGGCGCAGCTGCAGCTGGGCCAGGAGCCGCGCATCGGGATCGTCCAGATCGATACCGCACACCTCACGTACCCGCCGGATGCGATAGCGGAAAGTGTTGGGGTGGACGCCCAGCGCCCGGGCTGCAGCTGGTACGTCTGAGAAATGGTCGAGGTAGGAGCGCAAAGTGTCGATCAGGGCGCCGCCGTGCTCAGCATCGTAGGCCGCCAGACGCGTCACCGGCAGCTCCACCGGCAGCGACACCTCGCGCAGCGTGTCCACGATGTGCAGCATCGACACCGCCTCTGCGACCTCTCCCACCCGTGCGACGGCACGGGAGCCATCGCGGGACAGCAGTGCTCGCAGAGCCAGGTCGGCTGTCCGCCGGGATTCAGCCGCCTGGTGCAGGTTCGCCGAGACCTCCCCGAGACCGACGCAGACCTGCGTGGCGATGGCCGCCGACAGCTGGCCGACAAGGGCCTCACCGAGCCGCGCCACCTGCGCCGCAGCGCGCTGCGCGTCCGGCGCCAGGTCGCCCAGCAGCACCAGCACACCACCGACGACCGTCATCACGACCGCCTCATACCCGTGCGCGGCACACGCGACGGCCACCAAGTCCGGTACACGGTCTTCGTTCCGACCGCCGCGTGGTCCGGACACGGCGTGCACCGCCAGAACCGCGCATCGGCCTTCGACCGGCAGCGCGGTGCGTGCCGCGAGCGCCTCGGCGGACCCTGATCCCTCCAGCAGCGCCCGCGCCGCCTGCTGGACCGCCTGTAGCTGCCCCGCCCCGCGGGAACGGTGATGGAGCAAATGCGGTGCGGCTGCACGCGCAGCCGCACGTAGGTTGTCTGCGGCCGTCTCCGGCAACGGTCGCCCGGCGGCCGCCACCCAGATCGTTCCCAATGCCTCTCCACCCGCGGTGACCGCAACGACCAACCGCTCGGGCAGATCTTCTTCAGCCGGACGACGCACTACATCCCCCGACCCCCACAGCAACCGGAAGAAGCCGGTCTCCCGCAGCTCGGCAACCGCCGCATCCGGCGCTCGGCGACCGAGGATGGTCCGCCGACGCATGTCGTCCACATCCTCATCCGTGGACGAGTAGGCGAGCACCCGTGACTGCAGGTCCTCGATCGTCACCGCCCCGCCGACCATCACCGCCACGGCATCTGCCAACCCCAGGGGGTGCGAAAGAGCACGGCCACACCCGCATCCGCGGCAGCCGAACGCACCACCGGACAGGACTGGCCAGGACGGTTCGGGCCGAGGACCACTGCCACCGCTCCCAGCCGGCCGGCTGCCCGGATGACGTCAACAGCAGCACTCGACTGTGGCTCCACCCCGACCGCCAGCAGAACCTGTCCCGGCATCACCGTCGGCTCCACCACATCCCACACGACCACGCCCTGCACAGACACTTTCAGCCCTAAAGGGTGTTGCAGAAGGCTTGGCGGCGGGCATGGCTGGGTGATGGCTGACCTGCTGTTTCACCCTGCCATGGCGAGGTTGTGCATGGTGGC
>NZ_JBEORR010000069.1:0-11482 GCF_040302345.1 Streptomyces sp. NPDC126510 | reverse complement strand
TCTCAATGCCTTCGCGATCACGTTCGCGGATCGTTGGCCCGGATCAGAAACCTACTGATGAAAACGGCCGAAACACCGTTAACGAGATAGTCCCCCCGCTCCCTCTGTGAGCAAGGCAAGAGTCTCGACGCTATCGCCTCCATGCGGGGTGTCGGCAGATCTTCGATCAGCAGAGCGCGTTGACTTCCTCTGGTGGTAGCGGACTTTCACAAATCTGGCGAGAGCACACATGATCGGTGCCGGTCGACTACTCGGTGATGATTGCCCGTCAGCTTTGTCGAGTGTCGGGGTGGGGCGGTATGGAACCGTGGATCGAACCTGGTTGCACCCCTTCGACAGCCGATTCGGTGTCAATCTGGCTTTCCGCTGATCTGTTTGACCTGCTTCGTGAGGTCGCCGAGTGTCATCGCCACTCCAGAAAACGTTTCGGAGTTCTCGCGACGTGGCGGTGGTAGCCGGCCGATGAGATCGGGTTGGTAGGTGTGGGGGAGTGCTGCTCCCGGACTGTCCGCACGCGCCCGGGTTGCTAGTTGGTATCGACCGGGAATCCGACCAGGTGCATACCGGTAATGCGGTTTATGGTGGGAAGTGCGAGGCCGCACGGATATTGACCGCGCACGAAAAGGGCTGTCTGGGTTGTGTGCTCAACGCAGATGGCATCCCACCGCCCCGGCTCGACGTGCAGGGCCGGGGTCCTGGGGGTGTGCGGTCGTTGAAATCGCCGCAGCTGCCTTGTTCGTGCCAAACCATCCATCCGATTCGAGAGCTGTTGCAAGTCAGCATGAGTCGGTCGGAACGTTTCGTCGGACCTCCGTATCGCGGCGAGTCCGCTGCGGCGGCCGATGGGTCCCTGGGGCGGGAAAGTGGAGGCCTGTGTCGACCGGACGACTCTTGAGTGGATGATCGTCGATAAGTAGCGGGTGTGTGAGCAGTGCCCATTGGCATACCAACCTCTTCCGGCGGCGGAGTGCGGGTCCTGCGGAGGTCGGGGGTGTGCAGGCTGGGATGGCGGTACGCGCAAGGCTTCGAGCATGCCGAGGGAATGCTGATGGTGCTGCACGGTATCAGTGAGGATCGAGGTGTTTGAGGTGTTTGAGGTGTTCGAGGTGTTCGTCGAGCAGTCTCGGCAATGCAGTATTCGGCTGACGGTGCTCGCGGCCGAGGTGGTGGATACGCTCCCCACGCGGTAGAAGTAGGTGAGGGGTGCAGGGGAGGAATGTGAGGGCGATGCAGGTGGACTGGTTCGTGTCGGTGCGGGACGAGGAAACCGGTGTCCACCGCTACCGCGGCGGTGCAGGGTTCGACCGTGCGTCGGTGATCGAGCAGGTGATTCGCGCGGGGCGGGACATCGCTTGCCGTGAGGACGGTGCGGTCGTCGGTGTCGTCGGCGAGGTTGTCATCGACGGCACTGCAGTGGGCGCGATCGCTTTCGGGGACCGCGCCGTCAGTGATGAGGAGCTTTGCCGCGAGATCGGTATGCAGTTCGACAGGGTTCGGTCCTCTTCCGGCTTTCGATGGGACGGTAGGTGATCGCGGAGTGGGATGCTTCCCACTGATGTGGGCCTCGTGGGGTTAGGGTGGATGTCAGTTCTTCGTCATGGCTGTGGCAACGGGCTGGTCATGGCTGTGGCAACGGGCTGTCTTTTACCTTGTGCTGTCTGCATGGGGCCTCGATGAGTAGGACTGCACTGTGCCGTTGACGAAGAAGTTCTCGGAAATGTACGACGACGCGCTGACCGCGTTGGCTGCGGCGTCGCAGCGGCCCGCTGCTGTGGTGAATGTGGACGGGCAGTACGCCATTCGTGTGGATCTCGAGTACAACCGCTACGTGTTGGCCACCAATTCTGCGCGAGGGTTGTGGGACGAGCCCGATGCGAGCGGTTCGTGGTGGGTGCACATCGTGCAGACCGGTGACGACAATACGGAAACTTCGCTCGCGCAGGCGCAGAAGCCGTGGCTTATCGACGCGTTCGATGCGGCGATCGACCAGCTCGAATCGGAGGGGCATGTGATCGCTGCCGATGCGGATTTCGGCGCCATCGCTCACGCCGACGCGGGGTCACCGCCTTCCGGGACGCGCTCGGAAGGCGATTCCTCCGCGGGCATCCCACTGAGCTGAGCGATCTGTTCGGCCAGGATCCCGTTCCGGTTTTCCAGGTCGAGGATGACACCGATCGCAGTCAGGTTGATGCCGTCGGCGATCAACGCGCTGATACGTGTCAACGTGGCCAGGTCTGCTTCGCTGTAGCGGCGGGTTCCCCCGCCCGTGCGGGCTGGGGTGAGCAGTCCGCGCCGCTCGTACAGTCTCAATGTTTGCGGGCCGACGCCGGACAGTTCCGACATCACGGAAATCCCGTACACCCCACGGCGGTCGTAGGCAGCATGGACGTGCGCTGCATCTGTCACTGCCACAGCACTACTCCCTCAGCCCAACCGGATATCACTCGACTTTAACACGGCTCATCACTATCCCTTCGCCGGCCGATGCTGCAAATCTGATGGTCAGCACTGCAGATTTTCGCGCAACCGAACATAGTCACGGCTAGAACGTACCCGCCCGGTAAGAACGGAAACTCGCCTGAATGTGCAGGTGAGCCCAAGGGGAGATTGCTCACGGCGCCTTCGACCCTGCTTTCCCTGCCGCTCTAATTGTCGCTTATCTGCATCAGTTGGTATAGATTTACGACATCGGAACAGACAGCTGTGTGTGAGCATGTGGACCCCGGGAGTGTGAATGACAACTGCCATGACCTCCTCATATGACGTCGGGCGGACTTCTGCGCAGCGGCGATCGCCGATCACGACCCCTGTCGCCTCCCGAGGTTGGTGGCGGCGGGTGACGCTCGATCTCGTCCTGGTGATCGTGATCGCCGGAATCTTGGGCGCAGTCGGATCCGTCCTTGCCGGCCCGCTGACCGGAGTGGCGTTCGCCCTCGTCGCGGCGGCCTCATTCCGCGTAGTCCTGCAGGCGATCAACCCGTGAGCGCGACTGTGAAGGAGAAGACGATGCCCGCAGCACGATACGCACGAGCAACGACCACCCGGCAGAAGTGGGTGATAGCGTGAGCCGGCACATGAAGGACGCCGAATACGCACAGGTCGCGGGCTTGCTGGAAGAGTTGGCTTCTCTGCCGGGAGACGACGCACGCTGCGAGCGTCTGCGCACGCAGATCATCGAACTATGTCTACCGCTGACTCGCCATATCGCCTTGCGGTATCGCGGCCGCGGACAAGCGCTCGACGATCTCGTCCAAGCGGCCAGCGTCGGTCTGGTCAGTGCGGTGAACCGTTTCGATCTGGCCAAGGGCAAAGACTTTCTCGCCTTCGCGATTCCCACGATGATGGGGGAGGTGCGTAAGCATTTCCGGGATCGTGGATGGGATGTGCGGGTGCCGCGCTCGTTGCAGGAAAACTGTCTTGCGCTCAACAAAGCACGCACCGCGCTCACGCAGGATCTCGGGCGTGAGCCGACGGTGCCGGAGCTGGCGAAAGAGCTCGGAGTCGAGCCCGCCGAGGTCGCGGAGATCGTTGCTGCCGGCGATTCCTATCATGCAGCGTCCCTCGATGCAGCCGCCGTCGGTGACGGTCGATCGATCGCAGATGCGTTGGGAGAGTTCGATGCTGCCCTCGACGGCATCGACAATCAGGAAACGCTGCGGCCGGCGCTCCTCGCTCTGCCCGAGCGTGAGCGCATCATCGTGATTTACCGGTTCTTCGGGGAACTGACTCAGGCGGAGATCGCGGAGAAGATCGGAGTGTCGCAGATGCACGTCTCTCGGCTCCTCGCCCAAAGTCTCGCGAAACTGCGAGCCTCGTCTTCCTTTGCGCCCCGGCCGGTCGCGGTCGCAGCCTGACCTGACTGGGAAGAAAGGACGAGGATCGAATGCATTTCACTTTTCTCTACGACGGTGCTGCGCAGCGCACTGCTGAGTACCCGACCTTGGAGGAAGCTGTCCGGAGTATCGAGTTGGGGCAGGTGGATCGCACGCTCTGGAGCATTCAATACACCGATCGCGAGGGCGGAATTCGGGTCTACCGATTTCCCGCGGACCGCGGAGTCGGTGGTGAATGACGAACGCGCAGTACTGAATACAGCAGTACTGACTTCAACAGGCCAGCTTTCAACACGCTGAGCTGTACTCGATAACCATTCCGGGGATTCGTCAGACGCAAGGCCCCAAGGCCCGTCCCCCTGGGCGCTTACGAATGCCGGCGGGACGATCTGGGCCGCGGAGGGGAGCCGTCGGCAGTCGGTGGGATGTGTCAGATGTGATCGTTCTTGTCGTGCTTGGCGCGATGTATTCGCCGCGCGGGAACAGCTCTCAATGTGCGGGTGCTACCGATCTGCCGGTGTCGCAGACGTATCAGACCAGCCGCGGCCGCGCTTGCCACGATCGCCCAGGCGACGGTGGGAGCCCACGCCCCTTGGGTCAGGCTCACGGCGATGCCGACGACGGCGATGAGCAGGATGGCCCACACGAACATGGCGCTGAAACTGGCGATAGGCCTCACGAGTAACTCCTCACATGTGTTGGCAGGTCAAGATTCCGTGGGGCGAGGTCGTCCGCTGCGGATCGAATCCCCGCGCGCGCCTTCCGTTGCGGCGTTCGGCTCTGTTTCGACTGCGGCATGACGTCGATTGGCTTTTTCGCGACGGGGCGATGTTTCGCTACTGGCAGGGATACGCCAAAGTTTCGGCGAGTGACCGTCTTCGGTGTTCGCGAGGGTGCGTAGTCCGTCGGCGTCTTGTTGGAGGGTGGTGACGAAGGGTGCTCGCGCGTTTTCGTCGAGGCCGTCGGGCAGGTTCGCTCCCTCGCTGACCATTTTCGCGGTGTTGTCGAGAAAGCGAGCGATCCGCAGCAGCAGCGGCCGGGGCATGGGAACGGTACCGGTGCGGGTGTTTGTGCGGGCGTCGGCGGCGATCATGCCCAGAGTCGACAGGTGGGACAAGCCGTCGGTCAGAGAGTGCTCTTCGAGGTTGCCGTGGGCGACTTTCAGCGCTTCTGCCAGGGCGGCGATGGTCAGTCCGAGTGCGTTGGTGGGCATGGGGATGGTGCGTTCGAATTCGGTCATGGGCTCGCCGGGTGCTTCGTCGGAAATGGCCGCCGCGAGGGAGTTGGCGAAGATGGCGAGCTGTTCGTCGGTGAAGTGTCGTTGGGCGGTGCGGCGGGTGACGTGCATCAGGCGGGCGTAGTCGTCGAGTTTGTCGTTGAGCAGTACGCGGGCCTGGGAGTCGGTGATCGTCAGCCCCAGACCGAGAAGCGTGCCCCGTAGTTGGGTTGTTCGGGTGTCGAGCCAGGTGCTGTTCGGACTCATATCTGGCTCCACTCTCTCGCGAGATCTTATACCGAGCATAGGCGTCGTTCGGCTTCGGACTTCGCCTCAGGGGCGGCATCCGAATCCGCAGCGGGCTGATCATGTTCCTCGCCTGCAGCGGCGTACGGTCAGGTTCCTGACCCTGTCGCCTGTGTTTGAGCGCAACGGCTCGCAGCCGTATCAACACACCCACGAGAAGTGTTGTGCAGCCTGTGAAGTGACCGCATTGACGTCGACGGGGGCCGAGTGGATTGGACTGCGGGTCAGTTCGCAAGCTCCTTTTTCGGCTGTACTCGTTTCGTGTCTTCGGATCTGTTTTCGGAGGCCTCGAGGAGGATTGGTTATCGGCGACACACCGCGAGTCCCCGCTTCTCTCCATTGCATAATTTCGCGTGTCCTACGTTTCCAAAATCTGTGACCTGGGTAACAAACCCAGGGTTGATGAGGAGACAGTGATGGATGTAATTGTGTGGGCCGAATCCGAGGAACGTGAACGGTGGTGGCGACAGGTCATGGGCCTCGCACTCGCAATCGAGCGTTTCGAGGCGGAAGAACCGATCGCACGTGGTTTGTCCGCGACGTCGAGGATGCGCGTATCGGTCCGATCGATTCATGGCGTGACCGCTGCCTGAGTCCAGCTACCGGAACGTACGCGTCCGGAATGCGTCTGAGAATTCTGCCTTCCGTGGTGTGAGTGGCTAATTCGATGTCAGAGGGAGCAGTGGCGATGGTGAACGTGGTTCTGTTACTCGTGATGTTAGGTGTCGGTCTGACCGTGGTGATGTGCCTGGACTTCCAGTGGCTTCGTTCGTCCTCACGTGGCAAACGACACCGGCACCCTCGGCACGCACGTGTAGGACTCGGGAAGCCGTAGTAACCCCCTGCGGGGGAACCGTGCCGATGGGCGATTGCGCTTCCGGTGGCCCGCGCCTACTCCTGCCGCAGCAGTCCCCAGGCCTGCGGGGTGCGGGAGTTCAGACTTCGTCGGGGCGTATCTGGTCCGGGCGTTCGATGTTTCCCCGCCAGGCGCCTGTTTCCTGGTCGCGGGATTCGATGAACTCCTTGAAGCTCCCCATGTCCTTTTTGACTCTGTGGGTGAGGACTCCGAGTTTGTCGGCAATGTTTTCGACGAAGCCATCAGGGTCGATGTCCATCTGTGCTGTCACCCTGGTGTGCGAGTCGTCCAATCGGTGGAAGGTGATCACACCCGCATGATCGGGGCCTGCGTCCGATTTCCACGCAATGCGTTCGTCCGGGTGCTGTTCGGTGATGGTGGCGTCGAATTCCCGTGGTTGTCCGGCTATTTCGAGGATCCAATGTGTGTGCACATCGTCGATTTGTCGAATTTCCCGTACTCCGGACATGAAGTGGGGGAACGACTCGAATTGAGTCCACTGGTCGTAGGCGGTACAGATGGGGACGTTGACATCTACGGATTCGGTCACGGTACTCATGATTTTCGAGCTACCCACTCTGTCAACTGATACACATCGCAGCAGTCGACGTGGAAGCCACGGTCAGGGTGTGTCTTCGGGTTCGCCCAGGTCGCAGGGTCGTTCACGCTGCGAGAAGGTTCGAAGACAATCGGTCATAGCACCGCCAACAACCCGCGCGCGCGGTAGAGGCGCTCGGGTAGTTCATCCAGGGGCACCCTCTTCGGTCCGCCATTACCGTCGGCCTTCATGGAGGAGCATGTGCAGAACCGCCGAGGAGCACACCCGGTGGGAAACCCACGACGCACAACGATGCGATCAGGGCAGCCACAGAGGCGAACTCGGACACGAGTTGTGGGATCGCCGTCGAACGGTACGCAGACGACCGTCGACTCTTCGCAACGCATCTCCCGCAAGGAGGGCACCGAGGAACCGCCCACAGACACCGCCCTCGCCCCGGGTAGGCCAAAAAATCGTCCAGTCCGGATATTGAGAATTGCTGTTGCGTCCTCGGCTAGCCGGCCCCTTCCCCAGCCGCGGCGAACATCAAGTGCCGCAAGGCATCAAGCGCAACCGGGCGCGCAGTACGTCTCCCTCGTGCACTGCAGGGTTCCGCGGATCGCCAGCCTGAAGGTCGTCGGTGTACATCGCCGTCGACGTCGACGAATACTGCGCATCCGCCGGTCGACCTACCCGGACGTCACTGGTCCGGAGCATCACCGCATTCGAGAACTGAGCGTTTCGGCTCACGATTCGGTGCGGCGTTTACATGACGGGCAGCGGGGGTAGTGAGTCGAGGATCCACCGGATAGCCGGTCCCCCAAATTTTGCGTCCGGTGGATCACTTGTGCCGTGCCTCAGCTCTGCCGGGCCAGGGCACGGGACGGCTCGTCGGGTTTCACTGACCTGGGATCCGATGAGCCGTCACGGTTTCGACCGCTGGCCTACTCAGGAGAGCTGGGCGCGTACACCTTGGGCGGCGAGATCCTTCGAGGGTCTTCCGATCGCTAGAGCTGCTGTGGAAGGCGTCAGCCAGTTACGCCGCCAACCCGCGTGATGTCTTCACTGCCCCGATGCGTCCCGGTCGCGGCACCCTGGGTCTCTGTCCTGTCGCTACCCTGTCTCGTCGCAACGCTGCTACACGTTGTCCGACGGGCATATGCGTCTTCGAGGCATGGTTGGAGACATAGGGGAAACCGTGCCAAATACCGGCGGACTCGACGCCCCCGCTGCCCGCTGACTGAGAAATCTGTCAGCCCGGCCTACCGGCGCGGCTTCAAGCCTTCCACCCGGATTTCGGTGATTTCCCGGTAGACGACGACCTCGAACGCGTCCGATAACGACGTCACTTCTATGCTTGCCTCGACCCCGGAGATGGGAAATATGCCGGAACCATTGGCTGAGTTGCTCAGGGAGATCCGAGGGTGCACGCTCTGCGCGGACCACCTGCCGTGCGGACCGCGTCCCGTACTGCAAGCAGGCCCATCGGCTCGGCTGCGTGTGATCGGCCAGGCGCCCGGCCGCAAAGTTCATACGACGGGTGTTCCCTGGGACGATCCTTCAGGTGACTGTCTGCGCGCTTGGCTCGGTCTGACGCCCACACAGTTCTACGACCCGGACACGGTAGCCGTCATGTCGATGGGCTTTTGCTATCCAGGCAAAGCCAGGTCGGGCGATAAACCACCGAGATCCGAATGTGCATCTCATTGGCATGGGGCACTGAACGATCGTTTACTCGACGTCCGACTCACGGTGTTGGTCGGTCAGTATGCACAGGCGCATTATCTACGTGGTCGGCGCAAGCCGACACTGACCGAGACCGTCAAAGCAGCGAAGGATTACCTGCCGTTGGGGTACCTTCCCCTCCCACATCCTTCTCCGCGCAACCAGCCGTGGCTTGCCAAGAACCTGTGGTTCGAAGAGGACGTGTTGCCGATCGTCCAGACCGCAATTCGCTCACTCGCCCTGTGAAAGATCTTTTTGTCTCCACGTAGAGGTTCAGCGCAAAGCGCGAACACAACGTGTTCGACGTTGTCAGTTGACCGTCCACATCATCGAACCGATACCGAGCTGGCCGCCCGGTCACTGAGCTCTCCCCGTTCACACGCCGCGTCGGCGCTACACGCTCTCGCGCCTTACACCTTGCCCCCGGGTGTGTCGTCAACCGCCAGTCCACCTGAGTGCACGTCGAGACTGCGCAGCGGGTGGCCGTGTCTCATCCGACATACCAGACTTAGGACATGACCCGGGGAGCAAATACGAGGGTGAAGATGACTTAATCGCATGGAGGACATGGCATTTCGTCGAAAACGATTGCAGGACGGTTCTCGCCATCGTTTGAGGTGGATCATCCATTCCACAGCGCGTGTACGAGGTCGACCCGTCCGTCGCGCATGGGCGTCCCTTCGCCGCGCAGTAGGACGAGAGCGTTGTTGCCGTGACAGGTAGCGGGAGTGCCGTTGGCGTAGACCACTCGGTGCCAATGTGTTTCGTCTGCCCAGTGGGTCATGACCTGGCCGACTTGGCGCGGATGCGCGTCGACGATGGTGGCGATCAGTCCGTATGTCATCACTCGGCCTGCAGGAATACGGTCGATGATGTCGAGGACGCGGCGAGCGAACGGCGAGGGGCCGTCTTCCGATATTCCGTTCGGCAACTCAGACATTGAAATACTTTGCTTCCGGGTGGTGCAGGACAAAAGCGTCCGTGGACTGCTCGGGATGCAGCTGCAGCTCCTCGGACAATTCGACGCCGATTCGTTCGGGTTCGAGCAACGCAACCAACTTGGCTCGATCCTCGAGATCCGGGCACGCGCCGTATCCGAACGAATAGCGAGCGCCGCGGTACTCGAGATCGAAGTAACCGGCAACCTCGGTGGGATCCTGCTCCGCGACGGTGTGACCCTCGGGAAGCACTAGCTCTTCACGGACGCGTCGATGCCAGTACTCGGCCAGAGACTCCGTGAGCTGGACACCGATTCCGTGAACCTCGAGGTAATCGCGGTACGAGTTCGACGCGAACAACTCGTTGGCGAAGTCCGCGATCGGCTGACCCATCGTCACCAACTGGAACGGGAGTACGTCGACCTGCCCGGTGGCCTCGGCGTCCTTGCGCGAGCGAACGAAGTCCGCGATGCACAGGAAGCGGTCGCGGTGCTGGCGCGGGTAGGTGAATCGGAACCTTTCGGGTGCATCCGGTTTCGGCTCGGTGAGCACGATGACGTCGTCGCCCTCCGAGATCGCCGGGAAGTACCCGTACACGACCGCGGCATGCGCGAGGATGCCCTCGGACGTCAACCGATCGAGCCAGTACCGAAGTCGCGGACGGCCTTCCGACTCGACCAGTTCCTCGTACGTCGGACCGTCGCCCTTGCGCTGACCGCGAAGGCCCCACTGGCCGAGGAAAAGAGCGCGCTCGTCGAGCAGCCCCGAGTACTCGGACAGCGAGATTCCCTTGACGATGCGCGAGCCCCAGAAGGGAGGTGTCGGCACCGCGATGTCGGCTGCGACATCGGAACGCTCCGGCAGGACCACGGGAACCGCTGCAGCCTTACGCTTTTCGGCGATGCGCTTGGAACGCTCGTGACGAGCCTTACGCTCGGCAGCCTTCTCGCGAGCAGCGATGGCCTCCGGGCTGTCCGGCGCCGGGCCGCCACCACGCTTGGTCGTCATGATCTGGTCCATCAAGTTCAGACCCTCGAAAGCGTCGCGGGCATAGCTGACGTCGCCCTCGTACACCTCCTGCAGGTCGTTCTCGACGTAGGAGCGCGTGAGCGCCGCACCACCGAGCAGAACCGGGAACTTCTCGGCGACTCCGCGTGCGTTGAGTTCCTGGAGGTTTTCCTTCATCACGACAGTGGACTTCACGAGCAGTCCGGACATGCCGATCACGTCGGCTTTCTTGTCCAACGCGACGTCGAGAATGGTCGCGATCGGCTGCTTGATACCGATGTTGACGACCTCGTAGCCGTTGTTGCTCAAGATGATGTCGACCAGGTTCTTGCCGATGTCGTGAACGTCGCCCTTGACGGTCGCGATCACGATGCGACCCTTGCCGTCCTCGTCGCTCGCCTCCATGTGCGGTTCGAGGAATGCCACGGCAGTCTTCATGACCTCGGCGGACTGCAGAACGAACGGCAACTGCATCTGTCCGGAGCCGAACAGCTCGCCGACGGTCTTCATGCCCGAGAGCAAGGTCTCGTTGATGATGGCCAGCGGAGGCTTGATCGTCATCGCCTCGGTGAGGTCGTCGTCGAGGCCGTTGCGCTCGCCGTCGACGATGCGGCGTTCGAGCCGGTCGAACAACGGAAGTCCCGCCAGTTCCTGCGCACGGGACTCGCGCGCCGACGCAGCCGAGACACCCTCGAACAGAGCCATCAGCTTCTGCAGCGGGTCGTACCCCTCGCTACGACGGTCGTAGACGAGGTCGAGTGCGGTTTCACGCTGCTCGTCAGGAATTCGGGCCATCGGCAGAATCTTGGACGCATGAACGATCGCCGTGTCCAGACCTGCCTCGGTGCACTCGTGCAGGAACACCGAGTTGAGGACCTGCCGTGCGGCCGGGTTCAAACCGAACGAGATGTTCGAGATACCCAGGGTGAAGTGGAGTTCCGGGTACGCAGCCTTGAGCTGACGGATGGCTTCGATGGTCTCGATGCCGTCGCGTCGCACCTCTTCCTGACCGGTGGAGATGGGGAAGGTCAAGGCGTCGACGATGATGTCGGACTCGGCGAG
>NZ_JBEORR010000068.1:0-12149 GCF_040302345.1 Streptomyces sp. NPDC126510 | reverse complement strand
GAGATCGTCGCCGTCTCGCAAGAGTAGGGGCTTAATCCGCATGCTTGAAGTATCTCAAATCGCACTGTCAAAGAATTTTAGGCGCGCGGCACTAGGTAGCGCTCTCACCTACCTCGCTGAGGTCTACGCCTCGAAGCCCTCATCACCGAACTCCGCGACTTCCCCATCCGGACTTCAGTTGGTGAAGGCTCGCGCGAACGTCCACCCCCTACTGGCGGACGCCAACTGGAATGTCGATCCGATGGGCGTATTCGGCACTCTCGGTCACTGCCACCATTCCGCGCGGTCCTCCCATCGCTCGCAACGCGACGTTTTTTTGCCTGCCCGGCAGGCAAGCAGGAACCGAGGTTCTGACGAGAACCTCGGTACCGGCGGCTCGTTCACCTCTGTCACATGTTGAGCGAACTTGCTCAGCCGCCTCAAGGTGCTACTCGAGCAGGGCGGTAAGGGAGTGAAGCTTGCCGGCGAGCCGGACGCCCAGAGCCGGCAAAGGGCACGGGACCTCAAGTAGGGGCGGTAGGCAGAGAAATGCCGTGACCCGTCCCCCGGCGCCATACTCTCGGGGTTGGGTCGATAATCTGGCGGAATCCGACCCTACGTCGGGTAGTGAGCGATCGCACCGCAAACACGCCGAACGTTCTCCGACGATCGAGCACGGCATAGTCGAACGCATCCCGGAGAGCAGTCCCAGTGGTCTTCGAAAACGAGTTCCCCAGTCAGGAGCAGATACTCGTCCCTACCACTCCAGACCGTTCACCTTTCAGCGTCGGGGAACCGGTCTATAGCAGTACGTTTCGGTCAATCAGCGCCCGCAGTGATCTCTGGAAGTTTCTCTGCGCGGCGCAAACGTTCCGCCATGTCGACGACCAGCCCTGTGGACGACTCGGAAAGGCCGACCACTGCAGCCAACAGTTGCCGCAACGCCCCCTGTTCGAGACAGTCGATGACAACCGACGGTTCCGCCCCCTCACTGTCGACCGGCAGATAAAAATACTTGTCATCGACGCCGAAGAAATTAGCAAGCACAGCGACCACATCCGGAGAAGGGTTCGTCCGCCTACTTCGACGTAACTGAGACAGATAAGGGCGGGAGAGGCGAGAGCCACTCGCGGCGAGACCGTCCGCCACCACAGCTTGCGTGACCGGACGACCGAATCGCGGCGAATCCTCGAACAACATATTCAACCGATCAGCGAACATACGATCCTCACGTCGAAAAACCTAGACAGTATCGATTTCAGAACGATGATCACATGTCGCCGCCGGTAAGAGGAGCGCTCGGACTCAGCAGCTCGTATCCTTCCCGCGCATGCAGCGGTTCCCTCGCCGCTATCGCGGTTAACCCTGCCGTTTTCTGCTTCCGACTCCCGTGCGCCCCTGTCAAGCAACGTTGAAAATAAGGACACATTGCAGCACAACACCATTACCGCCAATAGTTCGCTGTCGTGCCGACAAAACGGAAACATTGTCGCAGGCTCGGCACAGAAATTTCCAGCGGCAGCCCCGGCCGAAGCATTGAAAGTCGCCCACATCAACCACGACGACAACGAAACTGAGGCCGGTCTGTCGCTACTATCGACCCTCGACATTATCACCGCAGACGCCCACGTCTTCCTCGTTCCCGCCCCTCGGCCTGCTCCTGCGCATTGCGCGGCACCTCGACGCCGCCGCAGCATCCTTCTTGCGTGGCGCGAACCTCTCCGACGGACTCGACAAATCCAACCGCCACTTCGCCCACATCCTCGCCCAGGACGCCAACGGAATCCGCATTCTCGCACAATGACACATTCAACGAAAAATGTATCTGCTTGCAGCCCAACATGTTCAAAATGACATGGCTGATCCACGGCGAGCCCTGGAGAATGCAAACAAGCGCCATCCAGCGTGGTCGAGGAGTTAAGGATGCGTCAGCGAGTTCTCGGGAATACCGTCCAGTACTGACACCGCGGACTCGATCGGTCGAGATACGTTAGATCCAGTCTTCCGGTGATGCCGCCAGGAGGCGATCCATCATCTCCGCGGAGAATGTGGCCGCAGGAACGGAAGGCGCCTTTCGTGGTCTACGGGAATGGTCCGATTCGGGGTACAACGATCGAGAAATTTCACGGACCGCGTGGACGACCAAGGGGCGAGGCGTTCTAGCTGAACGGATTTGTTGTTGCCGCACAGGGCGATGCTGCCGACGGGTTCTTCGTATCCGCGAACCGCAGCAGCGATGCAGGCCACACCATGAGCTGACTCTCCTCGCTCGAAGGCCACACCGCGGCGCCGGCGGATGCGACTCAGTTCCTGGTGCAAAACATTGATGTCTGTGATGGTGTTTTCCGTACTGCGAGAAAGGACTGAGCCGAAAAGAGCGTCGACGCGTTCGGGGGCGATCCACGCCAGGATCGCTTTTCCGCCGGCGGTGCAGTGGGCGGGGGCGTGACCCCCGACACGCGACGGGATTGCAGCGGCGAAACGTCCGCCGACTTTGTCGAGATCGACGACGTCGGGGCCGTCGAGGACGGTCAGATGCACGACCATACCGGTCTGCTGGTGCAATTCGTGCAGAAACGGTGCGGCCGCTTCACGAAGCGAGCTGCGCCTCTCGCCGTCGCCGTCCCCCGGAGAGCGCGGCGACCGAGGCAGTATCCGAAGGAGGCGTGCTCGACCCATCCGAAGGTGGTGAGCTGATCGAGAATGCGGTGGACAGTGGAGCGAGGTAATCGAGTACGGCATGCAACCTGTTCGAGCGTGATCCGAGCTCCTCGGCCGCCGAAGGCGTCGAGAATCAACGTCAGTCGCTCGATCATCGAGGGTGGCAGGTCCTTGCCCGACTTCATCTCTGTCGAGACGCCCGGCGTTGTGCCATTCTGGTCAGCGATGCCCATGAAGCCCCTTCCGAAATTTACTAGAATTCATTCTATCTCCTGTGTTCCCCACCCAGTCGGTGGCTCGCTTGCAGAATGCGACGGTAAGCGCAGCAGACACATACATCGCGTCACAGACTTACCGGTGTCATCGGTGCGCGGGATGCGTTGCCTGCCAGTAGGAATGCGCGTTCGAAGAATTGGCCTATGGTCGATTTCGTGAGCACTGTGCCCGTCGTCGGCACCGAACTCGGACGCGACTGCCTTCAATGTAGATGTCCACTGTTTATTACCGTGCTCGAGTTCTACGCCGGTTCACCACCTGAACTGACCGACCGCCGGGAAAGTTTCGTTGATTGCCGCAGCGGATGCAGGGGCGTTATCGAACAGCCGGTCGGTATCGACATCAGCCGTTGACCGATACCACGATCTCGCCACTTCGCGGGGAGTGATCACCAACGTCTATCCGCGTCGCAACCGCTGCAGAATGGCATCGAGTTACGGGCGTGAGGCTTCGCACCGCCGGCGTGATCGAGATGAACATTCTCGGCCCCCCACCCACCCGCGCCAGCCTGGAACGAGGGCCGAACACTACCCTTCTCCGTTACTTGTCAGGAACGCGGCAATGTACTTGTACTGACGCACGGCAGAATGACGCTCATCTGGTGCAGCAGGCGACTCTGGACGACAAGGCCAGCATCAGGGAGTGCTGCCCGTCGCCTTGATCGGTTTCTGCTGGGCCTCGTTGTGCCTGCTCGACAAATACGGCGGGCTGTTCATGTTTGGAGAACAAGGCACCAGGGCATGGAGGATGTTGACCCGCCGGTTGAGTCCCCCACTCCGTCCCGGCGGGTCTTCGATCTGCGTGTCGGAGTTGTCGCCGGTTCTGACACGCACGGTCCACCGACCGATGTTCACACCTGATGTCGGTGGACCGCCCGAACTTCGCGCTCGTCGCCGACACGGCGGGCGCGTGCCCGCCCACCGAGACTCTGCTCGTGCTCAGTGTCGGTGGGCCCTTGACTACGTCCTTCCTCAATGTTCGCCAGGCACCGACCGGCCTCCTGGCCGGGCCAGGTCGGCGCTTAACGCCACCTCACTACATCTGGTTTCAATTTTGCCTATAATCTATGTCTGATGGTATAGATTCTGTGATCTATTGAACTTCTCGCACCGCCGGATCTGGTGGCTGGCCGGTGCGCAGAGCGAGAACCTAGCGAGAGAATAGGAATCACTGTGATTGTCCTCGGCATCATTCTGGCCCTGATCGGTTACTTCACCGCAATCAGTATTTTGACGACAGTCGGCATCATCTTGGTGGTGGTCGGCGCAATCCTGACACTTCTGGGCACTATGGGTCGCGCTGTGGGCGGTCGAAAAGTTTGGTATTAACACCCTATATACCTCGGCCTAACCCTCGCCTGGGACATCTGGCTCGCGCGGGTACCTAATTTGCTCGACCCATGATGATGCACCACTACCGGGATCGCCTCCTCCTGTAAGAGAGGTACTGGGCACATCCCACCTCCACGTTTGAGGGTGCCTGTCGACAGAGTTCAGTGCAGCTGGGCAACCTGCCGGGAGGCCCCGCGGAGAGTGTTTATCTCCGAATGTCGCATTCACTCTGGAAGGCTTGAAACATGCTGGTACGTCGAATTGCTCGTCCACTGCTTTCCACGATCTTCATCGCCGGGGGAATCGATGCTTTGCGCAACCCCGCTCAGCGAGCAGCCAAAGCGTCACCGCTGATCGACAAATCCGTCGAGACGCTGCCAGGAGCAGTGACGCAGAAGGTGCCTGCTGATCCGGAAACACTCGTCAAGATCAACGCCGCCGTCCAGATCGGCGGCGGTGCCCTGCTGGCCACCGGCAAGGCGCCGCGCCTCGCGTCGTTGGTCCTCGCGGGGAGCCTGGTACCGACCACGCTTGCCGGTCACGACTTCTGGAACGAAACCGATCCGTCACTGCGAGCGATGCAGCGGACCAACTTCATCAAGAACGTCAGCCTGCTCGGCGGACTGATGATCGCGTCCGTCGACACAGAGGGCAAGCCGTCGCTCGGCTGGCGCGGCCGCCGCGCCGCGAAGAAGGCTCAGGCGTCTATCGCCGCGGCACTTCCGTTGGTCGCATCGCAGACCGATCACACGAGCGATCGCGTCGAACACGCTCTGTCGGTGGCGTCCGAACGCGGTTCCGAACTTGCCGAAACCGCGAAGGCACACGGCACGGATTGGCTCGAACTTGCCAAGGAGCGCAGCTCCGAGTTCGCGGAGATCGCGAGCAAGCGAGCCGCGGAATTCGGAGAGGTCGCCAAAGAACGCGGCCCGGACATCCTCGAAGTCGCGCAGAAGCGCGGCTCCGAACTGGCCGAGACCGCACGTGAGCGCAGCGCCGAACTGGCAGAGCTGGCGAGCAAGCGCAGCTCGGAGTTCGCCGAACTCGCCCTCGAGAAGAGCAACGAGTGGGCAGAAACGGCGTCGGAGCAGACCGAGGTGCTGGGTAAGCGTGCTCGCAAGCGCGCAGAGAAGGCGCTCGAAAAGGCTCGCGCCAAGAAGGACGAATTGACGCACTGAGCGCACCGAAAAACACGGTCACAATCGTTCAGTGACGTTACTACGAGTTTGTTGGCTAGCGTTTTCTGGCTAGATTTCGTAGCCGACGAAAACACGATGGACATGCACTCCCAGAGATAAGTGCTCCGAGCGGATGACACAGCGGGGGCACCCACTGGCTGCGCTCGCGCGAGGCTTTGTTTGAGAGCGCGACTCGGGGGGTCCGCCAACGAACACGAAGGTAGAGGCAGGTCATATGGGGACCTGGCTCGCGAAATTGACGGATGATCACGGAGAGTGGCTGATGACGGCTCGCGCCGACAAGACCAAGATCACCAGAGAAGACGTCACCCTCCTACGCGGAGGACAGGTGATCGGTGTTGACGACGGTGTCATCGGCGTGGTCGGGTCGATGCCTCTCGATCCGACCACCGCATCTCCGCGGTGGGTCACAATACGCCGGGACCACTCAGGAGTGGTGCACGCACCACTCCCCCCTGTACAACAGCGAGGTGTGCGGCCCTAGACCTCACGCGTGAGTCGACTGCAGATCAGGAATCATAGGTCCCCGACCGATACCTCACCGAGTCGTGCGTCATGTGGTCATGGAGAACGCGTTCGTGGAGCATGCTGAAGCGGATCGGCGGACATGCTCAAGCCATTGTGCGTGGCATATGTCTTCTACTTCCGGGAATGCGGGCCCTCCCGAGAGGTCGAGGATCTGGTCCGGTCGTGGAGGTAGGTCGGCGTCGGTCACACGCTCGATGAGCCCCACTGCTTTCCATCCGCACGAGCATTGCGCCCGCCAACCGATCGTCGCTTCATCGGGCACGTACGTTCCGTCCTCGAGTCCGAAGCCCCGGGCGCTGTACGACAGTGCGGTGCGATCGCCGGCGACGATCGTCGCCGGCGCTCCTTCGTGAGCGCCGTCAGTACTCGTCCAGCACATCCCGTCTCCTTCCTGCAAACCCTTTCACAGTCGGACCACCTAATTCGTGCAAACCTCGATTACTGCGCCCGATCACCCCGCGAAGCTCTCCGCTCGTAGCACCAACGCCGAACATGCCTCCGTCAGAACTCCGGCTACATCAGACTGCATTGCTGACTAGCGCGTGCAGTCAATACGGCTGATTTGATGCTCGATCGCACAAGGGTAACGGTCACCCCGTCACGATGGGCTATCTGCCGCTGTGTCCAACCGCAGTAATATCCCTGGTAGAGGTATCTTCTTGCGCGGCAATCCCCTGTTGACCAACTGAAGCCGTCTTTGCATGCGTGGGCTTCCTCGGCCGATCCGGAGGCCTCCTGAGAGGACCATAAAGCCTCGCGCCGAGGGCGGGAGCGAATCTTTTCTATCGCTCGCCGGTGAGCAATCATGATTACCCACGCCGTAGGGCTCCCGTTTTCCGTCTTGTACTCGGGCGCGCATGCCCATACCTCGCGATACACCGACCGTGCCAGTTCGTCGCTAACTCGCTGATCACCGAACATCTGCATGAGCAGGTCGCAGGCCCAAGGGGAAGTCCGGTCGTAGAATTCGGCGAAAGCTGCACGACTCCCGGAGGAAACAGAACACAGCACAGCAACAAGGTGGTCGTCTGGATCAGCCTTTACCATCACGGTCGCCCCACTCTCACGTGAACTTACAGAGCGAGCATAGTCATCTGCACTCAGCAGGAACCTCGGAAAGTGGGGCTCGAACGTCTCGAATGAATGTCAGTTAGTACACAGCAGCCGGAAGTCGTGTAGCTAGCCCCTGCCGTATTGCTGTGGTCTCCATCACCCGCATCCGAGGTTGATGGAGCGCTCGCTCCGAATCATGGGCACACCCAAAGTCGCAACATGCCCAAGCAGGTTGGCAAAGGCATCCCGGAATGAACACGAGTCTTGTTCTTCACCAAGATCATTCATCGATCGTGCGAAAAAGACGGATTAGCCACCGGCGATTCGTGGATATCCGAGGAGGCCGAGATCGTAGGGCCGCGCCTCAGCCCCCGACGTGCGATCACCTCTTACTTCGATTCCACGTGTAACCCTCGGCTCTGGAATGAGATACACATATCGTAAACGTCCTCTAAGACTGAATCCTTAGGAAAATGCCCCCTATTCACCAGATGTCACCATGACTCCCGCGGCTTCCACACCCGCGAGCATCGAAGGCCCTTCGGTGTGGCGTGATCGTAAGAGGTACCTGTGGCCGCTCGGATTGCTGATTCCACTCAGCCCGTTCATCTCCTGGTTTCTCGTCGACAACCTTCGTCTCGGATTGTTCTGGGCGACCGGCGCGTGGCTACTGGTCATCGTCATCCCGATCATCGACATGCTGGCCGGTGAAGACGGCGAAAGTCCGCCGGACGATGCGATCCCACGACTGCAGAAGGACCGCTACTACCGCTGGTGCACTTACGCGTTCCTCCCCTTGCAATACGCCGGTCTGGTCTTCGCCTGCTGGTGCTGGATCAACGCTCCGATGGGAATCGCGGAGAAGATCGCGATGTCGTTCACGGTGGGCGTCGTCGCCGGCGTCGGTATCAACGCGGCCCACGAGCTCGGCCACAAGAGCGAGAAGATCGAACAGTGGCTCGCGAAAGTGGCGCTTGCGCAATCTCTCTACGGGCACTTCTACGTGGAACACAATTTCGGCCACCATGTGCGTGTAGCTACTCCGCAGGACCCGGCCAGCTCACGGTTCGGTGAGAGCTTCTGGAGGTTCTTGCCACGAAGTGTGTTCGGCGGGCTGCGTTCGGCATGGCGCATCGAGAGCGCTCGACTCCAGAGGAAAGGCAAACGAACCTGGAGCTTCGAGAACAATATTCTCAACGCTTGGGCGATGAGTGTTGTCCTCTTCGCGACGCTGATCGGTATCTTCGGTTGGGAGGTCGCGCCCTGGCTCCTGCTGCAGGCAGTTGCCGGATTCACCTTCCTCGAAGCCGCGAACTACCTCGAGCATTACGGCCTGCTGCGTGGCAAGCGTGCCGACGGCTCGTACGTTCGCGCCAGCCCCGCTGACAGTTGGAACAGCGATCACGTCGTGAGCAATCTGTTTCTCTACCAACTGCAGCGGCACAGCGATCACCACGCCAACCCGAAGCTGCGGTACCAAAGTCTGCGTAGCGCGGCCGAAGCGCCGCAACTTCCGGCCGGCTACGCAGTGATGATCGTGATCGCGTGGATTCCACCGCTGTGGCGCCGGGTGATGGATCAGAGATTGTTGGACTACTACGACGGCGACACAGAACGAATCAACGCCAGGAGCACGACCTGATGAACGCCCACGACCCAACAAATACAGAGTCAGATCCGTACCCGCACAACGACATAGATCGCCACCTGCAGTCTCACGCCAGATTCGCACGTGCAGCGTCGAGTCCAGAAGTCATCGCCGCCGCGCAATTCTTGCTGCAGCAACCCGATGCCTATCTATACCGCCGCCGCTACCTCGAACTCATCGTCGATACCACAGACTCAGACGGCACCCCGATCACCGACTACACCGCTGCCGAAAAATATCTGCTCACCGCGTACAGAAAAATTCTTCGATCCGATACCGGGCATCCGAGTCAGAAAGAATCACGCACCGTCGACTCCTCGAAAGGACAATCATGGGCCTGAACGGGTCGACTCCAGCCTCCGCTCAGCACGAAAGCAGCGGTGGCAATGGACCGCCACCTCCTCCCGCTGTCTTTGATATCGGCTCCGAAGACTTACTCACTCCAAAACAAGTGTCCGAACTTTTTCGTGTAACTCCGAAAACAGTCGCTCGCTGGGCTGACGAAGGAAAAATCGGGTTTACCTCGACCATCGGCGGTCACCGCCGCTACCACCGCACCGAGATCCGTATGCTCTTGCACTCGCTTCACACTCCAGGGCCAAAAACGGATCCGACGGCATCCTGAATTCAAGCCCGAAATGCTGTAACCCAACCCTGACGATACCGATGCACGTTACTTTCGTTCGCGGATCAGATGCTCCCGATGTCGCCGACTGTGCCCTGAACTCGCATGTGACCGTCGGACAACGTGTACGTGACACCGACGATCGCGCACGCACTCTTGTCCATCTTGTCGGCGATGATCCGCGACCTCTGCATGATCAGCGCGCCGGTCTCCACGACGTGACGGCCTTCGAGTTCGTCGACGGTGGACAAGCCCTCGTTGCTGCCTATCAGAACCACGCTCGACCGCACTGCGGACGAAGCTGTCCGGAACAGTTCTTGGTCTCAATAGGTCAACGCATCACCGACGATAACGGATCAGCCCCAGAAGATCGGATCGCCACCGTTTTCGATGTGATCGAGCAAATCCTGAACGTGAGGGCTCGGCGCCAAGAACTGGTAACGGTGAAATTTGAGGTTCCGGTCCCGCCAATACAAAGTCCACAGCCCGGTTTTCTTCGTGTAAGACAGGCGGGCGATCGGGAATCGCGTCCACTCCGGTCCGAAGTCCTCACGCCACGGCGACCGGCATTCGCAGATCGTGACATGGCGCGGCGCGATGTCGCATTCGACCCGAATCTCATGACGCAGACGATCGGGAACTCTACTGGCGCAGTACTTCACGATCCGGGCGACATCGAGTTCGGGAAGTCCGGTAGCAGCCATGACCATCATCATGCCAACCGCCGTTATGGCCAGCTTTGCTATCCAACTGCGGAGGAACCGAGCACCTGGTCTTCTCGTTGGCGTGGACTGTCCCAGTCGAGCACCCGACGAGGCCGATCGTTGAGTCTCGCCGCGATCGAATTCAGGCCCTCCTGGCTGAAAGTGCGCAGGTCAGCGTTCTTGCGCGGTACTGGCGCAGGAGCCCGTTCGTATTTTCGTTCGTCCCTCGTTGCCACGGATGATGCGGGGCGCAAAAGTAGACGGGCAGGTCGAGTGCTGCGGTGATGCGCTCGTGCGCGGCCATTTCCAGTCCCCGATCCCACGTCAACGACCGACGCAGATGCGCAGGCAACCGGCCCAGATAGGCAATCAAGGCGTCCGCAACCGTCTCGGCCCGGTACCCGTCCGGCAGTGCGACCACATGCACGGCGCGTGATTGCCGATCCACCAGCGTCGCGACCGCTGACGGGCGGGTGCCGAACACGAGATCGCCTTCGAGGTGTCCGGGCTCGCTACGATCACCGGCCGCAGAGCTGCGGTGATCGATGGGGACCCTGTTCCGTATCTGCCCGCGCCCGTGGGAGCGTTTCTTCCCACGAGGCCGGCGGATCCGCCGATCGGTACGCAGTTCGTGAAATTTTGTGTCGTCGAATACTTGTCGCGACGGTATATACAGGCAACGGTAAATCGTCTCGTGCGAAACCCACATCTGCGGATCGGACGGGTACTCGCGCCGGAGCCAGGCGGAGATCTGCTGCGGTGACCACTGCTCACTCAGCTTCCCTGTGACAACCTCCTGCAGAAAATGCCTGGTAGAGAGGGTCGAGATTTGAGGGCGGCGCGCGCGGACATACGCTGCGGCATCCGCCGGGGTCGCCCGATAGTGTTCGCGGCCGCCGTTGCGGGCGATCTCCCGTGCGATCGTGGACGGGGATCTTCCGAGTTTGTCGGCGATCGTCCGAGCGCTGTCACCGGCGGCGATCCCACGGGAAATCTCTTCACGCTCCCCGGCCGTGAGATGAGATGCTCGCCGACGACGTGGGAGCGGCCGGATACCGCCGGATTTACGCAGGAACCGGCCGATCTGAGGGACACTCTCCCCGAGGACCCGCCCGGTCGCACTCAGCGAATCACCGCGACGCCACATCTCCCAGATCGTGTTCTCTTGATCCACAGTGAACCCGAGCGCCTTGTTGCCCATCCATGCCTCCACGATCACGCATCATGTCACCAGCAGTGATGCGTTGACGTATTGAGAGCAAGTTCCGTTGTCGAGGGCATGGACGCGTGGTTGACAAACCGCTCGTTGCCTTCGCGAAGAGACGTCCAAGCGGAAAGGGGGGGCTTGATCGCGGCATCCATCTACCGTGCATACAAAGTCTGGCGACTCACTATCGACACCTGAATTGAGGGCCTGGAACCGTGCGGCGGGGCGCTGGTCGACGATACTAGAACAGTACGAGGGACTGAGCCCGGAAAACAATTTACTGCGGTGCAGGCCGCATTCTCTTAACACCGTGGTGACGGATCGGGCCACCGCTGAGGGTCTGCACCCGAATCGAGGCTACGCGCCGCCACATCCTCAAGAAGATGCACGTCCATTTGTTGACCCCGAGATTCAGTCCGGCCGGAAGGTGTTCGCCGCGAGACTTGTTCGCCCACAATCACACGTCTCAGCCTAGACAGTGATGCGTACCGGAAAGCTGAATTTCTTCTCACCGTGGATATTACGTATTCCTATTGCCGGCGCCGATGGACCGGGATCAGGAATGACCGCTTCCGCTCCCCTGAGATCTATCTACTCAAAAACTGAACTGCTCCCTACACGTAGGGCCGTGGAGTTCGGTCCCAACGCGCAGGGAGCATCTCGTGGCGAACTCATACCTCGACAGGTTTTCGGTTCGGCGTCAGCCCGAATGTTCGCTCAGCTGAGCGAGTTCAGTGCGGTGATGAAAGAGACGGCGGTGATGCCGAGCTTGAGCAGTTCGCTGATCTTGCCGAGATTCAGTTCCTCGAGCGAGTCGGTGCTCAGCGATGCGGTGTCGAAAGAGGCTCTTCCCAGATGAGGGTGTAGGTCGGCCGGGCGCGTCGGTCCGCAGGTAGACGTCGAGGTCTCCCGACGATGGAGGTTCCTACGCCATCCAT
>NZ_JBEORR010000067.1:0-13649 GCF_040302345.1 Streptomyces sp. NPDC126510 | reverse complement strand
CGGATCATGTTCAGGACCTCCTGCGACCCCGCGGACACCGAGCGGACCGCGGCAGCGGCGGACGTGGACGCCTTCGTCCGCCGGGCCGCCGCGCGAGCCCGCCCCGACGCCGACCCTGACGCCCTGGGCGTGGCGTGCTGGGCGTTGCTCCACGGGCTCGCCTTCCTCTATCTGGAGGGCAAGTTGCCGACGGTCCCCCCGGCCGCGGTTGACGCACGCGTCCGCACGTCAGTCGGAGCCCTGATCGACGCGAGACGGCCCGGCTGCTGACGCGGTTCCACCGCCGGGATGTCGGCTGGGGGTGTGTTTCGAAAGTGACAGAACTTCCCACCTTGGGAGGAACGGACCGCACCGCTGAACCGGGGGCGGGGCGAGCCGGACCCGGATCCGACCAAGGGCTTGAGGGCGGGACGACGACTCCTCACGGGGAGCGGACCTGGCCGAACGCGGCCGAGTGGACGGGAAAAATTTACAGCGAAGGCTGGCGCACCCCGGCGATCAGCAAGGGAGACTGGCCGGGGTGCCACAGTGGCATGGCTGTCGCGCAGAAGACGGCCAGTCCGGCCAGCAAGGCGACAGCGGTGGCAGGGATCAGAGACCCCGCCATCACCCTCAGCCGGTGGTGGCGGGTATGACCGGCAAGGCCCCCGACCTCCAGGTCCTGATCGACGCAGTCACCACCCGACACGGGATTGACCTCTACCGCCGGAACGACCTACCGGCAGTGAGGTACTCCCATCGGAAGGTGGGCGGCACTGCCGGCGCCCGTGGCCGGTTCGATCACCTGGTGGATGCCGCCCTCAGAGGTCGGCTCTCTCTCCGGCCTCCTCATGGCGGCTGCCGTCGCCGCCGTCACCGGAGCCGTGTTGGTCTGCCTTGCGAACTGAGCGGCGGAACCGGCGTGAAGTGTTCCCACACCTGGCGTAGGAGCGTGGGCAGAGGCGCGCGCTCGTGCCGAACCGGCCACGGTGACGCCCTGACCGTACTCACGGCACGGGAAGCTGAACACCCACGGACGCACACGTGGAACAACTGGTGAAGCGGGCCAGGAGGCTATCCGCCAATGCCGGTCACCAGTGGACGAAATGCCGACTCGTTGTCAGCCCACCCAGGTCCGGTTGAGCACCGGGTCGGACGAAGCTGTCCGGCAGTGATCGAATGTAGGGGGCGGGTGAGGGTGGCGGCCACCACGGTGCGGCCCATCGCCTCAGGGTAGACAGATGGCTCGCAGCGGCGCTGGTGCAGGGTTTGTGGGCCAGCTCCATTCAAGGACCACTCAAGGCGTGTCGCCTGTCACCAACGTCCCGGGACAGCACACCTAGCACCTTGGGTTCTGGGGTGGGCAGGTCACCGGAACCTCAGCGGGCTGGGCGGCGACTGTGGACGTGCTGGCCAGCAGGACACCTGAGGCCAGCACCAGAGCTGCCATCAAGCGGGCGGCGCGAGATGACAAGGACATTCGACACCTTCGTGTGTGTGGGGTCTGCGGGCCTCTCTGATTCCTGGCTCAGAAGGACCGCCGCCCCCGCCGCCACCTCCACCGTCCCCCGGGAGGCCCGGGATGACCTGTCCGAGGAGATCGAACACTGCCTCGACGATGCCGAAGCCGAGGATCGGCGGTTTGCCGTCGCCGGGCATCGGTGGGCAGGATTCCGGAGTCGGGCAATCAGGCGGCGGGGGGCACAGGTCTGGAGGGCATGGCGGGCATGCAGCAGGATTCGGGCAGGGCTGGGCGGTGGCGGCGGGTGCACTGGCAAGCAGGGCACCCGAGGCCAGCATCAGAGCCGCCGCAGTGCGAGCCACTCGGGACGAGAAATACACGGGTCACCTCGTTGTCAGGTACTCAGTAACGCAACGCTTACATGGTGTTACTTACAGGGCTCCTGGAGCGAACCCGAACGAGTCAATGAGCCTGGCGTCTGCACAGCCTCCGCACCTCTGGTTCCCGGAAGGGGACTCCTGGCCCGCCGCCTCCCCGGCCCGTCTCGCAATGCTGCCTTAACCGAATCCTGCGCCCGGGCACGGAAGTTGGTGATCCGCTGACCCCGCCGGGGCCGCCGTGACACGATGCTGACCTTGGGTGCGCGGGCGATCACGGGGGGTGTGGCGGTGTCGCGCAGGTTGCTTTCGTTCGGGGACGCGCTGGTGCTCCTCGGTCAGGATCCCCCCGCGACGGCCACCGTGGACCGGGCGGTCGGTGGCGCGCTGAACCTGGCCACGGGCGGCCTGAGCGGCGAGGTGCTCGGCATGCTAGGCGAACGCGGACGCATCCTGGGGCTGGGTCGTGCGGCGGCCCGTAGCCTGGGGGACCGCCTGCGCGGCGCCGACGGGCGCGCGGCGCGCACCCGACTGCTGGAGGCGGCCCACACGGTCATCGTCGTGTTGGCGTTCTTCGAAGTGCTCCAGGAGACCGAACTCCCTTTCTCGTGGGACGACGTGCGCCTCACTCGCCGGGAACAGATGCGGCTCGTGGCTGGCCAGCCGCCCGCACCGGAGGGGCTGGCGCAGACCCTGGCTCAGGTCGACGCACCCTGTCCGGCCCCGCACCTCCCCTACGAGGACACCCTCGTCGCGCTCGGGCAGTGGTACGAGTCCCTGGGCGGCCGCATCACGCGCTTCTTGGAGGGGCTCGATCTGTGGGCCCGCCTGCCGAGCCGCGAAAGGCAGGCGGCCACGGACACCGTGCATCGGACCCTGCCGCGCCGTGCGGTGGAACGGTACGAGGAGCTGTACCGCCGACTCGTCCAGGAGGCCCCGGAGTTCCTCTACTGGACCGGTCAGCTGGAGCACCAAGCGACGAGGGCCGAGCTGCGGCGGGCGCTCTCGCATCTGGAACAGGTCCTGGCGTCCTCCGCTGCTCTGAGCCGCCCCCCGGAGCACGCGGCCCGGGCACTGGCGCGCGCCCACCAGGCGGCGCTCAGTCGCCGCATCCTCGCCGCCGACTCGCCTCCCGAAGGCATGCGCATGCCCACCCTGGACGAGGTCTACCTTGACCCCGACTTCAAGGTGCGCGCCGTTGGCGACCACGACAATCCCGCCGACGAGGAGTGGTGGGCCGGGGTACCGGTGCGCAGCGACTTGACGGACTATCTGGCCGGCGCCCTCACATCACCGGGTCTCTGGGACGTTCCGCTGCTGGTGCTCGGGCAGCCGGGCGCGGGCAAGTCCGTCCTCACCATGATCCTCGCGGCCCGGCTGCCCGCCACGGGCTTCCTGCCCGTCCGGGTGGCGCTGCGCGACGTGCGGGCCGAGCACGACCTCCAAGACCAGCTGGAGCAGGCCGTGCGTGATGCGACGGGGGAGAGGGTCGGCTGGCCGGAACTGGTCCGTTCGGCCGGTACGGCGGTTCCCGTCCTGCTGCTGGACGGCTTCGACGAACTCCTGCAGACCACCGGAGTGCGGCAGAGTGACTTCCTCATACGCGTCGCCCGCTTTCAGGAGAGGGAGCGCGAGCAGGGCAGACCCGTGCTGGCGTTGGTGACCAGCCGGACCGCGGTCGCGGACCGGGCCCAGCAACCGCCCGGCACAGTCGCTCTCCGGCTCGAGCCCTTCCAGCCGGACCAGATCAGGGTGTGGATCCAGCAGTGGAACAACCGCAATGCCCGCAGTCTCCTCGCCCGTGGACTGTCCACCCTGAGCTGGGAGTTGCTAGCACCGCACCGCAGACTGGCCGAACAGCCCCTGCTGCTGACCATGCTCGCCCTCTTCCACGGCGCCGGAAACGACTTCCAGGGCGAGGACGGCCGCCCCCTTGATGAGGCCGAACTCTACGAGGCTCTGCTGATCTCCTTCGCGCGGCGAGAAGTGCGCAAGAGCGCCGGGGACGCCCTATGGGACAGCCAGGTCGACGAGCGCGTCGAAAGCGAGTTGCAGCGGCTGTCGATCGTGGCCTTCTCCATGCTCAACCGCAGGCGCCAATGGGTGTCTAATAAGGAATTGGAGGACGATCTCGGAGCCATCTACGGACAGTCCGAAGAGCGGTCGGACAGCTTCCGCAAGCCGCTGGACCAGGCCGAGGCCGCGCTCGGCCGATTCTTCTTTGTCCAGCGAGCCCAGTCCATCCGGGACGGCGAGCGGCTGTCCAGCTACGAGTTCCTGCATGCCACGTTCGGCGAATACCTCGCCGTGCGCCTGGCGGTCCAACAACTGGTACGGTTCCTCGGCCATCGGCCCGCCCTGCTGCGGAGCGCGGAGCCCCTGGACGACGACCTCCTCTACGCCCTGGTGTCGTTCGCGCCCCTGTTCTCAAGGCAGATGCTGAGATTCGCGCGCGCGTGCGTCGCCCGGCTCTCGCCGGAGGAGCGGGAGCGGATCGCCGACCTGGTGGTTCGGGTGCACTGGGAGCGGGGCCGGGAGGAGCGCGGGGACAAGCGGTCGTACCCGACGTACAGCCCGCGCCGAATGCCAGTCTCCTCGCGGCACGGCATCTACAGCGCGAACCTCGTCATGCTGGTCGTCCTGCTGACCGGCGAGACGACGGCAGCAACCCTGTTCCCTGCCGAGGACGACCCCGGTCAGGCCTGGCACGCCCACACACTGCTGTGGCGTGCCTCGCTACCGGAAGTGGAGTGGGCGGACTTCGCCCTGGCCCTGAACGTCAGTCACGTCAGGGACGTCGCAGGGCGGAACCTGCACATCCGCCTGCGGCAGGAGGATGACACCGCACGCCCCGAAGTCGTCGACGCCCACTGGATGTACCAGGTCACGCCGCGCGAGGCAGGGTCCGTGGCCTGGTACGTCGCCTACTGGGATGACATGTGGCACAAAGCTCGTCTCGCCGCCGGGACGACCGAGGGCGTGCTGCTGCAGGTGGCCCAGCCGCTGCTGGAGTCGCTGGGACCGCTGGTGACCACCTTCAACGGTGGCGGGGGCCGCCCCGCGACCTCCGTCGTGCACGACCTGCTGCGGCTGTGGCTGGACACCGGGTCGGCACTACCGGACGAGGAAGTTAGGCAGTTGTACGCGCGCGTCGCCGCCGGACTCGACACCGCCGGGCTGGACGTCACGGTGGGTCGGCGCCTGTTGCCCCTGCTGTGCGACCTGGTCGACCGGGACCGCGACCGGTTAGGGGCGCACGCCCGCCCAACCATGGAGGCCCTGGTATCCCGCCTTCCCGCGGAATTGAGGGAACACATGAACAGGCACCACGCCGACCTGTTCGGCCTTCATCCGGATGAGTCGTAACCACCCCGGGGCCAGCCGCACGGACCGCGCATGGGGCCGGTCGGGATGCCGGACTCATTGACGTCGACCATGGGGTTCATCCCGATTGGGGTGTCAGTCGTCCTCGGGCGTCCGATGCGGGCGGCCCGCGGTCGGCTCGGTTCTCGTTCGGATGGTGCTCGTTCCGGTGGCGCGCGGCTGGACGCAGAGAGGTGATGTCACGGGTGAGGGTCGTGACAGGGGCAGGCGCTGAAGATCTTCGTACTTCGGCGGAGTGACAAGTCGGACGTGGATGCCGTGCTGAGTGCCATGAAGTTGGGGATGCGCGAGGCAGGGCAGAGTGAGCAGCCCCCACCGCCTCCGCCGCCGTTCGTATAGGACGGGCCGAGCAGGTCAGCGCAGTGGGATCGGGCTCCGTGACCGGCGGTGCCGGGAGTCGTCATCGTCATTTCCTGTTCTGGGCGACCCCGCGAGATCAAGTTCCCGCATCGTGAGTGTGAGCCCGCACAAGCGGCAGCCGAAAGCCCTCGTGATCCCGCCGAGGCGGCGGCTCGGGCACCGCTGTCGGCCGGGCTGGCGGGACGGAGTGCGGTCCGGCCGTCAGCGCCAGTTCCGCCGCGTCGACAGGCTGTTGTGGTCGAGGGTGCACGCGAGGATCGGCACGCCGATGCTCTGCCCCCAAAGGCCGCAGTCGGCGACGACCGCCCGGAGCCAGCCGGCGTCGGCGTCCAGCAGGGCGTGATGCAGGCCGCGGCCATCAGGTGCGGTTGGCGGGATCGGCAAGCCAGTCCTGTAGTTCGCGGTGGCGGAACTGGTGGGCGATGCCAGCCCCCCGAAGCAGGCCGGCGTTGGTAGCCCATTGCAGAAACCGGCCCAGGCGCCAGGGCAAAGCCCGGGGACCGAGGCGGGTGCACAGCAGAAGGGCGATATAACGCATCCCCGCACTCCCCACAATCCCCGCCCCGGGCGCCAGCGTGACCCCAAGGACGATCCCGACCGTGGTCGGCACGTTCCCGGCCGCGACCTCGGTCGCCCCGAGCACGAACACCAGCCCGCACCCAGCCCGACCACGAGTCCGCTCGTGAGGTTGAAACGAACAAGGACGCGGGGATCTACGACGCTGAGCGTGCCCGCGTCCGTGCGCCCGCCAGACAACCAGATAGCGGCGACCATGGGCATGAGCGAGTCCGCGAGCCAGAACGCTGCAGTGCGTCGGCCCTGGGGGGTACGCAGCCGTGCCAGGTCGAGTCGCGAAGGCACCGGCCACACATAAACATACGTGAGACCGAGAGCCAAGAGGGCCACGACCATGGCGAGGACTGCCCCGCCGGACAATTCGATGCTGAATCCCCACATGCCCAGGGCGGCGCCACCCAGGAACACTCCCGCGACGAGAGCAAGGTGGGCAATGCGAGGGCGGCGGCTGCCGGCCACGGGCCACAATTCGTGCAGGACCAGATCGGTACCCGACAGGGCTCTTCCAGCCACGGTTCGGCCGGTGGCGGCGTTGGTGTTGAGGTAGGCGGCCAGCACACCCAGCCAGGCCCGGACCTGATCGGGGGTGTAGGTGTCGCTCCGCGAGGCACGGTGCCGGGCGGTGGCATCCTGGAGGAAAAGCTTGAGCAGGTGGTCGCGGACCGCCTGGTCGCTGCCCAGTTCGGGACGGATCAGGTCCCAAGGCGAGTGCAGATAAGCGCCATCGAGATCACGCTGTTCGTAAACGGTCACGGCCACGGTCAGCCGCCATGGGGTGGACAAAGCCCGCGCCAGCGGCGAGGACGGGGCCCGCTCAAGGATGTCCAGCACGCCCTGCCATCGCGCGGGGTTTACCACCCGTTGCTGGATGAACAGGCGGGCCTGAGCAGGACTGATCCGACCGATCTCCACTCGTGCAGCGTCCTGAGCCCAAACCTCCAATGCTTCCAGCGCCTGGTACTGCCCGCTGCGACAGGTCAGCACCAGGTTCGCCTTCGCCCGGCCACGCTGGAAGGCGTTGAGCATGTCCAACGCCTGCCGGGCCCGGGAGCCGTACCCGGGCGTGTCTGCGGTGTCCATCTCGTCCAGCCCGTCCAACACCGGGAGGATGAGCCCTGCGTCCATCAGCGCCGCTGCGGCAGTCGGGGAGATCCCCCGATAGGTGTCCACCAGATGCCGACATACCCACGCCCGTACCACCTGCACCGCCGCGCCCGGATCATGGCCGGCACCCGTGCTCGGCCCGGTGCCGAGGTGAGAGGCAGGCAAGAGGTCCCAGGAAGCCAGAGGCAGCAGTACCGGTACCGGGTCCTCCGGCCTACGCTCCTCCAACAGGGCAAGGAGGAGCTCGAGGGCGAGCACAGTCTTGCCCGCCCCTGGTGCCCCGGTGATCACCAGGCGCCCTGGTCGCAGCTGCCGGTAGTAGTTCACCACCTCGCTCAATCGCCCCTCCACGGCGGCACCGACGGCGTTGCGAGCCGAAGCCGGTCTGAAGTCGAATCGCACATCGATGGTCGTACCGTCCCCGCCAAGTAACTGCGTCCTCGCCTCGGTCTCCGCTCGCAGCACCGCCTGCGCTAGCCGACCGGCCATTGCCACCGCGTCGCTCTCCTGATGGCGCAGGCCCCTCCAGGACATCCACCCCGACCAGCCCGCCACCGCAAGCCCCATCAAGCCGATCGCCGCGCTGACCGGGTCGACATCACCCCGCTTAAGCCCCGGTGAACCCCACGCCGCCAGTGTCCCCACCGTTGCCGCGCACACGAACGCCCACAACCCCCCGGTCAGCTTACGTCTGTTCATGTCCATAGATCATGGCAACCGTGCACACCTTGCACCATGCACCTGACAGAAGCCACTGGGACTCAGGCCGATGGGTGAGGAGCGAAGGTGAGCAGGTCTGGCCAGCCCCTGAGAAGTGGTGGGGATTTGCAAGAAGCGCCAACAGGGTCCGCGGACCGGTCCTGGAGAACGCTGCGTAGCGCTCCCGATCTGGACTCCGTGATGCTGGGCAGACAGACGGTCTTCTACGGCACCGTCATCGATGAGGCGCAGCTGTTCGGCCAGCTGGCCCGCTTCCGCATGCTGGGGCTGCTGGTCACGGAAATGCGACCGCTGCCCTATTGATCCCGCCCATGGCACGCAGGTGTCACGATCACGCCTCCGAGCTTGGAGTGGCAAGGCCGAATTGCAGGGTGACCGATCACCATCCGTGAGCCACCCTGAAGCCATGAGCCAAAGGGGAGGTGGCTTCGCCAAGTCACCGGAGGAGCAACCGCAGCCGACGCAGACCAGGACTTCCGCCGAATTCACCGAGGCGCTCCGCACGCTGCGCACTTGGTCCGGACTAACCTACCGCCAGCTCGAAGCCAAAGCCGCTGCGCACACCGATACCCTCCCGACCAGCACGATCGCGAATACCCTCGGCCGCAACACCCTTCCTCGGGAGCGGTTCGTGGAGGCATTCACCCGCGCCTGCGGCCTCGACGAAGAAGAAGTCCGCAAGTGGCTCGAGGCGCGTCGCCGTATCGCCACCCACGGGTCCGTACCGACCGGGGACGAGGCCGGTGACGATCGCGGCACGTCGGTGTCGGCTCTTGGCGCGTCCGTCGCGGCGCGCGCCCCGGGATGGCGTCGGATGGCCGGTCTGGTCAGTGCTGCGTGCATCGGGGCCGTGGGCACACTCGGTGTCGGCAGCCAGTTCCACGAAGCGCCAGCACAGACCGTCCTGCCCGCGATGCCGGTGACCGGGCTACGCATGCTGGCCGTGGGCAGCTGGGCGCGTATCCACCCCGCTCGCACACCCGAGCTGTGCCTCACCGAAGGCAGGGACCGCACCGGCCGCTACCGGACCGCTGTCGCTGCCCAACGGCCCTGCACGGCGGCCAGCTTGCCACAGGTGTACCTCGAACCGGTGGGCAAAAACACGGTGCAGATCCAGTGGCACCACCCGAAGTACGGCATCGGCTGTCTCACTCTCCTGTCGAAAGGACCAGCGCGCGATCTGCTGGAACCCCGCGACGACTGTGCCGACGACAACAGGGCCCAACAGTTCCGCATCGAGCGCTTCGGCTCACCCGCCACCGCCCGCTTCCTCTTCCGCCCCGCCGCCACCGGTCAGTGTCTTAGCCTGCGCGATCAGGACACTGAGGAGGGCACGGAAGTCGTCCAGGGCCGCTGCTCCGGCGCCACCGACCAAGACTTCCTGATCGAACTGATCCCGCCTCCGCAAACCGCTGCCGCACTGAACAGATCCGGCTGACGCATCCGGACAGCCGCAGGCAGTCGACGGCTGTCCGGAAGACCGTGGGCGTCTGGCTACGCGGGTTCAAGAGGGCTTGGCCGCAGGGTGACGTCATCGTGCTGATTCAGCCCTGCTGTGTTGATGTTCTTGAGAGCTTAGGCGCAGACCTGGCTTCACGACCTAAGTTTTCCTGGGCGAGCTATGCCGGGATCAGGTCAAAGAACCTCTGGGCGAAGCCCGAACTGCAGGAAACAAAGGACCCCCTACGGTCCCCAGCCCACCGGGTGGCGCCTTCCCTGGGTGACCCGTCCTTGCAGGTCGCCAGGACTTGGTAACTGTCCGGGCCGTTGCCGTCGACCCAGCCGCCGAACTTAGTCGCGGTGTTGACCGTTACATGGATGTCCCCGAACCAAGCGGGTGAAGCGTCCGAAGCCTGCACCGGTGCGGCCGTTGTTGTGGGCGCCTCAGCCTGGATCGATGTGGCGTGCGCGGTCGCGACGGTACCGGTGCTCAGGGCGGCTCCGAGGGCGGCGGCGACTCCAAGCTTCACTATAAGCGTGCGTACAGACATGATTCTCCTCCTGAAGTCGAGCGAGTGGGGTGATCAGATGAGGGTTGGTCAGGTCGAGAGGCACCGCCGGATCGGCGAGGTGCTGCTCGACGAAGGCGTTGATCCGCATGCAGAGGGTTGCTCACCGGAGAGCCGTCGATGGGCTCGGCAGCGAAGCCTGACTGGTCCTCGAGCATGGGCCGGCGACGGTAGTCCCGGCTCGCCGTCGCATCGGAGCGCCGGCCGTTTCCTCGGCGGTAGTTCACGCTGAAGCCCCAGATTCTGCGTACTTCGGCTAGAGGTGCCAGGTAAGGCGGCGGGGCGGCAAAGGGGTGAGGAACTCCGCGGCGTAGGCGTTGGTCTCGCGCTCCCGCGGGGCTATTACCGGTTGCGCCGTCGTGCAACACGAGGTGCCCCAACAGAACTACCGGGAGCCCCCGAGGCAGACAACTGCGCCGGACTGCCTAACCTTTTCAGTATTGCCAATCCGACCAAATATCGTTGGCGTATTCCAAATTCGGACACGTAGCCCTAGACCTGCTGGTGCTACCTACCCATGACCCTGACACCACGTGGTCGCCGAAAGGGCTGAGACAGTTGATCTGGACTCGGTGAGAAACGCCCCACGAGCCAGAAATGCAGCGAGACTCACCCGTGACCTGACTGACCCGATAGCCCGAGCAAGGGGCGGCGGCTGATTGGGCGGAGGCCGGTGAAACTGCGAGACTTGAAGCTGCAGCTGCAAGACTGATCGCTAATGCAGCAAAGTTAGGGGCGCCTTTGACCATCATTCATACCTCGACCTGTTCGGTTGGCTTGAGCTGACACTGAACCAAACGGAGTGTTCCGTTTCCTGCATCGGCAGCCCAGGTGCTTGGCCGAGGGACTCTGCGGCGGTGGGCGGCTTGTGACGGAAGCGTGCTGCGGCTGTCGTGCGCGGCGCAACAGTCTCAGGCGTCCGGGACATCGTGCAGCCTGTCCATGCTGGTCATCAGCGTGTCCGGGACACGTTTGAGACGTGTCCCGGACACGTTTGAGATCTGCCCTGGAGGCTTGTGCGCAACCGCGGGCCTTCGGTGTCGGTGCTGAGCGACCGGCACGGAGCACGCTCCGCAACCGACCTGCCGCTTTCGAAGCGCATGTTCTGGAGACTCGGTCCTTCACCGTCTGCGAGGGCAAGTTCTGCCTCACGGCCGCGCGCACCTCTGCCGGCCGCGCCGCGGGGATGACGGTCTGGTCGTAGACGTCCGCCCACGCCTTGCCCATCGACCCCGGAAGTCCGGTGGGCCTCATCGATCACCGCCAGGTCCACTGGAACCAACTTCTGGCCGTAGGCGCCCTCGAAAGGCTCCGCCAGGACCCTCAGCGACGCGTGCGTCGCGTAGATGGTCACCGGTCCCCGCCCGTGCCACAACGCCAGCTGCACCGGGCTGGTGGTGGAGCGCACCTTCAGGCTCCACAGCTCCGGGTCCTGCCGTCGATCCGCAACGAGTTCTCCGACATCGCCGACCGGGCGATCAAGGACCAGATGACCTACCGCGGCTTCCTCGCCGAACTGCTGATGCTGGAGCGCGGGGTTAGCCCCGCAAGCCCCGGTCGTCACCGGTCCTCGTCTTCGTCGAGCGTCACGAGCGGCAGTCGAGCCCGCCGGATGGACCGCCGTGAGCAACGACCACCCGCAGCTGGCATCCCAACTCACCGCCGCCGACCGCCTGGCCATCCAGACCGCCGTGCACACGCTCGGCCGCCTCCTCAACCGCCGCCTGTACCCGGACGACAGTGGCGGCAGCGACCCGGCGATGTCCGAGCCCGGCCCTACCGTTCCTCCCATGCGGCCCTGACCCGTCCCCTCGCCAACGACCCCGCCGTTAACGCTCGGAGGGGGGCTTGTTGGTGGGCCGGGTGTTTGTTGGCCTGTGGTGTTGTGGGTTCGTTGAGAGGTGGGGTTAGCAGCTGCGGGTGGGGCGTCTGTGTCGTTCGGCGAGGTGGTCGAGTTGTACCGCGGCGAGGGCAGATTTGGTGATGCGTTCGGTGCCGTCGTGGATGGCGGTGATGGCGGCTTGGCGATGAGGCGGGTGAGGGATCCGATGCGGCCGGCGGTGCGTTGGTGAAGGTAGGCGGCGTGGGCCGGAAGGGTTCCGGGGTTGTGCCGCTGGAGGTCGAGGGCTTCTCGATGTCGGTGATGACATCGCGGAACGGCTGGCGGGTGCCGTGGCGGGCGGGCGGGGGGAGGGGGCCGCAGTCGATGAGGGTGGCGCGTCCGGCGAGCTGGGCACCGCGGGTGCCGCCGAACAGGGGGGTGTCGGTGACGTTGATGCCGGCGTACACGAAGGTGGCGGCCAGGCGTTCGGTGAGGTCTTTGATCAGGTCGGCGGTTTGGGCGCCTGTGGTGGTGCGGGGGCTGAGGCGGTGGATTTCGTCGATGAGGACGAGTTGGACGCCGCGTGGGTGTAGGTGTGGCTGACGGCATCGGTGATCTGGGTCTGGGTCATGCGGGTGGTGACGGGGATGCCGAGGTGGCGGGCGAACTCGGTGATGAGGGTTTTCGCGGTGGCGCCGGGAGGGACCGGAACGTACGCCACGGGTGCCGTGGCGTGGGCTGGCCTGGGCAGGGGCGGGTTCTTGCGGGAAGCGAGAGCGGGGCCTGCACAGTGGAGTCCTAGACAGGGCGGCACTTGATCACATTTCTGTTGCGCTACGGACCCACCAGTACGGGGGTCCCATTTCCTTCCCTCTTCCAATGCAGTCCGCTCGCATCGACGAACCAGAAGATCAGTGTAAATTCGTCGCCGATCAGCTTCTCACGGCGATTCTCATCCTGCCGGAACTCACTTTCAGCAGTCGCACACCAGCTTTTGCCAGCAGCGAGGGGTTCGTCGCGGTACGCGGGATGTTGGACTGGGCACCACCACAGCGAACCGTCACCCCAGGTCTTCACCCTCAGTCCAGTCACGCTGATGCGCAGCAGAGGCAGACCGCTGTGGTTTGTGACGACGATATTCGGAAGGTCCACCGTGGAGGTCACAAGTCGGGCCTGCGCTGAATCACGCTCTCGGCGTTCCACATCCCGCTGCCGGCCTTCTCGCAGAGCGACACGCCAGGCAAGGACGACGGCGGCCACTGTTGCCGCAGATGACACGAGACTCGTGCCCACTGCCCACCAGTCCGTGGAGGAGCTTGCCAAATACGTCATGCGCTCATAGTCGCTGTCGCCGTCGCGGGCAGCACGCACCGGTGGGGTGGGGCCAGTCCGCGTGTCACCTCAAGCCACGCCATCTCGCTGATCGTCTTCACGGAATGTGTGCCAGAACCCGGATCTCATTTGTGCGGGTGCGGACATGTTCAGCGAGGGGTGAAGGTGTTGTCCGCTGGGCTGAGGAGTCCGTGCTTCATCCGCTACAGCAGGGCGTGCACCTGGCTCTCGGTAACGTCCTGTAACGGGCGCGGGGCACGTACGCTGAAGAATTTCTGTAACGGCGAAAATACCCCCGGGGCACTGGAGCGATGGGTGGCGGGCAGTGTGCGCGGCCGTGCCGGTTGCAGCGGAGTGTTTGCCATGCCCCGGCGCCAGCCGCAGCTATGGTTCGTTCGTGCCGGGTGCGAGCGGCGGAAGGCAGCTAGATGTATTGACCCGCAGGGTTGTTTACGCGGCTGATGGGTGGGTGGCCGCCGAGTGCGGTGTGGCAGCGGTGGTGGTTGTAGGTGTGCAGGAAGTCT
>NZ_JBEORR010000066.1:0-14893 GCF_040302345.1 Streptomyces sp. NPDC126510 | reverse complement strand
TGTTTTCGGGGGGGGGGGGGGCTATACTTCCGGGTGTGGGCTGTGTTTGGGGGGGGGGGGGGGCCCCCGGGGGCCCCGGGGGGGGGGGGGGGGGGGGGCGCCCCCCCCCCCCCCCACCATGCCTCCCGAGAGAGACCCCCAGCCCATGACCGCCGTCACCCGCATCGAGCACGATCTGCTCGGCGACCGGGACGTCCCCGCCGATGCCTACTGGGGAGTTCACACCCTGCGCGCCACGGAGAACTTCCCGATCACCGGTACGCCGATCTCCGCGTACCCGCATCTCATCGACGCCCTTGCCGCGGTCAAGGAGGCCGCCGCCCTCGCCAACGAGGAACTCGGGCTGCTGGAGCCGACGAAGGCCGCAGCGATCGTCGCCGCCTGCCGGGAGATCCGCACCGGCAAGCTGCACGACCAGTTCGTGGTCGACGTCATCCAGGGCGGCGCCGGCACCTCGACCAACATGAACGCCAACGAGGTCGTCGCCAACCGGGCTTTGGAGCTGCTGGGCCATGAGAAGGGCCAGTACGCGTACCTGCACCCCAACGAGGACGTCAACCTCGGTCAGTCAACCAACGACGTCTATCCGACCGCCGTCAAGATCGCGACGGTGTTCGCGGTGCGCGGGTTGCTCGTCGCGATGTCCGTCCTGCAGGACACGTTCGCCCACAAGGCCATCGAGTTCCGCGACGTGCTCAAGATGGGCCGCACCCAGTTGCAGGACGCGGTGCCCATGACGCTCGGCCAGGAGTTCTCCGCGTTCGCCGTCATGATCGAGGAGGACCGCAGCCGGCTCGCGGAAGCCGCGGAGTTGATCCATGAGATCAACCTGGGTGCCACGGCCATCGGTACCGGCCTCAACGCCCCTGCCGGATATGCCGAGGCGGCCCGTCGTCACCTCGCGGCCATCACCGGGCTGCCGCTGGTGACGGCGGCCAATCTGGTGGAGGCGACGCAGGACTGCGGGGCGTTTGTGCAGATGTCCGGGGTGCTCAAGCGGATCGCGGTCAAGCTGTCCAAGAGCTGCAACGACCTGCGGCTGCTGTCTTCCGGGCCGCGTGCGGGCCTGGGTGAGATCAACCTGCCGCCGGTGCAGGCCGGTTCGTCGATCATGCCCGGCAAGGTCAACCCGGTGATCCCCGAGGTCGTCAACCAGGTCGCCTTCGAGGTCATCGGCAACGACGTCACCATCACCATGGCCGCCGAGGCCGGACAGCTCCAGCTCAACGCCTTCGAGCCGATCATCCTGCACTCCCTGTCGGAGTCCATCACGCATCTACGTGCGGCGTGCCTGACTCTGGCGGAGCGCTGCGTGTCCGGCATCACCGCCAACACCGAGGCACTGCGCGCGAGCGTGGAGAACTCCATCGGCCTGGTCACCGCCCTCAACCCGCACATCGGCTACACGGCCGCCACCGACATCGCCAAAGAGGCCCTCACCACCGGCCGTGGTGTCGCCGAACTCGTCCTGGAGAAGGGCCTGTTGCCGGCCGAGGTTCTGGCCGACCTGCTGCGCCCCGAGGTCCTCGCCGGCAGCGGCCCGACCCTGGCCTGAGGTACGCGCGGGGCACTCTTGGCCGTCACAAGGGTTGCCGTACCAGCGCGTGAGGTATAAGTTTCAGGCTGAAACTGAAACAAAAAGCGTCCACAGCTGAAGCGATCGCGGTGAGATGCCATGAAGGAGGGGATCCGCTGATGACTTCCACGCCAAGTCGAGCGTTGGCCAACTACCCCAACCGGTTCGACCCCGCGGAGCTCGGTGGCCTGCCCGAGCGGTTGCGGTCCACCGTCAAGCGGCGAAACAGCGTGCTCGGCCCGGGCTACGCGCTGAACTACCGGGAGCCGGTCGAGTTCGTCTCCGGTCGAGGCGCTCACCTGTTCGACCGGGAGGGCAACGACTACCTCGACGCCTACAACAATGTGCCGTGTGTCGGTCACGCACACCCGCACGTCGTCGAGGCCGTGTCCCGCCAGATGGCGGCGGTCAACACCAACACGCGGTACGTGCAGGAGTCACTCGTCGACTACGCCGAGCGCCTTCTCTCGACCATGCCCGAAGCGCTCTCCAGGGTCAGCTTCGCGTGCAGCGGGTCGGAGGCGAACGACCTGGCCATGCGTGTGGCTCGCTTTCACACGGGCGGCGAGGGAATCATCGTGACGCGCTGGGCCTACCACGGTCTCACGCGCGAGGTCGCGAGCTTCTCGCCGACGCTCGGCGCGGGGTCGCCGCTCGGGCCGAACGTGAGGCTCATCGATGCTCCTGATCCGCGACTCGTCCCGCCGGGTTCATCGCTTCCCGACCACATGCGCAGCCAGGTGCGCGGCGCGATCGACCACCTCGAACGCCACGGCTACAGGCTCGCGGCACTGATCACCGACTGCGCGCACTCCAGCGACGGCCTGTTCACCGACCCTGTCGGTTACCTGCGTGACATGGTCGAGGAGGTGCGTGCCGCGGGCGGCGTGTACATCGCCGACGAGGTCCAGTCGGGATTCGCCCGGCTCGGAGAGTCGATGTGGGGATTCAGCCGCCATGGGGTACTTCCCGACATCGTCACGATGGGCAAGCCCATGGGCAACGGCATGCCGATCTCCGGCGTGGTGTTCCGACCCGAGGTGTGCGAGGAGTTCGGACGGAACGTCCGTTACTTCAACACCTTCGCCGGCAGTTCGATCGCGGTTGCCGCCGGTGCCGCGGTGCTGGACGTCTTCGAAGCGGAGAACGTGCAACAGCGGGTTCTCGACAACGGCAGGGCCCTTCGAGCCGGCCTCCAGGAGATCACTCGCGAGTCTCCGCACGTCGCGGAGGTCCGCGGCAGCGGTCTGTACGTGGGCGTCGACATCGTGAAGGACCGGGAGTCACTGGAGCCCGATCGTGTCCGCGCCGACGACCTCATCAACGACATGCGCGAGCGCCGCGTCCTCATCAGCGGCACCGGCGAAGCAGTCAATGTGCTCAAGATCCGACCGCCGTTGGCCTTCGACTCGGCTGACGTCACACGATTCCTCGAAACCTTCGCGGAGATCGCCCGGACGCGCCTGTAGCAGGCTGAAAGCCGAAGGGACCGAACGGTGAACACCTCGCCCCCCGCACGTATCACGCAGCAGCTGTTCGAGGAGAGCGGCCTGGCTTCGTCCCACGAGCCCATCGCGATGAGCGACGTGGATGCCCTCCTCACCCGGCACTACCGGCTGAGCGGCCGTCTCGAGCGGCTGGCGACCGAGAAGGACGACACGTTCCGGCTGCGGACAGGATCAGCCGACCATCTGGTCAAGGTCTCCCCGCCTGACGAGGCGGTAGCGGTCGTAGCTCTGCAAACGGCTGTGATGCGTCACCTCGAAACCGAAGCTCCCCATCTCCCGGTCCAGCGGGTCAAGGAAACCACCGAAGGCAACGACAACGTACTGATCGAGACGGAAGAGGGCGGGGTTCGGGTCCTGCGCGTCTTCGACTTCGTCGAAGGTGCCGTCCTGGCGAAGACGAACCCCACTCACCACCAGCTCGCCGAGGCCGGGCAGATGCTCGGGCGAGTGGACCTGGCTCTGCGGTCGTTCAGGCATCCGGCGGACGAGCGGCGCCTCGTGTGGGACCTCCGGTACTTCGACCAGCTGCGGGAGCTGATCGAGTACACGCCCGGTGCCGCGCACCGTCGGCTGGCCCACGAGGTGTTCCGCCTCTTCCACGCGACCGTTGTTCCGAAACTGGGTGACCTCGAGACCCAAGTGATCCACGGTGACTACAGCCCCTACAACGTCCTGGTGGATCCGCGGGCAGACAGCTTCGTCACCGGAGTGATCGACTTCGGTGACAGTATGCGCAGCGCTTTGATCTTCGATCCGGCTGTGTCCCTCGCGAACCTCCTTGGCCGGACACCGCGGGATCCCTGGCGCGAGGCACGCAGCTTCGTCGCGGGTTACGAGCGGGCCAGGCCGATCAACGACACGGAACTCCCGCTCCTGCCTGTCGCCGCCCTGGCACGCCTGACACTGCGCGCGCTGGTCACCCAGTGGCGCGCGGAACGGGTGCCGGAGCGTCGCGACTACCTGCTCGGGCACGCCGCGGATGACTGGGTCAACCTGGAACGGGCCATGGCCGTCGCCATGGAGGAGGTCGTGGACCGCTTGCTGAGCACCCGCCATGACACGCCTTGAGCAGCCCCCTGGCAGCCGGCAAGTCCGGTGGAGACCACTGGTCAGGGCCGTGTCCGATCTCGCTAAGGTCATGAGGTGAGCAGCATCAACCCCACACCACGCGACTACAACAAGGCACGTGTCCTCGACGTGGTTCTCTCCCATGCGCCGTTGACCCGCAACAAGCTCATCGAGCTCACGGGGTTGAGCAAGGCGACGGTGTCGCGGGCCGTCGAAGACCTGCGCGCCGACGGGTTCGTCGTGGACGGGGGAGTCGACGCCGTCGCCGGGCGTGGCCGTCCGTCGACGTACCTCGACGTGCCCGAGACAGCCGGACACGTCGTGGGGGTCGGCTTCGGGGCCCTGACCACCGGCGTCCTGGTGACCGACCTGCGCGGCCGCGAGATCGGACACGTGGCCGTCCCGACGGCCGAGCACCACGACGTCCCCGCTGCAGGCCGGTGGTTGGCCGACCTGATCGCGCGAACCGGCGCCTCCGCCCGAGGGCCCCTGCGCCAGGTCGTCGTGGCACTGCCCGCCCACGTCCGTGACGGCGCGGAGGTCTCCCGGCCCGCCGATCCGATGAGAGTCTTCTCCGGCAGAGATCTCCACCGCATCGTCGAAGAGCTTCTCGACGCTCCGGTGACCTTCGACAGTGACGCGAACGCGTCCTTGCTCCAGGTGCTCACGGACGACGCGAACGTCTACAACGCTGCCCTGTTCAGCGTCAGCAGCAACCTGAACTTCGCCACCTGCAGGAACCGGGAACTGGCTCGCGGACGTACACCTGCTTTCGGCGACATCGGTTCCCTCTCCTCGGGCATCGACGACCGCACCCTCAACGAACTGCTGAGCACCACAGGGCTTGTGAAGCTCGCCCGTGACCAAGGACTGGACATCGAGCGAGCCGAGGACCTGTGGCTCACGGCCCGGGATCATCGAGCCCGTGCGGAGATGCTCAAGGCGGTCACAACGGCGGTCACGACGGCCGTGAGCATCGTCACCGTGACCCTCGACCCCGAATCCGTCTACTTCGTCGGCCGGTTGCGCCCCCTGGTGGACGAAGTGCTCCCCGAGGTACGCGAGCGACTCGAACACAGCTTGCCGGCCGTGCCCCGGATCACGACCGTCTCCCAGGTTCTGGGACTCTCGGTTGCGCGCGGCGCGGTGCACGCCTGCCTGATCATGACCCACAACCGCCTGCAGGACGCCCTGCTCAGGGCACGCGCTCAGGGACCGAAGACGGAACCGGCTGCGCCGGCGTTCTGATCCCGAAGGGCGCTGCGCAGAGGCGCGGAACCGGGTGGGCTACCTGGTCCTGAACCGGTCCGGACGCATGAAGTCCAGGCCCTCGATGGTCTGTTTGCCGAGCGCCTCGTGTGCGGCGATGTGGCCGTAGCCGGTGGCCATCTTGAAGCCCTTTCCGGAGAATCCGGTGGCGCAGTAGACCCTGCTGCTCTCGTCCAGCCACCCGAGGAGCGGATGCCGGTCCTCGGTGAAGAGGTCGGGGAAGGCGTCGGATCGCACGATGGTGGGGACCAGGCCGGGGAGGAAGTCGGTGACGATCTCGGTGACCTTCTCGATCTCCTGCGAGGTGAGTTCCCTGGGCACGGAGCCCGGGTCGGGAGTTTCCCGTCCGCGTCCGTCCAGCGGTCCGTCCACCGATGCCTTGACCGTCACACCGTCGACGGCGGGTGCGCCGTACAGGGAGCGATCGCCGTACAGCCGGCTGAAGACGGGGAAGTTCTCCGGCGAGAACTGCCTGCCGTCCTGGGCGACGAACCAGGTCAGGACGATCCGATGGGTTTCGGTGACGGCCTTGAGGTGGTCGGGCACGAGTTTTCGGGACCAGCCGCCCGAGGCGACGATGACCTTCTCGAACGTCCAGGTTCTGTCGCCGGAGGTGACGACCACGCCGTGGTCGGTTTCGGAGATGCCGTCCACGGGTGTGTTCTGGAGAACGGTTGCGCCATTGGCCCGGGCCGCCGCGACGGCGGCGCTGACGGCGCGGTCGGTGCGCAGAACGCCGGCGCGCGGGTCGTAGACGGCGCAGTCGTCGGGGCGGAGGTTGTGCTGGGGGTAGCGTTGCGCCAACTCCTCCCGGCCGAGGACGCGGTGCTCGGCTCCGTTGATGCGCGTCGTCTCGAGGAGGCTGTTGATGAAGCTGCCGTTCGCCGTCCCGATGGACAGGCCCCCGGTACGGGTGAGGATGTCCTGCCCGGTTTCCGCTTCGAGCTCGGCCCACAGGCCGCGGGAGCGTTCCATGATGGGGTAGTAGTCGGGTCTGCCGAGGTAGACCATGCGGAAGAGCCGGGTGTCCCCGCCCACGGCACTTCGGCCGTGGGCGTGGGTGGCGGCCTCGAAGCCCACGACCGAGTCGGACAGCCGGGAGGCCTGCCACAGGGCCATGCTTCCGATGCTGCCCAGGCCGATGACTGCGAGTTCTGCGTCCATGAGAGCAGTTCCTTTTCTCTACTCGTGAAGTCCCGCGAGTCTGCTGCCGAATCTCGCCGGCAGTGAGGTCTTGCTGGAACCCCTGCGCTCCTCCCACCGGTCGGCGATGCCGAAGAGCCGGTACATGGCGTGCACGCCCAGCCAGCGGATGGGTTCCGGTTCCCACTTGCGTGCCCGGTAGCCGACCCAGGGGAGGGCGGTCCGTTCGGTCTCCCTCTCGAAGGCGAGCTCCACGAGAGTCCTGCCGCCGACATAGGCCGACGTGACACCGTGTCCCGCGTAGCCGGTGGATGATCCGACCCCGGATACCGGGTCCCAGCGCACGCCGCCGTTCCAGTCCCTCGTGACACCCAGGACTCCCGACCAGGCGTGCTCCACCTCGAAGGGGATGCCCGGGAAGAAGGAACCGAGCTTGTGCGAAATCAGGTCGATGGTGGACCGGGCGGTCGCACCGGCGCCCCCGGTACCGGACCCGAAGCGGTAGGGGACACCGCGGCCGCCGATGGCGATACGGCCGTCCGACGTCCGCTGGGCGTAGATGAACGTGTGCGCGGAGTCGTTGAGGCACTGCGGCCCGCCCCAGCCGATCTGCCGCCATGCCTCCTCCGGCAGGGGCTTGGTCACGATCATCGAGGAATTGACCGGGATCACGCTCCGACGGCCCAGCAACTGTCCCGAATAACCCTCGGTGCAGATGAACGTCTTCGCCGCGGTGACACGCCCGTCGGCCAGGCTGAGGGTCTTGCCCTTGACACTGTCCACGCGGCTGCCCTCGTAGATGCTGACCCCCATGGAGGCCACGGTGTCGGCGAGGCCGTAGACGAGCTTCGCGGGGTGGATCCTTGCGCAGTGCTTGTAGAAGAGCCCGCCGTGGACGGTGGAGATGTTGATCTGTGACTGGAATTCGTCCCGGTCGAGCAGGTGGACTTCGTCGTCGGTCAGCCCGTACTTCATGTCGGTATCACGCCTGGCCACCAGCCGGCCCAGCCCTGCCCGAGTGTGGGCGGCGACGAGCGCACCGCCCTTGTGCTGATCGGCATCGATGCCTTCGGCCCGGAGGATGTCCAGGACCGCGTCGACACCGGCGACGAACTCCTGCTGCAGCGCCCGGCTCGCCTCCAGCCCACCGCCGACACGGGCGAAGGCGGCACGGTTTCCCGGAGGCATCGCCGAGAGCCAGCCACCGTTGCGCCCCGATGCGCCGTAGCCCACCTGCTCGGCCTCGAAGACGGCCACCGAGAGCGACGGTTCGAGCTTCTTGGCGAAGTACGCCGCCCACAGGCCGGTGTAGCCGCCGCCGACAATGGCCACGTCGACGCGGTCCTGGCCGGTGAAGCGGGGGAACGACGGCCTCTTGTCGGCCAGTTGGGTAACCCAGAAGCCGAGTTCTCCGTTTCGGGGTGGCGCCGCGAGGGCGTTCATGTGTGTCCTTCTTCTGTGTCTGGGAACCGTGTGGGGCGGTGGGGGGAAGGCGGTGCAGCCGCCGTCGACAGGGAGGCTGCACCGGTGGGGTACGAGGACTCGGGCGACTCCTTCGCGGTCGCCGGCTCCACGTCCCGTCCGGCAACGTCCTGCCGGCCGCCCCGTGCAGGCGTCAGGGGCGAGGGAGGCCGAAGAGGACGGGGAGGTCGGCGATGTCGGTGATCCGCTCGTAGCCGAGCCAGTGCTCGTCGTACTCCCAGCCACGGTCGACGTACACCTTGTTCTCTATGCCCATGATGGCCGCGGAGCGCAGGTCGTACATCGGGCTCGCGGAGACGTGCACGAGCTCCTCGGGTGTCACGCCGAGCTTGTCAAACATGTACTCGAACGCACGCAGCCGTGGCTTGTAGACGCCCATCTCCTCGGCGCTGATCACGACTTCGAACGGGGCCTTGAGGTTCTCCGCGAGGCGGACGGCGTGCGCGGTGTCGCTGTTCGTGATGATGACCAGCGGGACCGCCTCGGCCAGGCGGTTCAGCGCCTCGGTGACACCGGGGTGCGGGCCCCAGGTGGGGATGCGCTCGTACACCGCCCGCGCCTCGTCCTCGCGGAACTCGAGACCGACCTTGCGCGAGGCGCGTTCCATGGAACGCGCGACGACCTGGTGGAACGGCTGGTACGCGCCCGTGCACTCGTCGATCCGGTACGCCTTGCAGATCCGCAGGTATTCATCGGCGACCTCGGCCGGCAGCCGGTCTCCCAGGACCTCACGCATGGTGTCGTTGATGCGGAAGTTGATCAGCGTTCCGTTCATGTCGAACGTCACGAACTTGGGCTTGACGTCGAATCCCATCGGTCCTCCTGGTGCCTTGAGTGGAGCAGTCCGTCGCTCTGGTCGATTGTCGACCATCTGGTGTGGTCGATTGTCGACCAAATGAGTTTCGACTGTCAATAGCGTCGGTCGGAGGGGTGACGCAGGGAGGGTCGGCGCTGCTTCGCACCCGTACCCGCGGGAGCCGGACAGGGCGCGGCTGTGGATTCGCAGATCCCCCCGCCGGGAGCCCAGTTGAGGTGTGGCTGCGAACACCAGAGGTATAGTCGACAAACGACCAAGTGGTCGGCAAGCGCCGAGGGAGGGCAACGGGGTGGACCACAAGTTCGAGTGGCAGGAGCAGCGGATGACGACGCCGGACGGCGTCTACCGCACACTGCGTGCCGCCATCCTCGACGGGACCGTACCTCCCGGTGGTCAGCTGCGCGAGGCGCACATCGCCGCGGACCTCGGCATCAGCAGGTCACCGCTGCGCGAGGCGCTGACCAAGCTGGAGGAGGAAGGCCTCGTCGTCAAGATTCCCTACCGCGGGGCGTTCGTCGTAGAGGTGAGCGCTCGTGAGGTCGCCGAGATCGACTCGGTCCGGCTGCGTGTCGAGCCGTACGCCGCCGAGCTCTCGGCCGAAGCGCTGCGCGGCTCTGAGCGGCACCGGCTGCTGCAAACCGTCGAGGATCTCCGCCGTGCAATGGAGAAGGACGACATCCCGGCCAGCATCGACGCGCACCTCCGATTCCACGGGCTCTTCTACGATCTCTCGGGGCACGGCGTCCTGCAGAGCCTCTGGAACGGCTGGGAGACCAAGCTGCGCCTCCACCTCAGCGTCGATCACCGCACCTACAGCGACAACCCGCAGCAGTTGGTCGTCGAGCACGAGCGGCTGGCCGCGGTCGCCCTGGAGGGCGACACCGACGCGTTCCGTCAGGAACTGGCTGCCCACTTCCCCATGGGACTGGGAGCCCAGACGGGAGAACCGGGGGAGCGCACGCCCCGGTAAGCGTGTGCCATTGGCCCGCCGAGGTTCGATGTCGCTCTCGGATGTGGCCTGCACGCCCGTCGGCAGGGCTGCCGGCGAACGGCCGGCGAGTCCGCTCGCCGGCGAGCCGCGTCGAAGGCGGCAGGGCTCGAAGGGTCTCGGGGCGCCGGCCCGCCGTCGGCCCCTGCCCTGACGACGCCTCACGTCTCTCGGCGGACAGCGGAACCGTCTGCGCAACCGTTGGTCGACGCGAGCCCTGAAGTCATGTTCGCGATCGAGTCTCAGTCTTGACAATGTCTAAACTTGGGCATAGTTTTCAAGCCCCTTGAGTAGGTGTGCGTGGCCTAAGTGGGTTTGTTCGCTTTGGTCGGCCGCCGCACCTGGCCCCCGGCTGAAATCGGAGTTGAACATGAGGTGCTACGACTGTCTCCAGGAGGCGCGCGGCGACACCACCGGAATCGGTGTGTGCTCGCGTTGCGGCCTGGCCGCCTGTGAGAACCACGCCCGCGTACGTCAGGCGCAGGTCACCCGCCAGATCGGCATGGGTGCCGCGTACGGCCGTGTCCCGGCACGCAGGGTGGTGTGCCACACCTGCGACATGGCCGAGACGGCGCACTGACCCCCATGGTGCGCTGGTCGCACCGCACCACCGGTGCCCGAACGCGCCCTGCCCGTCCGAGCACCCCTTCTCGACCCGCCCGGACGCCGTCCCAGATCGTTGGCACGGCGTCCGGGCTTCAGTTGTAGCCAGGGCCGGTTGGCCATGAGGTTGAAGTTCTTATTGACAGTGCTCGACAGGCAGCCATATGGTCGACAAACGACAATATGATGGCGATCTTAAGCCACCATACGGTGTTATGTCGCCGCTGCTACTCGTGTGGAGAACCGAGTGCAGATGGTCAAAGTTCACCCGAAACGGGTTCTCGTGGCCGCTTTGTGAGGCCACGTGCCCTGTTCCTTTCGAGGAGGTGGCTCGATGAGCCAGTCCATAGCTTCGGCAGCGAACACCGGCTCGGCCTTCGATCGGCTCCAGGCCCTGGGCCTGACCCTCCCCGAGCTGCGTGACAATCCGTACTACGTGCATCACCGGGCCCTGGGGTCCAGCATCTACATCTCGGGTCAACTGCCCTACCAGGACGGATGGTTGCTGGGGCAGGGCGTTGTCGGCCGGGACGTCGAGCTGGAGGAGGCCCGGGAGCTCGCGCGCCATGCCGCGCTCAACGCGCTTGCAGCCGCTGTGCAGGCGGTGGGAGATCTGGACCGGGTCCGGATCGTGCAGATGCTGGTCTTCGTGGCCAGTACGCCGGACTTCGGTGAGCAGTCCAACGTCGCCAACGCGGCCAGTGAACTGCTGATCGAGGTGCTGGGCGAGAACGGACGGCACGCCCGCACCGCGATCGGTGTCGCCGGCTTGCCGCTCAACAGTCCGGTCGAGATCCAGATGGTCTGCACCGCTGTGTAGGGAGGGCCCGACGGCGGTGTGCGCGAGAAGTGCGCGCGTCATCGTGGGCCGCGCGCGTTCGGCATCCAGGGGGAGTCGGCAACCCAGTCCCTCGGTCATCAGACAGAACCACAAGGAGAGCAGCGTGAGCAGGCTGCAACGAGCACTCGACGCTCTTGTCGAGCGAATCGACACCCCCGCGCCGATCGTGCTGGTCGACGTCATGCAGGGCAACATCGAGCGTGTCCAAGGCTTCGCCGACCAGCACAACCTCGAGGTCAGGCCGCATGTCAAGACGCACAAGTGCGTGGAGATCGGGCGACGCCAGATCGATGCCGGCGCTGTCGGGATCACCGCGGGAAACGTCGGTGAGGCCGAGGTCTTCGCCGCGGCCGGGTTCGACGACATCTTCCTCGCCTACCCGATCTGGGCCGCGGGAACGAAGAGAGCCCGGATCCGGCGGCTCGCCGAGTCCGCCCGGCTGCGGGTCGGTGTCGACAACGTCGCGGCGATCGAGGCACTCGCCGACGCGATGGGAGATGAACCGGACCGGCTGCAGGTCGTGATCGAGGTCGACTGTGGTGCCCGTCGTTCCGGGGCACCGCCCGAGGCTGCGGGCGATCTCGCGCTCGCCGCCCGCAAGCGCGGTCTGGTGCCGGTGGGCGTCTTCACCTATCCAGGTCATGGCGGCGTCGGCCGGGACGTTCGCCGACGAGCCGCACAGGACCAGGAGACCGCACTCACCACTGCCGTACGCAGCCTCTCCGGCGTCGGGGTCACCGCTGAGGTGGTCAGCGCCGGCTCCACTCCCACCCTCGAGTTCTCCACCAGCGGCGTGATCACCGAGATCCGTCCCGGAGAGTACGTCTTCGGTGATCTGAACAACGTCCGGCTGGGCTCCTGCACGGAGGACCAGATCGCGCTGTTCGTCGCCGGGACCGTGGTCAGCGACTGGGTCCCCGACCAGGTCATCGTCGATGTGGGCAACAAGGCCCTCAGCAAAGAAGGAAGCCCCGAGATCGGCTACGGCGGCATCGCCGGCACGAAGGCGGTCCTGTCCAAGGTCAACGAGTACCACGGGTTCCTCCCGCTGCCGGACGGTGACTTCCGCCCGAGCGTCGGCACCGTCGTACCGGTGGTGCCCAACCACGTGTGTCCCGTCGTCCTCGGTTTCGAGGAACTGATCGTCACCGACAGTACCGGCACCTCGCTGCAACGCTGGCCGGTCGACGCTCGCGGATTCCTCAACTGAACCTACGTACCTCCCCCGTACAGGAGTGCCTTACATGAGACTCGACAACGTCACGGCCCTGGTGACCGGTGCCAGCAGTGGCATCGGCGAGGCGGTGAGTTCCCACTTCCGGCGCGAGGGTGCGCGACTGCTGCTCACCGGCCGCAGGGAGCAACTCGACAGCGCTGAGCCCGACGACCTGTATGTTCCCGGAGACCTCAATGACGAGGCGTTCGTCGAGCACCTGGCCAAGCAGGCCGCCGAGTCCTTCGGCACCGTTGACGTCGTCGTCCTCAACCACGGCCTGCAGGCGACCAGCCCGCTCACCGAGATGGCCTATGACGACGCGAAGAACGTACTGGAGAGCAACCTGCTCAGCGCGTTCCTGGTGATGAAGCATTTCGCGCCGCTGATGCCCGAGGCAGGGGGATCGTTCGTCTGCGTCAGTTCACGGCTGGGCATGGTCGGCATGTCCGGGCAGGTCCTGTATTCCGCCGCCAAGGGCGGCCTCATCATGCTCGCCAAGGGCGCGGCGATCGAATGGGCCCCGCGCAACATCCGTGTCAACGTCGTCGCTCCGGGCCTGACCGCCACCCCGGTCATCGCAGCGGCGTTCCAGCGCAGGCCCGACCCCGAGGGCTACCGCCGCGAGCGCGAGAGCACGATTCCGCTCCAGCGCCTCGCCACCCCCGAAGAGGTCGCCGACGCGGTGCTCTTCTTCGCGTCGTCGGAGTCGTCGTACGTGACCGGATCGGTCCTGACCGTCGACGGCGGGTACACCGCTTCCTGACCATCCCTGAGGGCGTCACCATCTCAGCGATGGGCTGAACGACCTGCCTTCCGTCTCGCCTTCTGCCTCGGCCACCGCTGCTTGCCGCGTGACGAACGACCCCTGGCCGAGCGCCTGCCGAGAGCGCCGCACTCCGGCTGCGCCCCACAGCGTGCCCGTGCCGGTAACGGCTCATTGACCGTGGGCGCCGCTACCGACTTCTCAAGCGTCGTACTTTGGCGCTGGTCAAAACCGCCGCCACCCCTCCGGTCACCACCTCCGCCGGTTCGGGCTCCCCCCCCACTCACCCGGTCTTCCAGCCGGCATCGCCCGACACAGGGTCGCCGGAAACTTCCGATCCACGGCGAACCGGTGCCCAAGGCGGAGGCGACCCGCAACGCAAGCGGGCCATGCTTCCGTCCGCGTCGGTCGCCCTGTCCCACCCCCCCCGCATCTGCGAGGTAAAGCCCCCGCACAGCTGGTCCCATGCATCCTGTTTGAGGAGTATTGCCATGAGTGATCCCCAGATCGGCCGTAGAGCGCTCCTGCGTGGAGCAGGCGGCCTCGCCGCCTTCGCCGCTCTTCCCGCCCTCTCCGGCTGCGGTACCGGTACCAGCCGGTCCGTCGCCGGCAGTGGCGGTAAGGGCGGTAAGACGGTGGTCGTCCGTGACAGTGGCGGTTCGTACGGCGCTGCTCTGCAGAAGGCGATCTACACGCCGTTCACGCAGGAGACCGGTATCCAGGTGAAGGTGCTGAACCTGGATGACGCCCCGTTGCTGGCGCAGATCAAGCAGGGCCGCCCGCAGTGCGACCTGATCAACAACTCGATGATGTCGCACACCAAGTACGTCCAGCAGGACGCGCTGGAGAAGCTGGACCTGGACCGGGTCAAGAGCGTGAAGAGCGCGAAGATCCCCGAGGCCCAGATCACCGACCATGCCATCGGCGCGGCCTTCTACGGCCAGTGCATCGGGTACCGCACGGATGCGTTCGGGGGTAAGAAGCCGGAGTCGTGGGCGGACTTCTGGGACACCAAAGTGTTCAAGGGCGGCCGTTCGATGGTCAGTCCGGACGGTGATCTGCCGGAGCTGGAGTTCGCGCTGCTGGCCGACGGCGTGCCGATGGACAAGCTGTACCCGCTGGATGTGGACCGTGCCTTCAAGGTGCTGACGCGGCTGCGGGGTGACATCAAGAAGTACTGGGACAGTGGCCCGCTGCCCGGTGTGCTGCTGAGCCGCCAGGAGGTCACGATGTCCACCGTGTGGGACGGCCGGCTCGCCGATCTGCAGAAGCAGGGCGTCCCGGTGGAGCGGCAGCTCAACGGTATGCGCCGCCAATTCTCGGGCTATGCCATCGCCAAGGACGCGGCCAACATAGACGCCGCTTACCAGCTGATGGACTTCTCGCTGCGTGCGGAGAGCCAGGCCGCCCTGGTCAAGTTCTTCCCGTCGAACCCGTCCTCGCCGGTGGCCTACGCCAAGCTCACGGAGAAGGAGCGCAGCGCGTCCGCGGGTGCTCCGAAGTACTACGACAAGGGTTTCGACGCGGATGTCGACTGGTGGCTGAAGAACGAGTCGGCCGTCACCAAGCGCTGGTTGGAGTGGGCTCGTGGCTGAATTCGGTATCGCCGCACCGTCGGT
>NZ_JBEORR010000065.1:0-15211 GCF_040302345.1 Streptomyces sp. NPDC126510 | reverse complement strand
AGATCGTCGCCGTCTCGCAAGAGTAGGGGCTTAATCCGCATGCTTGAAGTATCTCAAATCGCACTGTCAAAGAATTTTAGGCGCGCGGCACTAGCAGCGAATCTCAAGTCGACGCTGCCCGGCAAACGAGAATGAGGACGAATGACCGTAGAAGCTCCGATGTGGAAATCTCAATCGACCATCACCATTCCGTGGAAGGGCAATGCCGAGGTAACCGTCACGGAATTGCTGTCAACGACGCTTGATGTCGCTCGTTCCGTCCTCATCGACGTCGCGAAAAGCGGTAAGAAGATCACGTACGGGGAGCTCGCAAAGCGTTCAGGAACCGGATATCCAGCGCAGTCGATGGGCAAAGTGTTGGACGTGCTCAGCCTGGACTGCAGCGACAGAGGTGAGCCGTCACTGGCACCCATCGTGGTGAGAGCAGCGACAATGAAGTCGCGGACGGATATGTCGGGTCTCCAGAAAACGATCGTGCCGCTCTATACCAGTGGTGGGTCACGCATTGACTTAGCCGGCAGGCAACCATGATCGACCCTCAGTGGCCGAAGCGATCAGAGTGACCAGTGGCGGCCGAGTATCACGTCCGGCGAGACTTATCGAGCGTAGGACGTCGACGACTGTCGACAAGCAGTCGTCGTACCGGGTCAGATCCGGCGCGATAGTGACGGCGGCAAGCTGCTCGAACCGTCCGAAGGCGACCTGCGATCTCGGGACATTTCGACTACCACGCTGATCGGTGCTTCTTTCACACAAACCGCCCGGTCTACAATGAGATCTTCACAATCTGGCGACTCCGTCAACACCGGGAGGTAATACCGACGCCGTATCTGGGCGGACTGATCATCGTCCTGTGGATCTTCTGCCTCATCGACGTCGCCACCGCCGATGAGCACGGTGTCCGGCACATCCCGGGGCTGCTGAAGGTTCCGTTGACTCGTTCGTTTAGGCCGCCAGCATGTTCGCTGGTGTCATGATCATCTCGTACTCGATGGGGGTGAGCTTGCCGAGGGCGCGTTGTCGGCGTCGTCGGTGGTAGGTGCGTTCGATCCACGTGACGATTGCGATCCGAAGTTCTTGCTGGGTACCCCACCGTCTCGTGTCGAGGACGTTGTTCTGCAGGAGCGAGAAAAACGATTCCATCGAGGCATTGTCACCACATGCTCCGACACGCCCCATCGATCCGACCAGGCCGTTGTTGGCCAGGACACGGACGATCGAGAAGCGCTCGAAGCGGAGATCGGCGCCAGCTCTTGACGTCGCTCTCGACGTCGCGGAGGGCATGCATGAACACAGTGATCAGACGATCACGCACATCGCCTGAGATGTGCTGGTCGTCAGCTCCCCCGTAGAGTCGCGCACGGTAGACGACGTCCTCATCAACCAGCGGATCTGGCTCCCACCGGTAGGTGAGCCTGGCGGTCAACGGTTTTCCGGTCACGAGAGCGTCGCCGAGGGTTGCGACGACGGAAGCTTCGTCCTCGAAATCTGTCACCTCCAAGGACACTTCAATTGACTCGCCGCTGCTGGTCGGATCTGCGTCTGCGGTTGCGAGGCCCTCCCAGAAGTCCTCTGGCCGCAATCGTCGCTGATCGCCGGAAATCGTGTTGTCGAGAACTAGGCGCATCGCGTGCAACAGGTTGCTCTTGCCCGACCGATTCTCGCCAACGATCACAGTGTGGCGGGTCAGTGGCACGTCGATGTTGACGAGATTGCGGAAGTTTTTGACCACGATTCGGCTCAGTCTCACAGAGATACCGTAGCGGCGACTTGGGCATGGCCGATATTTCCGGTTGACGCCGAGCCGACACGACTACCCAGTACCTGTGCCGCGCCCCGCACGGCGTCAGGGGAGGATGACCTGGCACGGTTCGGTATCGGAAAGGTTGGTCGGGTTCATGGGTTCAGTTCACGAGGTCATCGAGGCGTTCCGTAAAGCACCCTCGAATTCCGAACGGGGAACCAAGTTCGAGCAGTTGATGGTCCGGTACTTCGAGCTCGACCCGATGCTGTCGCAGCAGTACGAGAAGGTGTGGCGGTGGATCGACTGGCCCGGTCGTAGGGGAAAGCCCGACACCGGTATCGACCTCGTCGCCCGCGAACGCGACACCGGCGACTACACCGCGATCCAGTGCAAGTTCTACGAACCCACCCACACCCTCGCCAAAGGCGACATCGACTCCTTCTTCACCGCATCCGGAAAAACCCCGTTCTCCACCGCAGTCCCCCACCGAACTGACGAAGCGGTCATGGATTTACGTCCTGCGCGCGACCGCTCGTCAGTTCTCGCGCGATCAGTGCACCGACCTCGCGGCCGCGTTGACGTATTACTCTGTGCTGTCGCTGTTTCCGGCAGTCTTGGCAGTGGTATCACTCCTCGGCGTCTTCGGGCAGGGGCAGTCGACCGTCGACGCGGTTCTGCAGATCGTGAGCGATCTCGGTCCGTCTTCTGCCGTGGAAACCTTGAAGGAACCCGTCCAGCAGCACGTGGAGGCTCCTGCCGCGGGATTCGCCCTCATCGCCGGCATCGCGGGCGCGCTCTGGTCCGCTTCCGGCTATCTCGTGGCGTTTGGGCGAGCGTTGAACCGAATGTATGAGGTCGAAGAAGGCCGGCCGGTGTGGAAGCTTCGGCCGACGATGCTGCTCGTCACTGTGACGGCATTGGCATTGATCGGTTGTGCGGCAGTGATGTTGGCAGTCAGCGGTCCTGTCGCACGAGCGATCGGAGATGCGAGTGGGGCGGGTGATACCGCGTTGACGGTATGGAACATCGCTCGCTGGCCGGTGGTACTGGTGTTCGTCGTTCTCGCTGTTGCGATTTTGTACTACGCGCCTCCGAACATCCAGCAGCCCAAGTTTCGATGGATCAGCGGCGGTGCCGCCTTGGCCATCGTGGTGTGGATTCTCGCATCGGTAATCTTCGGTTTCTACGTCGCGAACTTCAGTAGTTACAACAAAACCTACGGCTCCCTCGCCGGTGCGATCGTGTTCCTGTTGTGGCTGTGGATCACCAACCTGGCCTTGCTGTTCGGCGCAGAGCTCGATTCCGAACTCGAACGTGGACGAGAATTGCGTCAGGCACACAACTTCGAGGGCCACGCCGAAGGATCGGATGGTGTCTGCACTGACGTCGATACCCCGAAACGCAAGGAAATGCCGATCGGCGGCCCAACGCACGCTATGGGAAATACCAAGCACATCGTCACGGCCGCGTCACTCGGTGCCGCTGCCGTTGCGGTGATCATCGCTGCCGGTAAGCGGCCTGAGCGGAGAGGCGGTCGATGAACGTGGTCTCGCAGGTCCGTGGTTCGCCGCTCTCACGGGCCAGGGCTTGCGCCACGGCACTGTAGCGAGCATGTTTCCCGTCCTTCTGACTTCGTCATCGACGGTTCAACCCTGACACGAGGCTTGCGGCCTCCTTCGAGATGATTGCAGCGTCCGCTTGCCCGGTATACGTGCGTTGCCCACCAGGCAGTCGCGTACGGCAAACTCGGGTTGCCCTCGCTCGACTGCCCTGGTTTCGGTGCGAATCAGAGGTCTGCCATTGAGTGTCATCCGAAAATTACGGTTCCCGCTGGGATCGGCGTCGGCTCGGCGGGGCAGAACTGCTCGTGCGGAAGATGCGCAGAATGAGCGCTACATGCTCACCCGGCTGATGTGCGGTGAGCGCGGTCAGCTCGTCCGACAGTGCTGCGAGTTCGCGGGCTCGGGTCGGCGCGAGGGCGCGCAGGTGGTCGGCGTCGGTGGCGTAGAGAGACACGGGTGTGAGGGGGTGTAAGGAGTAGCCGAGCGATTGGGCGCGTATCCAGAACTCTTCGGCGCGTGCTCCGCTGCGGATGTAGTCTGCGGCGGCGGTTCCCTGCTGAGTGATGACGGCGACGGCGTCGCTGGAGGCCAGGCGGGTGCGGGTCTGTGCTCGGAGCGCTTGCCCGGCATCCCAGTTGTTCAGTTGTTCCATCACGTCGGGGCGGCGGAGGAGTTCGAGGGCGGCGAGTTCTGAAGTAGGGATACCCAAGCTGGAAACCTCGATACCACTGGCGAGGTCGCGCGAATGTGGCCAGCGTAGCTCGGAGATCATCTCTCGATGCAGAGTGTCGGTGAGGAATCGGATGCGGTCGGTGGCACTGATGTTCTCGGCCAACCGTGTGATCGTCTCCCCGTCCTGGATCAGGTGGACTGCGACGGTCGGGGAGGACAGACGCGCCGCCAGGTGTGCGAGGTCCGTCGGATCGCACGGCGGCAGGCCGGGATCGGGCAGAGCGCGGTGTGTGCTGCGATGGAGCATCCCGGGTAGTTGGTCGGTGAGCGAGATGTCGGTGCCGGCAGTGAACTTGATCCGCGCGGAGGTCGCCTTACCGTCGCCGATGATGACGGTGTCGCCGAGGATATGTCGGTGTGCCGCGGCGACGCGAGCGTTGTGCAGTGCGGCACCGAGCGCGACGAAACTTCCGCGGTACTCGATATCCACACTCGACGAGCGGGTTTCGTCGAGACGCAGAGTCAGCGCAGTCTCGTCCGTGTGAATGATCCACGGTTGCGAGTTACCTCCCGACGGAGCGCGTGCGGCAGCGAAAGCGACGGCTTCGGTATCGGGGAGCGCGTCGTACTGTGCTCGCAGATCGATCGGACGCGAACCGTTTGTCGCCGGTGAGGCGATCGAGTCGGAGGGAATGTGTGGGTCGGTCAGTTGATCGAGGTGCTGACCGATATCGATGCGCACCCTCCCCGAGGGAAGAGCCTCACCGAGACCGAACCGGCGGATCGCGGCGACCACAGACGCCCCGCCCAGCAAAACGTCCCCGCCGAGTTGAGGCCAGGTGGCCACGGTGGTGCCCACTTCCAGGACCGAGGCGGCCATGCGGGCCGAAATCTCGGCCCCCTGCAGGATGCGTAAGCCGAAGGGAATTTTTTCTTGCACGCTCAGCCCGGATACGGTGGCAGCGTCGAGATCTCCGACCAGCCCGTGAAAGAGTGGCCTGGCGGGTTCGAGGTCGAATCGTTCGACGTCGAAGAGACCGCGGTCGCTGGTTTCCATGATGACCGGGATGCCCCGCTGCCTCGCCCGGTCGCGAACGAGGACCTTCACATCGAAGGAGTCGCACTCTTCGATCACCAGGTCCAGTCCGGCGAGGAAGTCGTCGATGCTCGCTTCGTCGACACCTTCGGTCCAGGCGTCGACGGGCAGGTACGGGTCCAGTTCGGCGATGCGTTGTCGAGCCAGAGTTGCCTTGTTGACGCCGAGATCGAGGACTGTGGCCGAAAGCCGGTTAAGGTTGGACAGGTCTAGGTCGTCGAAGTCCGCCAGACGGAGGTAGCCGACGACGCCTTCGAGAGCAAGAGCATGGGCGATGGCGCTGCCGACGCTGAGTCCGACGATCCCGATGCGCAGCCGTGAGAGTGCGCGTTGTTCCTCGCTGGTGATCTTGTTGCGGTTGCGATCGAGCCGCAGACGACGAAACCCGCTGGGGCCGAGCAGACGGACCAAGGTATGGCGCCACGGGTAGTAAATCCAGTGCGAGGGTTCGGCGATCTCGTCGGCGTCGGACTCTGGGCGGAGATCGAGCAGCGACTGTCGTTGCTCGGCCAGTGTGTCGAGAACCCTTGCTCCGGAGGTGCGCAGTGCGCTCACCCGCTGCATCTGCGCCGGGTCGGATTCGTCGAAAAGTTCCACCCGCCGCTCCGTTGTCTCGTTCATTGCCGAGGCTTGGTCTGTACCGGAGAAGTCCTGCATCACGATCCCTTCCGCTTCTCAGTTGCGCGGCGGGCCTTGATCACTCGTCCGTCCCCTCCATCCAAGCACTCCTTGCGCCAGGTGTTGCTCACCAGGGTGGGGTGACGACGCAGCGGCGGGTGTCGGGAGGCTCGAGCCGGCATGTCAGCGGACAATCAGCGAGCGCGGACCCGCCTGGGTGGTACGCGCGGTATTCCGGCTGCCAACGGCGCAGGTCCGGACTTCTTCAACAAAGGGGAAATGTGATGACAGTGATCACCGAATACACACGCGGCAGCGTCGAGGCGAGTCATGCTGCTGTCGAGGTGCCCGGCACCGACGGTGTCCGATTGGTCCTCTCGTATCCCGCGACGGACGACTATCTGTGGGACGAATACTTGTCCGGTGCGTGGGAGTCCTACAGGCGTCACGGAGCGCAAGCAGCCTTGGATGTGCCGGCAGTGCGAGACGGTGTTTCGACCTCACTGTTCTACGCTCTCGTCGACGGCGACGGGGTGGTCGTGGGCGGGGTACGCGCACAGGGACCATACGTCTGCGCTAGTCAGTCCCATGCGATGGTCGAATGGACGGGTAACCGCGCCCTGGACGCTGTTCGAGAGACAATCGCTGCCCGAATCCCCGAGGGGGTGGTGGAAATGAAATCGGCGTGGGTATCCCCCGGGTCGCGATACGCCGGGAAGTTGTCTGCTGCACTGGCGAGGGTGGCGTTGCCGACGATGGAGCGACTGCAGTCTCGTTTCGTGCTGGCCACTGCCGCTGACCACGTGCTGAGCAGGTGGGAATCCTCCGGAGGCAGGGTCGATGTACGGATACCGGCGGCCGCGTATCCCGATGCGCGTTATCGCACTCGCATGATGTGGTGGGATCGTCGATCGCTGCGTGCCGACGCTGATCCTGCGGTGTGGCCACTGATGTGGTCCGAGCACCGGACACTGTGCCCGATCACGACGAAAAACACAGTGCACGAGCAAACGACCCGTGTTCACAGCGCCGCCGTGATTTCGCTAGTGAACAGGGTCGGTCGCTGATGTCGTGATCTCGAACAATGCGGGCCTGCTGACATCACTGTGCTGCCCATGCACCATGTTCACCCTCAACGGCGGAAGGTGTTGGTACCGAACCGTATTTCGTCCCTCTGCTTTAGCGGCGTACATGAGGGCATCGGCACGATGGGTCAGAAGATCAGTCAACTCCCCCAACGACATGTCCGGGGAGCCAGCGTGATCGTCGAGGGTGCAGTAGATCGCCCCGATACTGACCGTCACGTCGCAGGACTCGGCGACCGACGCTCGGATCCGTTCGGCGAGAGTCATCACGTCGTCCACATCCGCGGCGGCGAAGAATGCGACGAATTCTTCGCCGCCGGACCTGGCGATCAGCACTCGCGCAGTCGCCGTCCGCGTGATGGCCGCAACGACACTGCGGAGGGTCTGATCCCCCGCGCTGTGCCCGAACAGATCATTGATCTGCTTGAAATGATCGACATCGATCATCAGGAAACCGACCTGCGCGGAACTGACCGTGGAGGTGCGGTGATACCGCTCGATACGATCGAGAAATCCTCGGCGATTAGGCAGATTCGTCAACGGATCGGTATGAGCCAACTCCCGGTACCGCGCTTGGGTCAACACCAGAGAGCGGCGCAAGGCACCGATCATGAACACCGGCAACCAAATGACCGTCGCCGACACAGTGCAGCTCACCAGAGCAGCAGCGAATCCGTGGGCCACGACAATCGCTACCGCACAGGCCAGTGCAATCGCGACGATCGTATGCCCGACGATGACCCGTCGACTCGACGCCATCGCCGCGATAGCAGGTATCGCCGAGAGCAGAGTGACGATGCCCCGGGCCGCCAGCGGATCGGTGACCAGATACGCGGATACAGCGATACCCACCATCCCGATCAAACCCACGACGGAAAACATTCGATCCGACAACCGACCTACGGCCAGCGTCAGAAGGAAGATCGCCAACGTACTCGCCCAGATACCGACGAGGTACGGGCCCGCTCCCGCGCGAAGGAGCGCCGGAGACAACAGCGCGATCACCGGCAGGGGAAGGGCTCCGCCCGTGCTCAAGAGCACAGCCAACGACCGCGCATCCGTCCGCGCCCGAAACCTGGCATATCTCGCATACAGCCCATGTGGCCTCACTCCGCCCACCATAGCGGAAAAACCGTAAAGTATATTCCTCACGGTTAAGGTAGACAATTTTCAGTTTTGTGACTAAGTGGGGCGAGGACGGGCGAAACAGCAGGCCGGCGCACATCGTTTCACCTCATATGTGCGTTACACGTCAAGTTTCCCCGTCCAGCACATGTCTCGTTATCTCGGCCACACCGCACGAGAATCACTCCCGATCGTTTCAGCGCAGGGAGTGTCCGATCCGTTCTTGTGGAGGCTCCTTCGTCGAAGCGCTCAATCTCGACGCCCCTGGATCGCATTCGCTGCAATCGCCCCGGCCCCACAACGTCGGCAATGACGCCCGGCAGAAGGGCAGGTTTTAGTTTTGCGTTCCTGGCGCTCATGCCTTGTACTGGTGAACGGAGCCCCTTATGCCCTCCCCTCGTTCGGCCGCCTACCAATCGACCCTTCACTCCTTCTCGCCGCCGGTTTCATCGCTTCATCCCGTACCGCCGTAGGACAGGAGGTTCCCGGAAACGCACTCGGGCGGTCGACGTAACCTCCGGCGCAGCAATCGTTTTCCGTGCAACACAGGTGATCCGGAATCGACGTTTCGTAAAGTTCTGACGAAAACCCGCCGTAGCGGCGGCTCGTTCACCGCTGCCCCATACTCAGCGAACCTATCGCGCCCACTCACCTCCTGGAGCATGCAAATGCTCCGGCGACCCACGCTGCGCCCGGCCGCACTTTGTGGCGGCCCGTCATCGAGGCGATGGTGTTCCCCATCTTCTTCGCTGTGATGTTCGCGCTCTGCTATGTCAGCGCGTTCCACAGCCCGACGCCGCATCATGTCGGGGTCGTGGTCGCTGGGCCGCAGTCCGCCACGTCGGCCTTGGTCGAACAGCTCGCGCCGAACGTCGGGGACAAGTTCGACCTCGCGACCACAACGGACACCGCAGCAGCACTGGAGCGACTGCAAGGCCGCGAGATCGCCGGCGTGATCGAACTGGGGACGCCGATGAACGTCCACATCGCCTCCGCCGAAGGGCCGATGCGGGTTCAGGCTGTCGAGGGATTGGCCCAGCCGCTGGCAGCTGCCCAGGGGCAGCAGGCGAATATCATCGATCATGCACCTCTCGCGGCTGACGACCCGACGGGTTCTGCACTGTTCTACCTGCTGGTGGTGTGCACAATCATCGGCTACTTGACAATTACCGTGCTCGCGCAGGTTGCTCCGGCGATGGAGCTGCGTGTCAAACTCGGTGTGCTCGCGGTGATGGCGGTCATCGGCGTGATGGTGTCGTACTTTGTCTCCGCCATCTTCGTCGGGTTCTACGAAGCATCCTTCGTCGAAAATCTCGGCCTGTTGGCTGTGATCTTCACGTACACGTTCACCGTCGGATTGGTCAGTATTCTCGCCAACCGCGTGTTCGGTAAGACGGCGATCATGATCGTGATGCTGTTGATGATCTTCCTCAACTTCCCGAGCGCAGGCGCAGCCTTCCCAGCGGACTTTCTCCCCGGATTCTGGTCCGGTCTCAGTCACTTCTGGATCGGCGCCGGAGCGATGGACGCAGCACGCTCGATCGTCTACTTCGGAAGCACGGGGATCGGCCACGGGCTGTTGATCCTGGGTGGATGGCTCCTGTTGACGGTGGTCCTTCTTGTACTCACCCATCTGCGTAAGCCCACGCCGACGACTTCGCCCGCACACGCTTCCCACTGACAGACTCCACGGCGCACCCGGCCCCGACACAGTGCCGCCCGTAATACTTTCGGGCGGCACTGTGAGGCTCGGGGCGGCACAGTGAGAACAAGCACCTTATTCTGTACGACTTCTGCGAGAGGAACTCTCATGAATCGCCTTGCTGGCAAGAAAATCGTCATCACCGGAGCCGCGAGCGGGATCGGGCGCGCCGCCGCCGAGCTCATGGTCACAGAGGGCGCAAGTGTCCTGATCGCTGACCTCGACGGGGACGCCGCCTCGAATACTGCTGCCGAAACCTCCCGCTCAGAGGTCGGGGATCGCGCCGTAGGTATCGCGGTCGACGTGATGGACGAAAATCAGTAGCCACCATGATCGACCGCGCTGCCACCGAATTCGGCGGTATCAATGTTCTGTGCAACCACGTCGGCGGAAGCAACCCGCGTAAGGATCTCGACCTGTTGCGCCTCGACCTCTACGAGTGGGACCGGACGATGGCGTTGAATGCCCGAAGCACGGTAGTCACCTCACAATTGGCGCTGCCACATACGCTCGTCGCCGGCGGCGGTTCGATCATCAACACCGCCTCGATCGGAGGTCTCGCTGGGGATACTCTCCAGTGCGCCTACGGCGCAGCGAAAGCGGCTGTCATTCGCCTGACCCAATACATTGCCACTCAGTACGGTAAGCAAGGAATCCGTTGCAACGCTGTTGCTCCGGGTGCGGTCATGACACCCGTCCTTCCGCGACAACGTCCCCGCAGAGGTCATCGATGAAATCCGGCAACACAACGCCCTCGATATGATCGGTGATCCCGAGGACATCGGCTGGGCGATGGTCTACCTCGCATCGGACGAGTCCCGATACATGAGCGGTCAAACGCTGGTACTCGACGGGGGTCTCACCGCGCAGAGTCCCATCGCCGCGAGCCGCCGCGTATTGCTCGATCGCTGACAACAACCCCTAGTTCTGGCCCACTTTCCGTGAGGGATTGCCGCTCACTCCTCATCGGCTCACCAATCCGCCGTCATCGATCAATCCGGAGACCGAGGCAACCCCTCTTCACGCTCTCGGAGAGGGCACAGGCACGGACTTGTCGAGGCTGGTCGACTGCGTCAAGCTCGATTACATTTGGGCACCAAAGTAACGGGGACCATGCGGCGCCGATGGCTCTGACAATGCTGCCCGGGTACCGGAGACGACGAGCTGCGTGAGTACATGCGTGTGAAGTCGCCGCAGCTTTCGTAGCCGTGTCTACGGCACTGTCACGTTGTTGAACGCGGGAAACTGGGAGAATGTGGCGTGAGCACCTCACTGTCGTACAAGGGCCACCGCTACCCGGTCGAGATCATCAACCACTGCGTGTGGTTGTACTTCCGGTTCCCGCTTAGCTTCCGTGAGGTGGAGGAGATGATGCTCGAACGCGGTGTCGTGGTGAGTTACGAGACGATCCGCCGGTGGTGCGCCAAGTTCGGGCAGGCCTACGCCAACCAGCTGCGCCGACGGCGGGCCCGGCCCGGTGACAAGTGGTACCTCGATGAGGTCTTCATCAAAATCAACGGCACACTGCATTACTTATGGCGGGCGGTCGACCAGGACGGCAACGTGCTCGACGTGCTGGTCCAGGCCCGCCGAAATGCGGTGGCGGCCAAACGGTTCTTCCGCAAGCTGCTCAAAAGGCTGGAGTATGTGCCGCGAGTGATCGTCACCGACAAGCTCGCCAGCTACCAGGTGGCGCACCGCGAGATGCTGGCCTCGGTCGAGCATCGCAGGTCGAAGTATTTGAACAATCGAGCCGAGAACTCGCATCAACCCACCAGGCAGCGAGAACGTGCGATGAAACGCTTCACATCAACCGGGCACGCGCAACGATTCCTGTCCGCCTTCTCGGGCATCTCACCGCATTTCCGGCCCAACCGGCACAGACTCTCTGCGCCCGAATGGCGGACCGAGATGGCCGACCGCTTCACGGTCTGGCAGGAAGTCACCGCCACCGATGCCGCCGCCTGAAAGTGAACGTCCCGGCGGCGTGCCGTAGCGTCCTGCCCCAAACCAGCCGCGCCGCTATACTTTTCGACTAACGTGACAGTGCCCTGGTCAGCGGGGTATATCCCGTCCATCCGAAGTCGGCGGCTCCTCCGGGGGTGAGGAATCCGGATACGGTGATGAGCGCACCGAAGAGGTACAGCCAGTAGCTGAGCGCGTTCAGTCGCGGGAACGCCACATCCGGTGCGCCGATCTGCAGGGGAAGTATGTAGTTCGCGAAGCCGAAGACGATCGGAGTGGCATAGAGCAGCAACATGATCGTGCCGTGCATGGTGAAGAGCTGGTTGTACTGCTCGTTCGAGAGAAACTGAAGACCGGGGACGGCAAGTTCGGTCCGGATCAGCAGGGCCATCAATCCGCCCAACATGAAGAAGGCGAACGAGGTGACCAGATACATCACGCCCAGCTGTTTGGGATCGGTCGTAGTGGCAGCGGAATAGAGGAACGTGCCCTTGAGCCCCCGCCGTTTCGGGTAAGGCCGCGAAGGAAGGAGCTCTGTCACAATGGGAGTCATTGCCGTTCCTCACTGCGCGGGAGATGGCGGTCCGATATCCGGACGATTCGAGTGCGAATACCCGCCTACCAGCTCCGTATCGACGCCTACGCGACCAAGCTTCGCGGATCCGCCCGGCGACCCCACTACCTCGGCCGCACCGGGCAGTCGCCGATGGAAGAAGCGGGCATTGTCATCGATGAAATCTTCCCAGCGGGCGGGGACGTCGGATTCGTACGAGATGGCCTCGACCGGGCAGACCGGTTCGCACGCACCGCAGTCGATGCATTCGTCCGGGTGGATGTAGAGCGACCGCGCTCCTTCGTAGATGCAGTCCACCGGGCATTCCTCGACGCACCCCCGGTCCAACACGTCGATACATGGTGCAGCGATCACGTACGTCATGAGCGTCCTCTCAGGACACCGCCTATTTTCGAGGAAATCTTTCCTCTAAAGTCTTACAGTATGGCGATACGAAAGGGAACCGGTTCTGCGCGCGCCGGCACCCATGCAGTACTTGCGTCCCGGCGGCGAGTCCAACTGCTGGACGCTTTACGAGCCGGCGCGGAATCGATGGCCGCCAGCGAACTGGCGGATCTGTGCAACCTGCATGTGACCACAGTTCGGTTCCACCTCAACGCGTTGATCGAAGTCGGCCTGATCGCGAAGGAGACCGAGCACAACGTCGCCCGAGGACGTCCACGCCAGCTCTACCGGGCACAGAATCCACTCGGATCAGGAGTCGGGATCACCTCCGGATACGAAAAGTTAGCCCACGTTTTAGCGGCGCACTTCGCGCGCCACTCCGGTGATCCGGAAAACCTCGCCGAGGCAGCAGGTCGACAGTGGGCGCTGGATGATCTCGGCGAAACCTCCGGAGCCGGCCGATCCGCAGAAGAGACGGCGCTCGTCCTCACCACCCTGTTCGCGGAGATGGGGTTCGATCCGGAACTCGAGCCCTCGAATGTCGAAACGCGTATCCGATTGCACGCCTGCCCGTTCGAAAGCGTCGCCCGACAAAACCCCGGCGTTGTCTGCTCCTTGCACCTCGGTCTGATACGCGGAGTTCTGACACGACTTGGCGCACGCCAGATCGAGAGCACACTCACCCCCTGGGACACCGCGCATACGTGCCTCGCGCAACTGGAGCAGCAATGACACATAGGACCGTACAAACGGCGCATATCAATGTTCCTGTCGCACAGTCACATTCCCCTCCCCCATGTTTTGTGGGACCGCTGATGTGCTCGCGCGATCGAACATATTCGTCGTTTCGGCGGACCGCATCGAGAAATGAACAGCCGGAAACTTCCTCACTACAACGGATTACACCCCATGAGCATCTATCGCATGATCTGGTGGATTACCGCGGTCATCCTGGCCGCTTCAGGGGGGATCGCCGCAGCCATCACCGTCCAAACCGACATTCTGGTATCGGCGGTGACTGCCGCAGTGCTGATCGGAGGGGGTTCACCCTGGCTGCGACCGATCACACGTCGTACTACCCCACCACCGCGAACTCTCCTTCCGATTGCGCTACGAGACGGCGCTACGTGGGCGGCAGGGGTGGTCACTGTCATCGGATTGATCACGCTCGCCGGCGCTGCTGCCTTACCGTTGATACTGCTGATGGCCATCACCTCGGCTCCGGTGCATCGCTACATTGGCGGCAGAGTCGAGTTCACACAGGCACTCCTGTGCTCGCCGAAAAGTCCCCTGATACGCACCAGCACCGTCGATGTGCCGCTTCTTCCGTTGCCGGACTGCAGCCAACTCTCGGACGAAGCCCTGTGCCGATGTTGGCGCATGAGCTTGCCCGCGCTGCAGAACGGTCCCTCGACATCGCCCTCGACGACGGACGCGCTGCACCTCGCGCGTACCCGCGCGACTTACCTCGACGAAATCGAACGTCGCGATCCAAGGGGTTCCTCACCACACGAGATCACCCACCCCCACCACATCAGCCCTGATTCAACGCCCCTTGAGATGCCCATGAACCAACTGAGAAACCTCCTCATGGCCGGACCAGTGGAGAACGATTGAAATGCCTGGCCAGCACCGCATAAACGCAAAGAAAGCGAACATCGTGGAAAAGATGTCATTGACAGCGCTAGCTCGCCAACTCGCCGACAAGGCGGAAAACTCGAAGAGCGGCCGTAGCGCTCGTACCGTGTACGGCGGCCATGAACACGTCCTGCGGCAAACCGTCATCGCGCTGGCAGAGGGCCAAAAACTCGACGAGCACGAGAACCCTGGGGAAGCGACCGTCTATGTCCTCACCGGCCGGGTACGCCTGTGCGCAGCCGAGAATGCTTGGGAGGGATCATCCGGCGATCTGTTGATCGTCCCGAATGCTCGACATTCTCTCGAAGCGCTGGAGGCCTCGTGCGTACTACTGACGGTCGCTAAAGCAATCTGAAGTATCGACCCGGTCTTCACGGCCACTGATCTGACCGTCATTTCTTACTCCGCTTCGTCATCGACCATGCTCCAGTCGCGAGCTGTGCCCCGCATCGTCCGCGGGCACGGTTCGCGGTCCTTCTACGTGTCGATGGCAATCGTCCTGTTAGGTAAATGCATTGAACCGTTTCGAGACCAAGGATCCGAACACCGTTGATTCCTCGGAGCCCGCTGTCGGCGGCTTGTCTGCCCCATTTAACTCTGCCCTGCTTGATGCGCTGAAACAGCGCGTTGTCATCGGCGACGGAGCGATGGGCACCATGTTGCAAGCCGCGGACCTCACCCTGGACGACTTCCTCGGCCTCGAGTGCCGTCAGCGCCGCACCGATCTCACTGCCCAGGAGCATCGTTCCGGTTGTCTCGACCGTCACGTGCGTGATGATCGGCAACCGCAGTCCGAGTTGCTCCATCGCACGCTGGCTGCCGAGGATTGCAGCTTTCACCTGAAGCAGGTCCTGGCAGGTTTCGACGAGGATGGCGTCGGCGCCACCGTCGATCATGCCGAGCGCAGCTTCGGTGTACGCGTCACGCAGGACTGCGTACGGTGCGTGTCCCAGGCTGGGGAGCTTGGTTCCCGGTCCCATCGAGCCGAGTACGAATCGGGCCATGCCGTCGCGGCCTGGTCCCATCTCGTCCGCTACTTCACGGGC
>NZ_JBEORR010000064.1:0-15407 GCF_040302345.1 Streptomyces sp. NPDC126510 | reverse complement strand
GAGATCGTCGCCGTCTCGCAAGAGTAGGGGCTTAATCCGCATGCTTGAAGTATCTCAAATCGCACTGTCAAAGAATTTTAGGCGCGCGGCACTAGCGACCTCGCTGACGGCGCGGTTGCCCGACGCGATCGCCGAACCGTTCTTCTCTCGTAGCCGGGTCGTGAGCCGCGACCGTGCCGGCACAGCGCGGGACTGCTGCGTGAATGTCGCTGTCCCACAGGCCGGTTCGCGGCACACCAAGCGCCGTTTGAGCCACCACAGATCGGTTCTTTGGCCGGAGGCAGGCAAGTCCTTGACTCGAACCAGTGGCCGCTCCTTGATCCTTGAGGTGAGCACCCCGCACTCGGGGCAGGCGCCCTCCGGGTCGATGACCTCGATGACGACACGCACCGTGTCGGCATCGATTCGTTCGAGCTGCAGGACGGTGAACTCGTCCTCCAGCCCGAGCAGCACTGACGTACCCTCGTTCATGCTCGTGGCCTCGCTGTTGTCGCGTTGTGAGAGACCAACAGCATGTCGGGGCCACGAGCCCCATCAACTACCGGGCACCCCGCTCAAGCGCGAAGAGCCTCTTAAGTGACTGTGTAACAACCAGTTTCGATGGAAGTCGCTATCTGAATTGAAATTCTGGGCGGAAATGCACGACGACCAATGGCTCTGGCAGGGGTAACTGTGCGCGTCACCGATGGCGAGGGAACCAACAGCGTCGAGATCGACATGCTCGTGACCGCCGACGCCATCACCGAAGTGCCGTCGGTTGGCTGAGACTTGTTCAGTGCCGAGCCCTGCAAGAGCGGAGTTTGCGTCGGGCGCTCCCGGTAGATCGGCGGTGGCCTTCATGGTGTGATCGCGCTCTATACGCACTGGCTTTAGTGGTGGGTGTTGCTGTCGCGGCGCGCCGTCCTGTGGGCGGCAGGAAGAATCTGGCCGACGTGTTCGGCGGGACCGAGCATGAAGCGGTCCAAGCCGGAACGCGTTGGGCTGTAGACGTACTGGAGTCGGAGGGAATTTCTGCTTCGGAGCAACCTTTGGTCGCGTTACGTGAGTTGCGTCGGGCTAATCGAGCGTTGTCGCTTACCGGTGCCAAGGTTCTTCTGGACCAACTTCTGCCACCTCGCTAGCGCAGTCGCGGGTCGCTGTCCCCGAAACGTCCGCGATCTGGTCCTGGGTCACCACTCCTGAATGATGTTGACGGTGCTCGTCCAGATCGCAGGATTGTTGACCGTGAAGGTACATCAAATCAGGACGGCATCTCCGGGTGGCTATGAGGTTCGGAGACGCGTCGGGGTGGTAATGGGCTCTTTCTTACTGGTGAGCGGTGTAGCCGTTTCACGGTGACCACCAGATCATACTTTGGTACGCTTAAAGTATGACCACGAAATTTACCATAAGTCTGCCTGACGAGGATGCGCACCTACTCGACGAGTATGTGCGTGATCACGGACTTCGTGGCCGGTCGGCAGGAATTCGAGCCGCACTCCGCCTACTCTCGACGTCCGGACTCGAACGTGACTACGCTGCAGCGTTTGCTGAAGGTGACGTAGATGAAGTGTGGGACGCTGTCACGGCAGACACCGAATGATTCGCCGCGCGCACATTCACTGGGTGGATCTCGATCCGGCGCAGGGCAGTGAAGCGGCGAAACGACGACCGGCGGTGGTGGTGAGCAACGACCGGGCCAACGCTACTGCAGAAAATCTCGGCAGGGGCGTGATCACCGTGGTTCCGTTGACTACCAATACCGCGCACGTGTTTCCGTTTCAGGTGATTGTCGAGTCCGACGAGTCAGGTTTGGCGCGAGCGTCGAAAGCGCAAGCGGAGCAAGTGCGTTCGGTATCGGTTCGGCGTCTGGATCCTGAACCTGTCGGCAAGGTCGGGATGGAGACTTTCGCCGCACTCGAGGACGCGCTGCGGCTGCACCTCGATCTGCAGTAACTTGGTGCTGTTGGGGCCGGGTGATCGCCTCGATCGTCGGGGTGCGTGTTTATGACAGCTTGAGTCGAGACCACCGTGACGGCTAGACCCAGGCCCATCTGCGACTCGCCGGACCGGTAGTGACGGTTTGAGCTGAGCCCACCTCAGTGTTGTGGCATCTGGCTTGTTCGGATGCCAGCAACTGCTGGAGGGCAGTGATGGAGACTCGAATGGAGTTGTTCGCTCGTATTCGACGTGATGCCCGGGTCGAGGGGTGTTCGATCCGGCAGTTGGCCCGCCGCCACCAGGTTGGCCGGGCAACGGTGCGGATGGCGTTGGCGCAGGCGGAGCCGCCGCCGAGAAAAGTTCCGGTGCGTTGTTCACCGAAGCTCGATCCGTTCAAAGCCGCGATCGACGCCATGCTCACCGCCGATATCGACGCACCACGAAAACAACGCCACACGGCCCGCCGAATCCTCGCCAGACTGGCCGACGAACATGGAGCGCAGCACCTTTCGTATTCGACGGTGCGTGACTACGTGCGGGTTCGGCGAGCACAGATCGACGTCGAAGCCGGACGTCGCATCGAAGTGTTCGTCCCGCAGGAACATGCTCCCGGAGCCGAGGCGGAAGTCGATTTCGGTGAAGTGTGGGTGATCTTGGCCGGGGTGAAAACCAAATGCCATATGTTCGCCTTCCGCCTCTCACACTCGGGAAAAGCTGTGCACCGCGTGTACTCGACGCAAGGGCAGGAAGCGTTCCTCGAAGGCCATATCGCCGCGTTCGAGGAAATCGGCGGTGTCCCCACCCGTCACATCCGCTACGACAATTTGACCAGTGCTGTGCAGAAAGTGATCTACGGCTCCTCCCGAGCGCGGGTGGAGAACCAGCGATGGGTACTGTTCCGCTCGCACTTCGGGTTCGACCCGTTTTACTGCCAGCCTGGTATCTCGGGGGCGCACGAGAAGGGCGGCGTGGAGGGCGAGGTGGGCCGGTTCCGCCGAAACAGGTTGTCCCCGATGCCCGTTGTCAACTCACTCGATGAGCTCAACGAGAAGATCCGCGCTTGGGACACGGCAGATAACGGCCGCCGAATCAATGACCGGATACGCACTGTCGGGCAGGATTTCGCCGTCGAAGCACCGCTCCTGCTACCTGTTCCAAGCGAGGGCTTCGACCCGGGATTGTCGCTGGAACCACGAGTCGATCGGTCAGCGTTGATCACGGTGCGAATGGCGAAATACTCTGTCCCAGCACGTTTCATCGGCAGACAAGTGCGAGTCTCGTTGCGGGCGTCGGAAGTGGTGGTCTTCGACGGCCGGGCGGTGATCGCTCGCCATCAACGGGTCATCGCCCGGGGCGGTCAGAGCCTCGATCTCGACCACTACCTCGAAGTGTTGCGCACCAAACCCGGCGCCCTGCCAGGGGCGAGCGCTTTGGCCGCTGCCCGCAGGAACGGAACATTTACCTCGAGTCATGACGCATTCTGGGCCGCGGCCAGAAAAACTGACGGTGATGCCGGCGGAACCCGCCAACTCATCGATGTCCTGCTCCTGCACCGCACCATCGATAGCGATGACGTGATCGCCGGCATTGAAGAAGCTCTGACCGTCGGCGCAGTCACCGCTGATGTCGTCGCGGTCGAAGCCCGCCGCCACGCATCATTGGAGGTCGATGCGGCTGGGTCTGATTCAGGCCGTCATCTCGTTGCTCGTCGCAGCGGCCGGGAGCAACGCGTTGTCAGCTTGACCCAACGTCGTCTCGCCGATCCGGCAGCGGTCATCGCTGGTCTGCCGGCCGATTCTCGGCCTGCGCCGACGGTCGATCACTACGACCAACTCCTGCGACTACCTGAACGCCGCAATCCCGCCCAGCCCGCTGCCCGAGCCGAGTGAAAGAAGGCCCGAGAATGGTTCGTCAATCCGTCACGGTTTCCACCACGTTGCGCCGCCGAGGTTTGACCGAGGAGGCCGCCACCGCCGCGGTCGATCAAGCGTGCCGCCGACTACGACTTCCCACCATCCGTGCCGTCGTCGAGGACGCCGCCACTGCCGCCCGCAAGGACCAGCTTTCGTACTACGGATTTCTGGCGGAGTTGCTGCTTTCCGAATGCGACGACCGTGACCGCAGAAGTGTGGTGCGGCGAATCAAGGGAGCGGGGTTTCCTCGCGAAAAGTGGTTGGCAGACTTCGATTTCGATGCCAACCCCAATATCAATCCCGCGACCATTGGAACCCTCGCCACCGGCGACTGGATCCGCAAAGGCCAACCCCTGTGTTTGATCGGGGACTCCGGAACCGGGAAATCGCATCTCCTCATCGGGCTCGGGGCTGCGGCCGCCGAGCACGGTTACCGCGTCAAATACGTCCTCGCGACCCGGTTGGTCAACGAGCTCGTCGAAGCCGCCGACGAGAAACAACTCGCTCGCACGATCGCCCGTTACGGGCGAGTGGATCTACTTTTGCTGGACGAGCTCGGTTACATGGAACTCGACAAGCGAGGCGCTGAGCTGCTCTTCCAGGTTTTGACCGAACGGGAGGAGAAAAATTCCGTCGCGATCGCGTCGAACGAGTCGTTCTCCAAAGCGCACATGTTCGCGCGAATCTGTGCGTAGTCGCGCCGAAGTTTCACGGGTTCGGCAGTCGGGTGGGGTCGACGAAGTCTGCCAGGTAGATCATGGCGGCCTCGGCGGTCATGCCGAATGCCGCGGCGACGAGCTTCGGATCCATGGTGTTGACCAGATCGATAAGGCGAGTGCAGCGGATCATCCGCGGGCCGAACCCGCAATCGTCGAGCACATGACTCAGATAGGCGACCGATGCGGGTGACCGTCCGGCCTTGGTCCCTTTGGTGACGATGACGTGCGGATTGGCGGTGCGCCAGGAGGCGCGCTGGGCCAAACAGCGCTGCACGATCGTCCAGCTCGCCGGGTCCATCGGGACCGGATGCGGTCGCTCGCCAAGCCTGACGGTCTGTCGAAGCGGATCGACATCGTCGCAGGTCAGCAGCCGGACTTCGCGACTGGAAGCGCCATGCAGCAAGGCGAGGATGCCGACCAGGGATTCATGCGGATGCACCAGCAGGTCGGTGGTCCACCGCTGGAACAACCGGCGTTGTTGCTCGAGAGTGAGCGTCCGGCCACGAAAACCCTTGGCCTCTTTCCTGTCCAGGCTCTTCGTCGGATCGACAAGGACCAGACGGTGACTGCGCGCGAATCGGAAAAACTGGCGCAGCACGGTGAGTCTTCGCTGGCGCGACTTCGGCAGGGAAACTAGGAACGCCTCGACGTCGCCGAGCTCGACGGTCGCCCAATCTTGTTTCCCGCGTTCACTGTTCAAGAACGAAGCGAAATCTCGAACGGCCGCCAGTGCGGCCTCTATGGTCGAATCGCTGCGGGGCAGTGTTCCGGCCCGGCGAGCACGGGCCTTGGCGGTAAGCATGAACTCGGCGAATCCTGCGATTGCCGGTCGCAGCGGTTCAGGGGCCGCTTCGATCCGCCGTTGCCGGCGGCCGGCGGCGAGTCGCTCGTTGTGGTCGGTCGGCATCGCCAGCCCGTGTTCGGTGAAGAAATCTTGCATCGATCTGGCCAGCGGACCCATGGAACGGCCTGAGCGGCGTGCCCTGTCGAGCAGGGACGGCGGATGATTGGAGTGCTCGTCGTCGAGCAGTCGCCCCAGCTCGGTGACCGCCACACACGCACGGCCTGGCGAATAGCCGTCGGCGAGACAGGTGATCAGGCCGGGCAGCCAATCCGGCGGGTCGGCAAGACGTGCTAGGAGATGTTCGCCGGCCACATGCGGCCGATCCGGATGGCGCTGCCAGCATCGCGAGCACATGCCGCGGCAAGCATGGCGACGCAACACGCCACAGGCGACGCAGACGCGCGGGGGCTTCTTCGAAGGGCGCGGCCTCGAACAGTGACCGCACCAGCCGGTGTCCACGCGCAGATACCCGGGTTTGCCGCACCGCGGACAGTCCTGTTGCCGAGCTTGCAGGTCGGCTTTGCGTTGGCAGCCCCGGCACAACACGGCCTCCGCGAAGCGGACCTTGTGACCGCACTGCGCGCACCGGCGGGAACAAATCACGCAACGACCTGTCTCGACGACCAGCACCCTACTGCGGCTGCAGTCAGGGCACGGCTGCTTGGCGGCCGCGTCCTTGGCGCGGGCGGTGCACCGGCAGCACAGGTCGCGGCCGATGATGCCCACCGGTCCGCCGCACTCGGCACAGTCACGCTGGCGTTTACCCATGTTCTGCAATGACTTCCAGGTCGAAGCGTCACATCGGCGGAAGCGAGCGGCCGCGGGCGTTGACGGCTTGGCGCTGCGTCGGCGCCGGTCGAATTGGCGGATCGGCAGGACGCTCGACGGGAGTGGCGTCGATCTCGAACAAGTCGTCCGGAGTGCATTGCAAGGCAGTGCACAACGCGATCAGCGTCGTCATCTTGATCTGGGTGGGTTCCTTGGTGAACAGCGCCGACACCGACGCCGCCGACATCTCCAGCCCGGCTTTGTCTGCCAGCAGCCTGCGCAGCTCGGTCCCGGTCCACACTTCGCGTTGGGCCGCGGCCATCCGCAGTCGCCACTTGATCCTCACGCTCGCTCGTCCTCTCCGCTGAGCTCGGCCAGGGTGGTGGTCACCGCGCGCCGATACGCGTCCTCGATGAAGGTCGCCGATGGCCGGACATACCGCATCGTCGATCCGACGGTCCAGTGACCCAGAAGCTGTTGGATCGCAACCAGATCCACGCCACGCTCATAGTTGTGGGTCGCGCACGCACGTCGCAGCGCATGCGGGCTGAACCGCTCCGAACGCGGGCGCCCTTCGAGCTCCATCAGATATCGCAGCCGGTTGCGGATCGTTCCACGATGCAGCGGCCCGCCGGACTCGTCGGCGAACAACACCGGCGAGTCCGGGAACTTGGGCCGCACGTCGGTCAGGAACCAGCGCAGCACCAGGTCCAGACCGTCGAGCATCGGAACCCATCGCGGCCGAGGACCGGACATCCTGGCGCCCTTACCGAAGCGGACATGAAGTTTGCCGAACGGACCACGATCGAAATGCACATCCGGAAGGTCGAGCAGCGCAGCCTCTTCCGAGCGCAGTCCGGCATGATAGAGCGTCCGGAACAGCGCGTAGTCCCGAGCTGCCGGCCCATATTTTCGGGCGGTGATGATGCGCGCCTTCATGAACTCGAAGAACTCCCGCACGCGCTCCGGAGTCGGAGGCGGCACCAGCGCCGGCGAATCGTCGCCGACATGGCGGGAGGCGTTGAACTCATCCACCGGACAGACCAGCTTCACCCCGAACACGGCCTCGATCTCGGCTGCCAAAAATCAACGGCACACTGCATTACTTGTGGCGGGCGGTCGACCAGCACGGGAACGTGCTCGATGTGCTGGTCCAGTCGCGCCGAAACGGCAACGCCGCCAAGCGATTCTTCCGTAAGCTGCTCAAGGGCTTGCAGTATGTGCCGCGGGTGATCGTTACCGACAAGCTGACCAGCTACAGCGTCGCTCACCGCGAGATGCTGGCCTCGGTCGAGCATCGCCGATCCAAGTATTTGAACAATCGGGCCGAGAACTCGCATCAACCCACCAGACAGCGGGAACATGCGATGAAACGGTTCGCATCGGCCCGGCACGCGCAACGTTTCCTGTCCGCGTTTAGTTCGATCTCACCGCATTTCCGGCCCGGTCGGTATCGACTGACCGCGCCCGAATGGCGTGCCGAGATGGCCGACCGTTTCGCGGTCTGGCAGGAAGTCACCGCGGCCGGTGTCGCCGCCTGAAAGTGAACTGCCCCAGCAGTGCCCTGTAACAGAATGCCCCAAACATCCTTCGCCGCTTCACTTTTCGATTAACGTGACAGTGCCCGGGGAACTATCTGGCCGTACGCGGGGAGAAACCATGGCCACAAAATGCGCCATAAATGGCCGCCAGTGGGGAGCTTACGACGGCCGTCGACATACCAGGTCGACGCGTTGCTGCGAGCCGGGCTCGACGCCGAAAACAATCATACCGACCACGCGAGTGCGAAGGCCTCACGCTCACAGTTCGATGAACGTTCCCCGTACCACCGTGTACGGGCACCTCAACACACGCACCCGGGCTGCGAGTTCGTCGGCTGTACCGGTGAACATGGTGGGCTGCGGTCCCTGTTGTGGCGATGCTGTCGCCGCGGATCTGCCTCTGCGGCTACGAGCCGAGCACCAGAGCCGAAGACGCCCACCAACGCGCGGACCTTCTTGGTTCGGTCATCGCCCGATCTCATTGCGACCAGTGCGAACCGCCGCCGGCCTTCGATGTCGCGTGCGCGGTGTGCGGCGACGGGCCGAATCCTCGCCGGCGATCTCGCCCAGGCCGCCCACAGTGGTGATGGTTTTCCGGACCCGGTGCGCCGGTGGCTCACAGCGAGCGGATGGACCGTACCGTCTGAGTTGCGGTGCCCGGATCACGCCTGAGGGTTGACGTCGTTGTCGTTGTCGCAGCGACTCGTCAGTCCTGTACTCCACGCCGAAGGCGTCGGAGAAGGGTGCACATCGGTTATTGCCCGGGTAATAACGTTGGTCTGCCCACCTGCACCAAGATGGTCGGTTCGTCCGCGTCCCCCGGCCGTGCGGCGCGTCGTATCTTCACGCGAGCCGGTCCTCACGACTGGTTCCATCGACCAGGCCGAGCCGCGGCATCGTCGCCGACCGCGCATCTTTCGATGCCGAGAGTCAACCCACTTATTTCGGCAACCTCGGTGACCGAGAACGTCTACACCGGATCTTCGTGAGTCAAGGCACGATAACCGGTGGCACCGGCTCGGTCCACTGCTGCCTTGACCAGGCCGAAGAATGCCCCTTGAATGACTGCGGCAATCAATACTTCTCGGACACTACGGTGGAGATCTTTCGGGTTCGGTGCGGCCGCGTCGTTGTCGTCGACGCGCTTCCAAATCTGTTTGAACACCACGCCGGCGGCGATACCGCCGAGCACGCTCGTCGCCAGGGAGAGCGGTTTGTAGATTGCTTTCACGACCGCGCTCATCGATCACTCCTTCTGTGAGACCGCTTGCGGCGGAAGATGATCAACGCGACGAGGGCGATGCCGAGCGAGACTGCGGTGAGGATTTGCGGGTTTTCTTTGGCAAAGGCTTTCGCTTCGTGCAGCTGTGCATTCGCACTGTCCTGCACCCGCGCGGGTACATCCGCTTTGGCGGCGAGCGCGGCGACGGTGTCCGCGAGATCGGCGCGCTGTTCTTCCACGCTCCGCTCCGGGTCAGTCGACGCGGTCGCCCCAGGTGGAATGCTCTCGGACGGGTTGTCATGACTGTCGGTCATCGGATGCCCTTCTTGATGGTGGAGATGTCTTCGCTGACGCTGGCCGCGGTGTCCTGCGGAACTGGTGGTAGTGCCTTCTTGGATCGGGTTGCGCCCACCGCGGCCACCGCTCCGCCGATCATCAGAACAGTAACGCCGACGATCAGCGCTGCGAGCCAGGGGGCAACGACGGTGGCGAGTCCGAGTACTGCTGCGGCGATCAGAGTTGCGAGTCCGAACAACGCCAAGACGGCTCCCGCTCCGGAGATGCCGATCCCGATCCCGAGTCGGGTGCCTTTGTTTTTGACTTCGTCCAGTCCGGCGGCGATTTCAGTGCGCACCAGTGTCGACACTTGCTCGGTGAGTCGCTCGACGAGTTGAACGGTCGACAAGTCCGCCGCTTGGGGGGAGTTCGGCGTAGGGGTGCGCTCAGCGTGGTCGCGTGTGGGATCACTCATCGGTGTTCCTCCCGGTTTCGGTGGGTACGGGTCGGCAGAACTAGCAGCCCTGGACTTTTCGCTACCGTGGTCGGAGATGTGCGCCTGACGCAACTCTCGCCCACGTTCGACCTCGTCGGCGTCTTTCTGGGCGTTCTTGTCCGAGACGCGAGTGTCTCTGGGCGGGAGTTGGAGTTGTTCTTCGGCGGCGATCCCGGCTTGAAGTTGTCGTCCGCGTTCGAGTTCGGAATCGAGTTCTGCGCCGAACAGCAGTGCAAGGTTGGTGATCCACAACCACAGCAGGAACACGATCGCGCCGGCGAGGGAGCCGTAGGTCTTGTTGTAGCTGCTGAAGTTGGCGACGTAAAACCCGAAACCGACCGATGCGAGGATCCACACCACAATGGCCAGGGCGGCGCCGCCGCTGATCCACCGAAACTTCGGTTGCTGGATGTTCGGAGTGGCGTAATACAGAATCGCAACGGCGAGAACGACGAACACCAGCACCACCGGCCAGCGAGCGATATTCCAGACAGTCAAGGCGGTGTCTCCCGCCCCGATCACATCGCCGATCGCTCGTGCAACGGGCCCACTGATCGCCAACATCGCTGCAGCGCAACCGATCAACGTCAACGCGACGATAGTCACCAGCAGCATCACCGGCCGAAGTTTCCACACTGGACGGCCTTCGTCGACCTCGTACATGCGGTTCATCGCACGCCCGAACGCTCCGACATACCCGGAAGCGGACCATAGCGCGCCCGCGATACCGGCGATGAGGGCGAACCCAGCCGCCGGGGCTTGCACGAGCTGCTGAATCGGTCCCCTCAGGGTATCCACTGCCGAGGATGGACCGAGGGCGCCGACAATTTGCAAAACCGCATCCACGGTCGACTGACCTTGGCCGAATACTCCGAGAAGGGAAACCACTGCCAGGATCGCCGGAAACAGCGACAGCACAGCGTAATACGTCAACGCAGCCGCGAGGTCAGTGCACTGATCACGCGAGAACTGGCGAGCGGTCGAGCGCAGTACGTAGAGCCACGACGATTTCGTCAGCTCGGTCGGCGACTGCGGTTTGCGAGGGTCGTCCGGGTCCGCCTCGACCGGAGCGGTGTCAGCGCCGGTCATCTCTGATCAGTTCCTCTCGCTCGAACTTGTACGTAGTAGTTGCGCAAAACCTGTTCGTCATCAGGAGTTAGAGCATCGACATGTCCCCGCTCCGGTGCACCGCTGACCTGGGCGCCGGTGAACGGCACTCGCAGGCTTTGCCCGTCACGATAAGCACCAGTCAGGGGAACCAAGGCATACCCAGCGTCATCGAAGTCCACAGTCACCCAATGCGGTGACGCTGTGATCGGATCGAGAAGCAACGACCCGATCACACCGATAACATCGCCGTCAACTCCGATTACCTGCCCTCCGCGCAGCAGTCGAGCGTCCTCCACCGTAATCGTCGAACTGTCACTGTTTTGCATCATCAATCGTGTCTGTTCGGGAAACAGTGCGGGTTCACTTGCGGACACGACGGGCCAGAGTGGAACCGAGCCCGGTGAGAATTTGTGCGGGGCGTTGCTGCTCGCCCTGCTGCGCTCCCAGAACGACGATGGCCCCGGTCAGAGCCGGCAGAGCCCACTGCACATACTGCAGTTGCCGCTGAGCGGCGGTGACCTCGTCGGGGGTCGAGGGCGCCGGTTCGGTAGCACCCTCGACGTATTCGCCGTCTGCTGTGGCGATCTTGGCTCCGAGGACACCGCTGTATGCGGTCGCCGCAAGGGCAGCGCCCGTGACAACGATCTTGGTGATCGTGTTCGCTTTGACCCCGCCCTGGTGTTGCGCTCGGTCCCTGTTCGCATACAGCAGTGCCCCGCCGCCGACGAGGTGAGCACCGATAGCGGCCGCGTTGACCGGAGCCCATTTCGCCCATCCCAACGAGGCGACCCGTGCGCGGTCCTGGGGGTCACGAACCGCATCGGCGGCGCCGTTAAGACCGACTGCCCCCATCAGCGAGCCGCCGAACCATGCTGCTGCTCCGAGGTCGTGCAGACTGCGAATGACGGTATTACGTGATGGCATAAGTTCCTCCTGGACTGGGATGGACGGTGGCGTCGGGGGATGTCGCCGACTTCGAAGCCGCTCGATGTCGCGAGGTGAGTTGCGGCAGCGAACTGTGGTCTCTCACGTAGTGAGCGTGCCTAGAACGAAGCGGAAAGCTACCGCGGTGCCGAGCGTAATTGCCAAGCCTGCGGCGACGTTGGTAAGCAGCCACCCCACCGTGAGGCCCAGGACAACAGCTGCCATGACCACCAACGCGACATCGATGAAAGGCCCACGCGGGATGCCTCGAAGCATCGAAGCGATACGCCGCCCGACATCCGCTGCACCCCAGCTCGCGCAGGTGAAGCTGATCTCGCTGTGCCGAGTTGGTGAGACGGCGATCGTCATTATCGGGCTCCCGACTCTGTGAGTGCTTTCTTCGTACCTACGTCAACAACACTCTAAAATCTATACCATCGGATACAGATTATGAACAGCTGCCGAGCTGTCCACCGATTGAAAGGGGCTGCGTCATTGGTTGTTGCGTAGTTTCCTGATCTGCGGAGATTTCGTTCTCCGTCAACGGCCGAGGGCTCCCTTCTTTCTCATCCGTGTTGAGCACATAACCGCTGAGTACACGTTCGGGCTTCCATCTATGCGGGCCCAGAGGTGTGGAGGTCTTCTGAAGATCGCGGGCATTGAAGCAGAGTGGAAGGGGCAGAAGCTGGCAGAACCCGCCTTTGGTGTCTAAGGATTGGACGTCTATGCGCGCCGATATGGAGGGGCAAGTTGTGGAGTGGTTCGTATCGATATGGGATGAGGGATCCGGTTTTCTTCGCTATCGCGGCGGCTCCGGGTCCGATCGTGGGTGGGTGATCGAGCAGGTGGTTGCGGCGGGTTGCGCCGTCGCGTTCGGTGGTGATGGTTCGATGACCGGCCTTGTGGGAAACGCGGTTATTGCCGGCATGCCGATGGATTCGATCGCCTTCGGCGACTCGGCAATCAGCGATGATGATCTCGTCCGGTTGATCAGCGCCCGTTTCGATCGCGCGTGGGGCTGTATATCGCCTACCTGAGTTCCCCGTGCTCCCGACGTCTCTACCGGACTTTATTCCGCGAATGAAGAAAATATGTATCGTGGAGGTCAGATTAAATTTTTGTGCGTATGCAGTTAGGGAGTCGTGATGATGTCGGCCGAATTCGCTCAGGTGTGGCGATGACGAACAAGCGTTCACAGCAAGGGGTCTATGGGATTTCGGGGATGTCGGAGCTTTCTGGAGTGGGCCCTCAAACGCTACGACTGTACGAGCGGCGCGGTCTTTTGGCCCCCACTCGCACTGCAGGGGGGACGCGCCGGTACAGCGACGTGGATCTGAACACGTTGGACCGAATCACCGCACTGATCGACGAGGGGGTCAACGTGGTGGGGGTTCGGTTGATTCTCTCCCTCGAAGCCCAGAATGCACTGCTTGAGGCGCGTCTCGGTCAGTTCAGTGGGGCGGGACCGCTTCAGCGTGAGCGCCGTCTTCGCCGAGAGTGACGAGGCCGAGCCCCTCGCCGGTAGGAGAGACGATTGCTCCTTCGGAGCGACTGATGTCGCCGAAGTCTGCGTCCGCGAGGATCTTGTTGCCGTCCGCTTCGAGTTGTTCGAGAGCAGAATCGAAGGCGTCGATGAGCCAGACTTGGGTGGCTGCGGTGAGTAGTTCGTCCAGTGCGTCGTCGGCGTTGGTTTGAAAAATTCGCACCAGCCAGGAGCCTTCGATCTCGGGGTCATCCGAGAGTCCGTGCGGGGTGTTGGTGGCGACGACGTAGCGGTTGTATTCCAGCTCGACGCGGATGGCGTACATCCCGGCGAGGTTGACGACGTTCACCGGACGTTGGGTTACGGCAGCCAATGCGGTCAATGCGTCGCCGTAGGTTTGCGAGTACTTCACTGTCAGGGGCATGGTCTTGGTCGGCCTATCTGTTCGGGGCCGATGCTGCTTGCATGGCTCATGGCAGGCCTATCTGTTCGGGGCCGATGCTGCTTGCATGGCTCATGGCAGGCCTGGCGCCGCTGTCGACTCAGGACTGTTCCTGATCTTATCTCGGATTGGCAACGACGACTGCTCTCGCGGGCATTGCCGTGATCGTTCTTCAGCACCACATCGCTTGGCCGTCTGTTTGAATGTGGCCTGCACGGGTAGTTGATGTCATAGACCGCGGCGCTGGGGACAGTGTCCGCTGTTCTCGAAGTATGTGGTTCAGCTCGAAGATAGATACAGGACTGGGCTGCCCGACCGCTCGACGAGGTATACGCTGCGATTTTCGTCGATGCGATCGTCGTCAAAGTCCGCCGGCGGTCAGGTCGCAAACCGGCCGATCTATGCCGCGATCGGCGTTAGCCTCGACGGACACCGCGACGTGCTCGGATTGTGGGCCGGCCCCGGCGGTGAGGGCGCCAATTTCTTCGATGAGCGTGCTGACAGACATCCGACATCGCGGCACCCGGGACGTATTCTTCCTGGTCTGCGACGGGCTCAAAGGCCTACCGGACGAAGCATCACAACACGAGTCACAGTCGACCCAGGTTCGGCCAACTCCCACACCAGTCGCTCCGGAGCGCGAACTTGCTGACCTCGACACCACCAAGTTCCATACCCACTGGAGCCCCGAGGTCGACCACCAACTCATGAACAGCCGCACCATCCCACAACACAGCAGCAGACCAGAAGGACCGAGACTGTGAGCATCATCGGATACGCCCGCGTCTCCACCCTCGAACAAAACCCCGAGCTGCAGCAGCACGCACTCCGCCAAGCCGGCGCGATCCGCATCTTCACCGACTACGAATCCGGCTCGACAACGCAGCGCCCCCAGCTCACCGAATGCCTGAACTACCTACGCGATCACGACGGTGATGTCCTTGTCGTCTGGAAACTTGATCGCCTCGGACGATCCGTCCGCCACGTCATCGACACAGTCCACAACCTCGGCGAACGTGGTATCGCATTCCGTTCCCTCACCGAAGGATTCGACACAACCACCGCAGGCGGCGAATTCTTATTCCACATCATGGCAGCCCTCGCCCAAATGGAACGCCGCATGATCGTCGAACGCACCCACGCCGGCCTCGAAGCCGCTCGACGCCAAGGTCGACACGGCGGCCGGCCCACCGTCATGACCCCCGAACGCACCGAACTCGCCCGCACGATGCGTGAACAGGGCAAAAGCCTCGACACGATAGCTTCGACACTCCGTGTCGGCAGATCCTCCGTCAGTCGTGCCCTCGCACCCGAGAAGGCCGGCGGGCAGCAGTAATCCTCACACGAACCAAGCACGAGCCGAACCGTCAAAACCGACGCGGTACCGCCCTGTGTCCGCAGCCTTTCCCTCCATTCGAGCCAACCCATCGGCAGGGTCCCGATGCGCCGCCGTTCCTTTGGCCGTGGGATCGGCGGCGAGAGCGCTCAAATACAACAGAATTGGCTCGGAAACCCCCGTGGGTCAACACATAATCATCAGCCATGTCTTCTGCCCGCCGTGGTGCGGAAGAGTTCCACGACCACCACGTATACCCCAACAGCGCAGCCGCAGCGAGAAGTGTACAGCCCACCAGGACTGCGAGGCCTGCGTCCGGGGACTGTTTCGTAATCGGTGTTTTGGCCCGAGACGCTGAGTGAATGCTCGGCGAGGAGGTGCCGAGATGACGACACTGGAGAATGTGACGAAGA
>NZ_JBEORR010000063.1:0-16472 GCF_040302345.1 Streptomyces sp. NPDC126510 | reverse complement strand
GGGATCAAGTGTTTCGGTCATCGTCGATCCTTCCCGCCAAGCTCAGCTCGGCGTGTTGAATCAAGGACCGGATCCACCGTTATTCAGACAGTCCCATGCATCCGACTGAGGTCGGATGGGTCCCGCTCAACAGTGACACTCGTTAGGGTCCAACAGGTGTGAGGGTTGATCCGCGATGCGCCGAACCCTCCGGCTTGTGACAGGAAGAGGTAACTTGATGACGACTTTGGTGACACGTGCGATCGCCTAGATCGGTCTCTACCTGACAGTATCCGTAGTGATGTACCCCGAGTTTCGTGGAGCCGCCATATTTGACTTCAGGCAACGGGTTGACGTGTGAAGTGTATGTCTCGAACTCGATCGGGGTCAGCATCCCGAGTGCACTGTGCCGACGCTACCGTTGTGGAAGATCTCGAGGTACTCGAACATGGCGTTGGCCAGTTCGATCCTCGTTTTCCAGCGTTTTCTGTTCAAGGGTTCGGTTTGTATTCTGCCCCAGAAAGATTCGATCACGGCGTTGTCATAGCAATCGCCGATCGATCCCATTGACGGGACCAGCCCTGAGTCGTGCGCCCGGTGGGTGAATGCCCAGGACGTGAACTGCACTCCGTGGATGCTCTCCTGAGAGTCAAGCTGCTTTTCGATGGTGTCGGGTGTTCGGGGTGATTGTCTGCGGTCCAGGGTTGAGGAGGTAGTAGACCTCGCGAGCCAGGTAGCGCTTCAGGCACCGGATAGTTTCCAGTTTCGAGTGGCCTTCGCTGGTTTTCTTCTCTACGTAGGCCTGGGTTTTCGGGTCGAGTCGAATGCGGCCGATGACGGCCAGATGCAAGGCTCGGTTGGCTTGGCGGTCACCGCCGCGATTGAGGCGGTGGCGTTGGGTCATGCCAGAAGATGCGGGTAGCGGTGCAACACCGCATAGCATCGCGAACGCGGCTTCGGATTTCATTCGATCGGAATTATCGCCGGCGGTGACAAGCATTTGTCCGGCGACTTCGATACCGATTCCGACGCGCTCGAGTAGTTGAGGTGCGAGGGCTTTCACGATTGGGTTGATCAGTTCGTCGAGATCGGCGATCTCGTCGGTTAATTCGAGATAGCGGCGAGCCAGGGACTTCATCGACACCCGGTAGGCGGTCACGGGATCAGTAGCGTTCGCGACATCCGGTCGCCAGGCGGCGAGGAGGCGGATCAGTTGCATCCGCGTCAGATCGCGGACCTGAGCGCGCAGCTCGTCGGGAGCGGAGATGATCGTCATCCGCAGCAGTTGCAGCGCACTGCGCCGCTCTCGTACCGAATGGGCTCGGGTCACCCTCAACACCCGAAGTGACTCGACGGCACCGTCTTTCGATTTCGGGGTGGTGGTGCGCCGGTTGGTCTTGGCTGCGCGGGCCGCGTTGATGGCGTCGAGGTCGTCGTCTTTGCCCTTACGGCGACGGTCCGAGCGATCGGGGCGGTCCACCTCGAGTACCGTCACGCCGGCTTTCGCGAGGTGGCGGGTCAGCCCAGCTCCGTAGGAGCCAGTGCCCTCAATACCGATCCGGATCAGATTGCCGTACTCGCCGATCCAGGTCAGCATGGTTCGATACCCGTTTCGGGTGGTCGGAAAACTGCGAGTTCCGAGGACGTTGTCGTCGGTATCGATCACCGCGGCGACGTGCAGTTCTTTGTGGGTATCGACTCCGGCGAACACTCGCCGGTCTTGATCGAGATCGGCTTTGTCAGGCATCCTTGTCATGTCGCTTTCCTCTCCGTTGACCGATGAGCAAGGCGGCGCCGCGCATCGACCGAACCGGCGGACAAGACAGTGATGAGCACCTGGTGGTGCAGGCTCTCCTCAGGTCACCCCGACGGTGAGGCGTAGCGCCTCACCGGGGGTTCCCAGGAACCGACAAATCCAAGGAAAGACACACGATCGTCGATCGGAGTGAGGGTCAGGAACACTGGGAACTCCCGGCACCAGCATTCTCTCGTCTCCATGCGGTAACGGTCAGGAAATCCGAAAACACCGGCACGAACAGTCTCACTGTCCGAGTGAATGAGTGTGCCGGGTGTTGGGCCTCGATTGGAAATGCCCATTCCTAGAGCGTTTGTCACCAACGTCGCTGTCTGCGAGCTGTCGATCGACCAACCGACGACTCGCCTCGAAAACGTATCCAGGACAGCGGCGCAGTAAATTTTACCTTCACGGGCTTGGATTCCAGCGATCGTCGCAACACCTACTGGAAGGTGTGGCGGTGGCTGGGAAAAAGTACACGGATCAGCAGAAGGAAGAATTCTTTCGATTGCTCGATAGAGGTGGCACGGTCCGCGCCGCAGCGCGAGCGGTCGGCATTCATGAAAACGCCGGCTACAACTGGTTGCGGAAGACGGGGCTGACCATGGCGCGGGCGTATGCCTCCCGTTCTTCGCGCAACCCGCGTAGTCGCTCCGCTACGTGGTCGAAGTTGTAAGGCCTGGTGGTCAGGAGCTTTTCGACGGCTTCGGTGTCTCCGGCTTCCTCGAACTCGGCCACTACTGCCGCGTGTGCGAGGTCGAGCTGTCCGGCATCGAGGGCGGCGCGGGCTGCCTCGGCTTTCCCTACCGCTGCCTGGGCTTTGACATCCTTTTTGTCCATCGCGAGGGTCTTGGACACCTTCGTGATGGATGCGCCGAATTCGAGCATCTGCGCAACTCCTCGGGTGTGCTGCGCTGCGGTCAGCCCTTCGCGGTGCCGGTTGGCAGTGATCTGCTTACCGATCCGGTCGACGGCGCGGGCCTTGTCACTGCCTTCGGTGTCGGGGTAGATCACGACGGGGATGGTGGTCAGTCCGGTTTCGCGGGCGGCGAGGGTGCGGCGCTGGCCGTCGCGGACGACGATCGTTCCGTCTGCGGTCCGGACGGCGCTGATCGCTTCGAGCACTCCGTTTTCGCGGATGGATTCGACGAAGTCGGGGGTCTGCGCCAGATCGACGCTGTCGCGGACGTTCTCACCGATGTCGAGGGCGTCGGGGTGCAGCTGCGCGACCTCGATCGCTGCGGCGGGGGCGGTGTGTGTTGCGGTCATCGCGATTCCTCTCGTAGACTTCGGGACACAACACCGGGCAGGTACCAACTGCCCGGTGTTGTGTTGTTTCCGTAGGTTTTTCGATCTCAAGCGGTGGCCGGTTCCAAGATCACTTGATCGGCCGTGGGGTGACGGTCTCGGCAGCTATCGGCCTCGATGTGTGCGTCCATCAGGGCGGAGGCGTGGCCGTGGTAATCGAGTGCGATGAGCAACTCCACGAACACGTCGATTTCCGAACAGCAGTTGTGCTCGACGACGCTGTCGAGATACTCGGCTGTCTCGAACAACTTCGCCCAGGCATCTGCTTTCTCGCAGATGTTGTGCAGGTCGTAGCCGTACATCGTTTTCTCCTTCGGTCGGGCGGTTGTGGTCGGTCATGCTGCGCGTCCTTGCGTGTGACGGATGGGTGGGTGGTTAGTTGGTGGGGGTGGCGGCGGCGTCGATGTCCTCCTCGGTGTGTCCGGCATCGCGTGCTGCGGCGCGGGCGGCTGCGAAGGCGTCGACCAGGGCGGTGACGTCGATGAACCCTTCGCGGCGGCGGTCGAACATCGCTGCATCGAGCGCTGCGGTCGCCTCGACAACGGCGACAAGCGCGGGTGCGAGGGTGTCGGTTTCGGTGCTCATGTGGGGCTCCTTTGTGGTGGGTGGTGGGTGGCGGGTCGCTCAACCGCAGATGCAGTCCTCGTCGCCAGCTCTTTGCGCGGTGCAGGCGTAGTCGCCGGGGTCCGGGTAGCTGCACATCTGCGTGCCGTCTGCCATTGCAGGGCAGGAGGTTTGGCCGCAATCGCAGTTCGTCTCGTTGCTCATCGTTTTTCCTTTGCTCGAGGTTGGTGGGTGGTTGTCGTTACTCGGCGTTGACGCACTGCGCGGCGTCGTCGTGCATGCGAGGGCAGGAGTAGTCACCGCACCCGCAAGTCAGTCCGGCGTAATGGATGGTCGCGGCGTCGTGGTCTTTGCCTTGTTCGAAGTCGTAACCGTTCACTGACTTGACCTTTCGTTGGTGTCCGGACCCTCTCGGTGGCCCCTGACAATTTTTTTCCGTTCTGACATGGAGCTCCGGATCGGCGGTATGAGGGCACGGCGCAATGCTTGGGCCGCAAAGTTTTTCAGCGAAGCGTCTTTGAAAAAGTTTTCGGAGCCGGAGGCCGGCGAAGCCGCCAGGGGTTGCGCCGGGACCGCCGTCGATCAGGATCGGAAGGACAGAAAGGAAAAAGGATCTTTTCGCTTCTACAGAGCGGAGCGCAGCGGAGCATTGTAGGGTCTCGAGAACCTTAGCCAAATCTCACGCGAGATGGCCACTCGGTGGCCAGTTGGCCATCTGAGTGAGATTGTCTCGGCGTGGCTACGTGGTGGGCGCGGATAACGGGTGGATGATCCAACCGAGTACTTCCGATGCGGGGAGATACCGCGATGGGGAACGCTACGGTCGCTGGATCGGCGAAACCGCGTGCCGGGTCATGGAATCTGGGTGCGGCGCAGCTGTCGCGCCGCCACGTAGGGGACGGCGCCGAGGAGATCCGACCACTCGATGAGGTCGCGGTCGACGACGTCGTTGCCTCCACGCCGTGGCGGACCTTTCGCTGGTATGCAGGTCAGCAGCACTATTCGGGTACCTATTGGGCTGCGACCGAGTCCGATCATGTGATCTACGAGTCGCGGCTGGAGCTGGCACGGCTACTGTTCGCGGACTTCGATGTGGGGGTGCAGCGCATTGCCGCGCAGCCGTTTCTGCTGAGCTGCTCCGTCGGCGGCAAGGAACGCCGACACATTCCGGACTACCTACTGCTGACAAACGCTGGACCGGTGATCGTGGATGTGAAACCTCGCCGGCAGTTGGCGTCGAAGACGGTGGCGTTCACGTTCGAGTGGACCAGGTCGGTGTTGACCGCACGGGGATGGCGCTACGAGGTGTGGAGCGAGCCCCCTCCGATCGAGCTGGAGAATGTGCGGTTCCTCGCCGGCTATCGGCGGGCGTGGTTCTTCGATCCGGATGTGCTCGCCGCGGTCAGAAGTGCAGTGTGGGAGGGGATCAGGATTGAAGAAGCACTGTCTGCGGTGTCTGCCTATCCGGCACCGTCTGTACGGGCGGCACTGTTTCATCTGCTGTGGCGGCAGGAGTTCAGTGTGGACATGACCCAGAGGTTGACCACCGCCAGCGTGTTGCGGACCGCGTCATGAGTGGCGCAGCGACGCGGGTCGGTGTCGGGACTCGGTTCATCTACGACGGTGAGATCGTCGAGGTGATCGAGATGATGGCAACTGCGGCGAGTAATGAGGTCGTGCTCAGAACCAAGACGAACGGTCAGATCCGTCGCATTGCCGTCCGAGAGCTGCTGACCTCGGAGAATGTGCGGGTGATCCCCGATGAGGGCGGGCCGTGCTCCGACGATCCCGGCGAGTTGTCTTCCGTCGTGACAGCGATGCTGACCGAGCCCGAACGTACCCAGGTACTCGAACGGGCCGCGCACGTGCGCGAGGTGCTGACCGGGTACAGGTCGGGCACTGCGCAGCTGCCGGCGAGCGGAGAACCGCGCGCCGAGTACGACCCTACGGTGCCGTTGACTGAGCGGTATGCGGCGAAGGCCGCGGAGCTCGAGATCGGGGTGCGGACACTGCGGCGCTGGGTCGGTGACTACCGCCGCGGCGGCGAGGCCGGCCTCGTATCGGGCAGAGCGGCCGGGAACGCGCCGATGGAACACCGCGACCAACGCTGGATCGAGACGGCGTTGGAGGTGATGGTCGAGCACACCGATCAATCGCGGCCGTCACGGACGATGGTGATCGAGCGGGCAAACGCCCGGGTGGTGGCCCGGTTCGGTGCGGGCGTGGTGAAGCTGCCGTCGCGGGCCACCGCGTTCCGGATACTCGAGGAGCTGGAGCGGGGGCACCCGACGTTCCGGTTGAGCACCAAACGCAATCGGGACATCGCGGCCCGCCCGGAGGGACCGTACGGGAAGCTGCGGCCGACCCGGCCGGGTGAGTACCTGTTGATGGACACCACCCGGCTGGACGTGTTCGCCCTGGATCCGGTGACCTTGCGGTGGGTGCAGGCGGAATTGACGGTGGGGATGGACTGGTACACCCGCTGTGTCGTCGGGATCCAGCTCACGCCGGTGTCGACGAAGGCGGTCGATGCTGCGGCCACGTTGTATCAGGCGTTCCGGCCGCGTCCGGCGGGCAAGGATTGGCCCGCGCATGCGGTGTGGCCCGAGCACGGGATTCCCCGGTCCCTGCTGGTCGACGTCGACGCGATCGACGGGCCAATGTGTGGGGCTGCGTCTCCGGCGCTGGCGCCGGAGACCATCGTGATCGACCACGGCAAGATCTACGTCTCCGAGCATCTGACCAGCGTGTGTCAGCGGATGGGGATCTCGATCCAGCCGGCCCGGTTGCGGACCGGCCGCGACAAGGGGCCGGATGGAGCGGTTCTTCCGCACCATCCGGGAGGACCTGTTGCAGGCGCTGCCCGGATACAAGGGCCCGGATGTGCATTCGCGTGGGGTGGCGCCGGAGTCGGAGGCGTTCTTCTACCTCGACGAGTTGGAGGCGATCATCCGGGAGTGGGTGGCGGTGGTGTACCACCACCGGCCGCACGAGAGCCTGCTCGATCCGCATCTGCCGTCGGTGAAGATGTCGCCGGCGGTGATGTTCGAGCACGGCATCGCCCGGGCCGGCTACATCGAGGTTCCCCGCGATCCTGACCTGGGGTATGAGTTCCTCAAGGTGGAGTGGCGCACCCTGCAGCACTACGGGTTCGAGGTGCACGGTCGCCGGTACCACGGCGACCTGCCGCTCGGGTGCCGCGACGGTGCCAGCCCGTACCCGGACCGGGGAAAGGGCAAGGGCCGGTGGTGGCCACTGCACGTCGACCCGGACGACATCACCCGGATCTACCTGCGGGACCCGATCTCCCGCAGGTGGTATCCGCTCGAGTGGGAGCATGCCCGGTCGATGCAGATGCCGCTCAGTGAGGACGCGTTGGCATTCGCCCGCCGGTTGGCGAAGGCGAAGTACACCTACCCCGACGACCGGATCGCGGTCGCCGACCTGCTCGAGCGCTGGAATCTCGGCCTCGGGTCGAGCATGACCGAGCGGCGCATGGCGTTGCGTATGGCACGTGAGGACGCGGCACTCGACCTCGAACCGCCGCGCACGAACGAGGTGACCGGGCCGCCATCGGTGAGGCGTCATCTCGATCCGTCACACGGCGATACTGCACCCACGGTCGCAGCCTCAGAGGAGGGGATCGACGTCGGTGATGACGACGCCGAGGACGAGCCGGACCGGCCCGACGACGGCGACTTCTACGCCGATGCGCTGGAGTACCTGTGACGATCGCCCTGATCCGGCAGCACCTGCAGGACTTGGCGCCGCTGGGCAACGTGGCGCTCTCCCGCAAGGAGGGGTGGCGCGAGTTCGCCGACGCCCCTTCCCTGGTCGCGCCGGAGGTGCTGACCCGCCGGCAGCTGCGGGCGCTCACCGCGGACGACGCCGAGGTCTACAACCATTTTCGGCAGCTGTGGCACGCCAATTTGGGCCCGATCCGGACACCGCAACTGACCACGCTGCACGAGCAACTCTCGACCGTGGTCGACAGCAACCTCCAGTTCGGCGACAAGGCCAAGGGCGCGGTCGCGATCGACGCCTACCCCGGCCTGGGCAAGACGACATCGGTCCTGGCGTTCGCCAAGGATTTTCACCGCCGCGAGATCCGGATCAAGGGCACCCACACCCGCGATGGCCACCAGCGGTGGCCGGTGTGCCGGGTCGGGTTGACCGGCAACACCGGGCTCAAGGAGTTCAACCGGGCGATGCTCGAGTTCTACGCCCACCCCGGAAACACTCGCGGCACCAGCGCCGACCTGTCCCGTCGCGCCCTGGACTGTGTGACCTCGTGTGAGACCAGGCTTTTGGTGGTCGATGATCTGCATTTTCTCCGCGTGCACGCCACCAGCGGGGTGGAGATCAGCAACCATTTCAAGTACATCGCCAACGAGTTCCCGGTCACCGTGGTGTTCATCGGGGTCAGGCTGGCCGAACGCGGCCTGTTCGCCGAGGCGCAGACGGCGCGGCGCACCACGCTGGTGGGGATGCGGCCGTTCGAGGGCCGGCGGGGCGATCGCGACAGCCGTCGCGGTGACCGCGGCCGCGGCCATACTGGATCGGTCCGATATCGCCGACGCCGGCGAGTCGCTGCGGTGGCTGGTGCACGGCGGTCGGCGGCTGGGCCGACAGGTCGACGCCGGCGTCATGGGCGACTGGGGCAGCGCCACCAGCACGAGATTGGTGGCCATCCAGGTCGCCGCGTTGCGGCCACTATTCGTCCGCGCCGTCGATCAGCTGCGATACCGCAGCGCCGCCCCCGTCCCGAGCCGCCCGTCGGCGAACGCCACCGCGGTGGACGACGCCGTCCGCCGCATCCCGACCCTGCTCTGGCCGCAATGGTCGCTGCGGTGCACGGTGACCCCGTGCAGTTCGGCGCAGGTCCGCCCGGCCCTGTCGACGGCACTACTGCTGGTGGGCACCACGCTCACCGTCGGCGAGGCCGCCGATCGCCTGGGATCAGCGGTCCCCGCGGGCGGGGTCACCCGCACACTGGCACATCTGCGGAACGCCCCACACTGGGACGACACCCTAACCGCGTTGACCCTTCTGGCGGACCACCTCCGCGCGGAACCGCCGCCGATCGACTACGAGCGGCGGCGGCGCCTGGACTACCGCGACCTGCTACCCGAGGACCTGTGGAAACAGATATGCCGCCGGACCGGCACACCCCCAGGCGCCGGCCAGAAGGCGGACTTCGCCCGCTGCCTGCTGTTCGAACGACTCAGCGGGCTCCCCGCGTCCCAGTCCCCGTTCCTCGCAGACGATTACGACGTCCGCGCGAAACTGTCCGGATTTCCGCGCGCACTCACCCCCGCCCTGTCCGGGCCGCTCGACCAGGCGGCCCGCCGCTTCCTCGACGACCACGGACTGGACGAGGAACCCGTCTACTGGCATCCACCCCTGCATCTGCTCGACGGGCTCGAACTGCCCGGACCCAACCCCGCCGCCGTGGACCTCGCCGCCCTCCACGACCTGACCCGCCACGAACACACCGCGCTGTCGGAGATCGCGCGGCAATTGGCCACCACCCTCGACGTGATCCGCCACCTCCTCGAAAACCATCCCGCTCCCGCATCACCCACTGCCGCAGAGCGGTTCGAACGACGCGTCGCCCAGACCGCCGCAGAGGAAACGTTGAGCCGGGCGCAGTTCGTCGACCTCTACTGCGTCCAACGCCGCACCCTCGCCGAGATCGCCGCGATGATCGGAGCCAGCCGGAAGGTGACCGGTCGGCTGGCCCGACACCACGGCATCGCGCCGAGCGCCGGAGGCCCGCCGGTCGATCCGGCATGGTTTCACCACCAGTACGTCACCCAGCGGCGAACCCTGCGGGACCTCGGACACGAGGTGGGGCGCAGCGTGTCGCGGATGAGCCGAATCGCAAAGGACTACGGCATCCCGATTCGGCCGCCAACCGACGCCGGCAACCCGCAGTCCGTAGCGATCCGGCGGCTGGCGCACTGATCGGTCTCGGCCGTCGTGCGGTGCACGCTCGAGTCGTGCACAGTGCAGGGCCGGGCAAAACGTTGCCCGGAGAACAAGACCGCAGGTGACTGCGGCGCTGGTCCCGACGCTCGAACGCGCGTGTAACGTTGCGCGTTATTAACGCAGTACGTTATAGTGGTGAGGTGATCGAATCGTTCGCCGACAAGGAGACCGAGCGAGTCTTTCGCCGGCAGTTCTCGAAGAAGCTCCCGCAGGACATTCAGCGGATCGCGCGCCGGCGTCTGTTGTTGATCGAGGCGGCCACCGACGTCAACGACCTGCGGGTGCCCCCAGGCAACCGCCTGGAGAAGCTCTCCGGAGACCGGGTGGGCCAGTACAGCGTCCGGATCAACGATCAATACCGCATCTGTTTCATCTGGCGCGCCACCGCAGCATACGACGTGGAGATCACCGACTACCACTGACCACCCGGAACCGACACCTCCGACCACGGAAAGGAACACCGACAATGACTACAGACCTGAGCCCCATTCACCCCGGCGAGATCCTCCGCGAGGACTTCCTCGAGCCTTTCGGCATCACGCAGAACCGCCTGGCCACGATCATCGGTGTGCCGCCGCGGCGGATCAACGAGATCGTGCACGGCAAGCGGTCGATCACCGCAGACACCGCGCTGCGGCTGGCCAAGGCGTTCGGCAACAGCGCCCAGTTCTGGCTCAACATCCAGGACCGCTACGAGCTCGACCTTGCGGCCGACAAGCTAGGCGACACCCTCGCCAAGATCACGCGCCTCTCGGCATAGATCGGCAGGTATCGGACTCGGTGCCCCGCGGACGATCCGGCGCACTCGCCGAGCTGCGGTTGCCCCAGCGCTTCACCGTTGGGGGCCACCGCTGGCGAGCATCAACGTTTGCGGGGTTCGATATCGAGTCGCCGTCGCGTGTTGTGGTTGCCGCAGACGAGTTCTGGAGTAGTGGTCCATTCGTGACGTTCAAGCCACGCCAGGACCGGTCGGGGTGGGTCGTCGCTGGAGGAGCCGGTGAGCAGCGGGCCGTCACCGCACCTCGAGCAGCTGACCACCACGACGTGGCCGTGCGGTTGACAGCGGGCACAGTGCCGCGCCTTGTGCAGGTGCTCGCGTTTGTCGAGGTGCAGCCAGACGGTGGCGAGGTCGGCGCGGTGCGGGACCAGTTCCCGACGCGTGGTGGGTTGATACCCGCAGGTCGGGCATGCCGATCCCGTCGTCGGGGGCGGCGCCGCCGGATCCGGTGACGGCGAGGGCTTCTCCTCGTCCGGGTCGGTGTCGGCGGTAAGCGTCTCGGACTGTCGGGGCGGCAGATGCCGGTATAGGGTCGAGCGGGTCAGTCCGGTCTTCGCGGTGATCTCGGCGATGGTGGCGCCGCCCTCGCGTAGCTGGGTGGCGTAGGCGAGTTGGGCGTCGCTGACCACGCTGGGCCGGCCGGTGCGGCGGCCCTTCTCGGTGGCCACGGTGCGGGCGTGCGCGGCTCGCTCGACCGCGTACGTGCGTTCCATCTGCCCGAACAGCGCCAGCAGCACCACCGCCAGCTGGCCCATCGGGTCGTCCGGGTTCGTCGAGTCGATCCGGACCGGGTCGGCCAGATTGCGGAAGCCGATGTCGCGCTGGTGCAGGTCGTGGATCAGGTTCAGGGTGTCGCGGACGGTGCGGCCGAGCCGGTCGAGGGTGTGCACCACGATCACGTCACCGCCGCGGGCGCATTCGAGCAGCGCCTGTAGTCCGGGGCGTTCGGTGGTGGTCCCGGATTTCTTGTCCACGTAGATGTTCGCCGGATCGATTCCCGCCTTGGCGAGTGCGTCGATCTGCCGGGTGAGGTCCTGCTTGCTCGTCGACACCCGGGCGTATCCCAACTCCACACCTGGAGCGTACCGAAAGTTATGTTCGAACCGAACTTGTGATACACAATTATGGAATTAACTTCTGGGACACGCCGCCCTGGGCTTTCACAGGATCCCGGCGGGGGTTTGGATGGCGTCCCATTTCCAGGATTTCGGGACAAGCTCACCGACGACTTCGGAGAACCCGTCCCTCGGGACGACGATCCCTGCGGTTGACATCACGTCTGGTGAGAGGTGGTTCGTACCGTGGAGTGGAGTGGCGGGTTGACGCCGGTCGCCGGGCTCGGCAACGATGTCTCGCTGGATTGCCGCGGCGCAGTCTCGTCACGTTCCGCGGCCGCACCCTCCCGGTTCCGCGCGGCCGCACCCTCCCGGTTCCGCGCGGCCGCACCCTCCCGGTTTCCGGACGCACCGAGCAGAGAGCACCGGATGACACCGACCGAGGACGACCTCGACCCCGATATCGCGCAAGCCTGGGTCTTCCGCGACCTGCTGGACGAGGAGATCGAGGGACTCACCGCCCGAATCGAGAACATCCGAGGAGTACGCACAGAGGACCGCCACGGGGACAACTCTCCGAGGTGCATCAACGGGTGGCCCGGCTGACCGCCCGGTATCCCGAGCTGCGCGGCGCCGGGCGGCATGGCGGAGACTGATCGGCGTCCTGGGTATCAGGGTGGGCGGTGCGTCGACGACGGTTGCGACCGCAGCCAGGTCCAGCGTGGTGAGGCTCGCGGGCAACCCGATCTGCGGCCATTCGGCGGTCAGGGTGACCGTCCGCGCCGGTGCCGGGAGCCAGTACAGCGGCTCGCTGCGGAAGGTGCAGATCCCGGTGGCGGTGGCGTGGAGATCCGGGCGGGGAAAGTAGGGGTCAGCGACCGTGAGGTCGTCGGTCCCGGCCCACACGTCGAGGTAGGACCACTGGGCCGACGGATCCGCGGGGTCGGTCAGCGGGCGGGTCTGGTGCAAGAGCGCGCCGGGCCGGGCGGCCGGTGGCGCTCAGGGCCAGCTGCAGCGCGAGCCCGCATGGGTACGCGGTGATCCGGCACCAGCTCAAGGGTCAGGTGAGTGCGCACGGTCAGCAGTCGGCGACCGTGCACCCGGTCACCGCCGCACGGCGGTGGGGCGGTCGCGGGCCAGCGTGGACTGCGCACGGCAGTGATGGTGCACCACCATCTGGCAAGTGGCAACCGGGGCGGGGGGAGCCAAAGCATTTGTACCGGTGAGTAACCGGCGATCGCCGGATTGGTCCGGGCACTTCGGGTCGCCTGCTGCAGGGAAGGTGCTTATGCTTCGAGCCCCGGACTTCACCGAGCGAAAGGGTGCAGCCCATGGCCCACTAGAAGCGGTAACAGGCTTGCGCGCGGCCCGGAGTTGACGATCGGCGTCCGGGTGCTGGTCCGCCGGAAAGCCCGAAGCGGACGACCTCGGCGAGGTCGTCGAGGACTTCGCGGCACTGACCGAACCTGGGGCGCCGGTTACGGCTGGGCGCCGGCGCATCGGTGGGCGATCGCGCTCGACGACGGGCGGGCTGATCTTCGCCGACACCGAGGACCTCACCGTCGATCCCGGCACCCACCGCTGCGCCCCCACCCCGAAGTCCGCGCCTCCCACGCAGGTCCGATCCCCGGGGAGTGGCCGGCGTCAAACGAGACCGGGTGACCGACGGCCGCATCCGCGGTCGGTGCCGGGCCCGTTCCAGCTCCGCTTTCCTATCGCGTGGGCGTGGTGGATCGTCTCGCACCCCACTGCCTAGAGTTTGGGCTCAGACCGAGCGGGTACGCGAAGGCGGTGAAGGCGAACGAGCACCTGCAGGGAGGGCGCTCCGGTGCCGCGGGTGAGCAGGTCTCGGTGCTGCTGATCGCGGATCCGGGCGAACCAGCGGCTCTTGCCGAACGTATTGCGGAGTACCTGCCGGAACGCCTGGGCAGCCCTGACCGGGACGAGCGCCGGTGGACGACGTGCGTGCGCCGCAAACCGTACCTGCCCGACGAGCAAGCGGATTTCGCCGATATCATCGACACGGTCGATCCGTCCTCCGAAGAGGAAGACATCGTCGTATACCTCACCGATCTGCCGCGCCGCGAGGACACCCTCCCGGTGGTGGCCGACGTCAGCGCCGACCACAAATTCGCGCTCATCTCGGTCGCCGGAGTGGGCGGCATCCACATCGAGCGCCGCGTCCGCACCATCACCGAACTCGCCATCGCCCACATCCTCGGTGAGCCGGCACTCATGCCCCCCCGGTGCGGCGCGACGGTTCCGGTCTGCGCAAGTTGAGGACGGCATCCGGTACTTCGCGCCCTCTGGACTGCGGCGACTGCGACTGTTGTCGGGGATGGTGCGCGCCAACCGGCCGTGGCGACTGGTCACCGGACTGTCGAAGGTCCTCGTCGGCGCCTTCGCCACGGGTGCGATCGCGCTGGCCACCAACACGATCTGGTTGTTCGCCGACACGATGGGGCCATGGCGTATGAGTGTGGCGATGATTTTGTCGATCGTGGCGATCATTCTCTGGCTGATCCTCGACCACGAACTCTGGGAGCGGCCGAAGTCGCCGGCGGAACGCGATCGATCGGTGCTGTACAACACCGCGACCGTAGTCACCCTGGTCATCGGTGTCGTCGTGCTGCATGTGGCCCTGTTCTGCCTGCTGCTGTTCACCGCGTGTCTGACTCTTCCCTCGGAACTGCTGTCCAGTGTTCTCGGGCACGGGGTGAACTTCTCCGACTACCTGACGCTCACCTGGCTGCTGGCGTCCATCGCGACCATCGGTGGGGCCCTCGGTTCGGGTCTCGAGGACGACGCCGCCGTCAAAGAGGCGGCGTACGGGGTCCGACAGCGGCAACGCATCGAGGAAACGCGGAGTCGGTCGAACGAGGCGCGATGATCGCGGCCCGGCGAAACATGCGTCCCAACTCAAAAGCGCCGACGAGGTTTGCGATGTACCGTCTGCCGAACCCGCACCGGCACGTCCTGAAACCGGCCCTTGATCGAAACTCGCCGACCAGTACAAACCCGATAGCCCCGTCCACTGATTTTGCCTTCGGGGCGTCAAACGGGCGTCAAACGGGGCAGTCCGAACAAACGGGATCTCGCGGTCGGCTACTCGGAACCAACGCGAAAACACGGGACAGGCAGCTGGTGTGGGCACAGTGTCCGATGAAGAAATGTCATCAGGTTGAGACAGATCGCGGTGGCCATACCGTGAGACCCGACATGAACGCGCATGTCACGGCGTCTCGAAATGTCATCGGCAGCGAGACCCTACACGAAGCACAGATCAGAGGACACACATGCCCACGCCATCAGATGATCGGCTTGAACTCCTCGCGAAGCGCTGCAACGCCGACCTCGGCGATTCTGATCTGTGGTTCCGCCCGGATGGCTACCCGCGCAGCCTTGCTCTGTGCATCATCGACTCGATCGCGTCCACCGGCGCACACTACAACTCCGTCAAAAACGTCCTGAGGCATTACATCGACTTCCGGCAGGCGCAGGGCGGTGATGCCGACACCGACAATGCCGGCGCCCTGTTGGAGACTTTCGACGAACTCGGCGGCCCGAAGGAGTGGGCTGAGATGACGAACAATCGCAAACCAACCTCGACGAGCAAGGGTGCTCCGCTCAAGGCTGCGGCTATTCATGAGGCTGCCGGGCGGCTGCGTGAGCTGGGAATCGACAGCACCGACGACCTCCGCGCCGCCGACGCCGACGATCTCGCGAGCGCGAAGAAAGCCTGGGCGCGGGTACCTGGCCAGCGTTCCGGGATCACCTGGAACTACTTCCTGATGCTCGCTGGTACTCCCGGTGTGAAAGCTGATCGCATGGTCATCCGCTACGTCGCCGACGCGATCGGAGCGGTCGCGGAGAATGTGAGCGCAACCGATGCCGCGATGCTTGTGAAAGCGGTCGCCGAAAAATGCGGCCACAACGTCACCCATCTCGATCATGCGATCTGGCGATTCGAATCCGGCCGACCTGTGAACCAACAGAGCTGAGCGCTAGCTGCGGAGCGACCAACTGCACGCCTGACCTTCTGAGTTCAGCGATTCTCCGCCAACGGAACATGTCGGCGGGCCGTGCCACTCTTGCTGTGAAACAGGGCGATGAGACTGCGAGTCGCATCTGCGTTGATCGTGTCCGAGCTTCGCGGGGAAAACGACAGGAGTGAGGTTCAGATGAGTGCTGCGAAAAAGGGTTCACCCGCTGAAGGAGTGGTGGAATTCATCGGTTTCGTTGTCTTCTTGGTGATTGTCATCGGAGCGATTGCCACAGCATGTTCATAAACTCTGGCCGGTGGACGAGTTATCTGCTGGGCGCCTGTTTCGAGGAGTACGACGACCATGAATACTCACCATCATGAGTAACGGACGCAACGCCGACCCCACGGTAGTTGTCGAGAAGAAGAACCGTATTCGCGACACTCATGTGGCGGCGTTGAATTCGCTCGCGGACCGTATCGCCGACTCTGTCGGGCTCCCCCACGGACACGTGCCCTACGTGGATCCGGATCTCGGTGGAATCGATGCGCGAGTTCTTGTTCTGCTGGACAACCCCTCCACGAAAGCTGAGGCCGGGACCGGGTCGGGTCTGCTCAGTCTCGACAACAACGACCGCACTGCACGCAACTGTCGCGAAGCGTATGCCCGCGCCGGTATTTCGTGGTCGGACGTGGTGCATTGGAATGTCGTCCCGTTCCCTGTCTCCGGGGTCAAGAACGGTGGTTCCACCCCGGCCGAACGTGCCCGCTCGGCTCAGTGGACCCGAGAGTTCGTCGCGTTGTGCCCGAATTTGGAGATAGTGCTGTTGTTGGGTGTCGCCGCACGGGACGGGTGGGAGCGCGCCGGCATCGAACGCGACGTGTATGTCGTTCCGGGAAACATTCCTCATTGCTCCGATCGTGGCTTGAACTCGGCCGGCGGACGGGAACGATTCGACGCCGCCATCACCGACATCGCCAGGATGCTTTCCACCGGAAACCACCACACCAGCAGAAAGC
>NZ_JBEORR010000062.1:0-17150 GCF_040302345.1 Streptomyces sp. NPDC126510 | reverse complement strand
GTTCTCATCAGTTACTTCCGACTCAGCAACCTCAGACCAATGTGACCTCTAAAGCACCACGAAACAACCCCACCGGGACAAAACGCTCTTTTAGATACCGTTTCCTTTGGCGCCTGTCGGCCGTCAGCGTTGTCTTGTCGTTGCGGTGTGAGAGCCTCCAGGCATGAGTTACGACTTGGCCGTCTGGGAAGGAGAGCGGCCCGCGGATGACAAGACCGCCGGTCGAGTCTTCACGGACCTCTTCGACCGCTACCTGGACACGGAGGTGAGCCCTTCTCCTCCGACCGAGCCCATCGCGGCTTACGTTGCCGCACTTGTGGAGCGGTGGGGTGACGTGACTGATGATGTGGAGGACGCCTCGCCTTGGTCCGCAGGACCGTTGATCGGTGGGGCCGGTGGCCCTCTCGTCTACTTCCCGATGAGTTGGAGCAGGGCTGAGGAGGTCTCTGCCTGGGCAGCGGCCCTCACGGACTCGATGGGGCTGGTCTGCTTCGATCCTCAGCAGAATCGGCTCAGGCCCTGACGGTCTTGGCCAGGCGGCGGTATCCGATCAGTAGCGCCGCCAGGCCGACGAAGGCGAGGAAGTGCTCGGCCTCTCGCCCTGCTCATCAACTGGACGGGCCGCACGCTGGCCAAGCTGGCGGGACATCAGGCGACCCTGATCCGCCCGTTCGCCGAGTGGCACATCATCCGCGATGCTCGCCGGCGCTCGGCGCGCGGCCGCTACACCTACACCGCCCACAAGGGCCACTGCGGCAATATCCGCGCCGCCATCGACTTCCTCACCTGGCTGGACACCCAGCAACACACCCTTCAGAGCCTCACGCAGGAAGACCTGGACCTCTGGGCAATCTCCAGGCCCACCCTGCGAGCCCGCTCCATCCCTTTCATCCGCTGGGCCGGCGCCCGCCACCTCACCCGGGCCGGCCTGACCATCGAACATCCGCCCTCCCAGCTCCCCGGCCAGTTCCAAATCGAAGAAGACCACTATGAGGAACTACGCCGGTGCCTGAACGACCCCACGCTGCCGTCGGACGTTCGCATCGCCGCAGCCCTCATCCGCCTCTACGCCCTCCCTCTGACCCGCATCGTCGAACTCACCACCGACCACCTCCACCACGACGCGGATCACACCTACCTGACGATCATCCGCCACCCCGTCGTCCTGCCACCGAAGCTCGCCCGCCTCATCAACGACCACCTCGAAGAAGGATCCCGGCACGGCAACGAAGCCAGCAGGTACCTGCTGCCGGGCCGAGCCCCCGGGCGCCCCCGCAACCCTGCGGGACTGTCCGACAAACTCAAGCGCTACGGCCTACCCGCCCGCGCAGCCCGGAACACGGCCATGATGCAAGCGCTCGCCAACCTGCCACCCGTCGTGCTCTCCGACTTGATCGGCATCCAGCCGAGAACCGCGGAACGCTTCGCAGCCATGACCGGCGAGAACTGGTCCGACTACCTGGCCGCGACCCGCCCGCACCCGCACCAAACGAGTTGATGGGGTGCGCGCATCAGGCAACGATAGGACGCCCGGCGGGATCGGTGATGATCTGCACGTTCATGCCGTGCTTCTCATGCTCCCCAGAGCAGAAGGGCCAGTCGGCCGCGATTCGGTCGATCGGCAGCGACGTGCCGTCCAGGATCGAATGCTTGGTGGAGGCGGTGCAGCCCGCGGGCCGCAGGTCCGCAGCCAGCGCGGCGAGGACAGCACCCGCAGCGACCGCCTCAAGCGCTGACACTTCGCGAAAAACCCACTGCAGGCGGCCGCGAGCCGGCAGGCCGGAAACGACGAAAGGCGGATCAGGGTGCCGGCTCAGACGTGCCTCGCGCCTGGTCGCGGCTGGCGACCACCAGGTATCCATCGCTCTCGGGGTCGAAGGTGGTGGACTGCACCGTGAGCCCGACACTCCGCAACTGAGCCACGAGATCCTCGTACCGGTAGGGCCAGATGGACAACCGCTCCGAGCAAGCCCGCACTGCCCCATCCGGCTCGATCTGGGCGACCACGATCTCAAGGAAGTGTTCCTGCTCCCAGCACTGCTCGATCTGCCAGTAGTAGCTGACGACCGCATCTCGGTCGTCGCGGCGGATGAGTCGATCGCGGACGTCTACCCGTGAGCCGGCGAAGCGCACGAGCTCCCAGTTGCGTGAGTGGAGCACAAGGCGTCCGCCCGGATTCAGCAGCCGCGACATCGCTTCCAGTGCGGTCAGGCGCCCGGCTGCGCCCTCAGCGTGCCCGAGCGAGTTGCCGACGCAGAACACCAGATCGAACGTGGAGTCCTCCAGGTGGTCGGGCAGCTCGTCCCAGCTCGCGCGGAGGGCTCGAAGCGAGACACCCTGCTCGTCGGCGGCCTTCTCGGTCCGGCGAACCATCCCATTGCTGGCGTCTGCGGCGACCACGTCAAGGCCAAGACTCGCGAGACCGACGGCGAGCTGGCCGGTTCCACACGCGCAGTCGAGGACGCGCGCGTTGGGCGGCAGAGAGCCCACGACATCGCTGTAGTAAACCGCGGCTGCATTGGCGGGGGTCAACCTGTCCTCCCCGATCAGCCACTCGTATACGTCGGAAAGTGCCCCATAACCAGCCACCGCGATAACCTCCATCACTCGACGACGCGCGGGCTAGCGCGCCTGAGATTCGGACCTTGCGCCTCGCACTGTGACGGGCCGTGTCAGCGAAGCATTGAGCAGGACCCAACCACTTCCGGCCGCTGAGACTCCACCGGATTTCGTGGGAAACCGCGGCACGCCGGACCGTCGCAGGTCCCCACTCCACCGGCACCCCATCGGCCACGATGGGGACCGCGGCCGGCAAGCGCGCGTTTACTGCGGAGCGTTTTAGGCACAGCGGCTACGTCCATCTCGCCGACTTCGCCGGATACAGGTTCTCCTACGACGCACCAGAGGGCGGATACCGGGGCCTGGGCAACGGCCTCTGAAGGCTCGTCAGTAGCTCTCGCATCGGCGTACAGCGGGCGGTGCGCACCGTCCGCCGCGGTCCGCTGCACGAATAGTGCATGAATCGAACACTGCCTCTTCGCCAGTAGGTGCGCGAGACGACCGAGGCCATCGTCGGCGCGGTTACCGGCCCGTGGGCGTCACCGCGCTGCCTGCTGCTCGGCAGGTACGACGACGAGCAACGCCTGCAGTACATCGGCCGAACCATCACCCTCACTCAAGCCACCGGCGCTGTGGTCGCAGGCCATCTCACCCCAGGCCAGCACGGGCATCCCTGGACGGGCTGGACCTTCTCCACCGGGTGGGGCACCAGAGAGACCCTGACCGTCACGCTCGTGCAGCCGGATCTGGTGGTCGAGGTCGGCGTAGACATCGCCCGTGATGCCGGTGGCCGGTGGCGCCATCCCGCGCGCCTGCACCGCGCCCGCACTGACCTCTCCCCCACCGACGTCCCCCTCATGGCTACGCCGCCGTGACAGGGGCGTCGGGCGCGCTCTGTTCCCTCGCCAACCCACACGGAGGTGAGACGCGGGGACATGATCGAACAGTCATGTCATTCAGGTCGTACTCTTCGGGCAGAGCGCTCGGTGTTGGTCGCCCAGAACAGGACACGATGATGACGACTCCCGCGCCGCCGGTGACAGAACCTGATCCCTCCGCGCTTATCTGCTCCGGGGACCTGGTCGGCCCGTGCTCTGGGTGCCAGCGCAAGACGCACAAGTACGGCCGCGGCGGTTCCCCCCTGTGCCAGTGGTGCATGGCGCCGGTCATGGAGAAGTGGGGTCCGAGCGTGCGTTACGTCAGAACGCGCCGATAGCCGCCCAGCGCTCGCCCCAGGTGGAATGCCACGTGCGCTCCCCCACTCGGTCGGGTGAAGACGGCGGGAGCACAGAACTTCAGCGCCCGGCCACACGTAAGTCCCTGTATGGATGAGGCCGATCACCGAAGCACACGTGGCACAACCAGGCCTGGCCGTGGTCGAGGTCGCAGCCGCAGACGACCAGACCGCACTCGCCATCCAAAAGCTGCTCGCCGGGCGGTGGGCGACCGCACCGGCAGACCGTACGACCCGGGAACCCGGCGAGCCCGGGATACGACTGCGCTGCTACCTGGACGTGCGCCAAAACCTCACCTCATAGTCCACGCCCGTGCTGTCCAGGACCGGGTCTACGACCTTAAGGGCGGTCGGCTACCGAAGCGGTTTGGTCAGCTGAATGAGTCGGCATCGCACTTCTCAAGCCGGGTTGTCTTCTCCTGCGGATCGCCTGCGGCATTCTCACGGAACACGATGGAATAGCAGCGATAGGCCCGGGAGTAAGACGTACCGAACATGGTGGTGTCCTTGAACTCCGCGAAGAAGCGGACGGTGGTGGCCAGCCGGTCTTCGGCGCGTGCGTAGGAGGTAAGCCTGCCGTCGTGCCGTTCGGCGATGCTACGCACGGCTTCCTGACCAGGGGGGTCTTGCGAGAGCGAGAGCGCCATCACGTCACGTGCGTACGACCCGGCCAGGGCTGCTGTCTTGTTCAAGGCTTCCGACTCGTTTCGCTCATTCGCGCGCTCCTGGCGGTCAAGCATGACCATGAGAACCAGGGCCGCGATCAGCACCGCGATGATAGGGGCGAAGAGGGCGACCAGGCATCCGGGGGCCTGCACCGTGACGCGGCGCTGCCGCGCCACGGTGCCGTGTTCAGACATGCTTGTCCCTCACTGGTCCTTTCGTGTGAGGGCTGCCGTCGGGCTGGCCGTCATGAAGGCCTGTGCGTAGGCGCTGGTCCCTGTCTTGTTCGGGTGGTAGCTCTCCCGGCTGAGGCAGGTGTCTCCCGTGAACCACCAGCAGAGTTGGGTGTTCTTGTCGCCGTGGTGGAAGTCGCCGTCGCCGTTCGGTCCGGCCACGACTCCGTTGATTCCTTCCGGCGAATCACAGATGCGCTTTCCCTCGAACGCCGACTGCGGAGACCGGTACTGCACGTTGTCAGCGCTCATGGAGAGGGCCAGCTCACGCTGCTCGTCCTCGAAGTACTCGGCCATGCCGTTCAGAATGACACGCTGGGATGCACTCACCAAGGTCGAGCACTGCACAGTGCGGCTGAAGAGCAGTGGGTAGCCCATCAGCGAAATCTTCGCGTTCGGCGCATGGTCATGGATCTGTTCCAGCACCGTCCGAGTCTCGATTACAGCATTGTCGATGTCTGCCTTCATCGAGGCCTCCGACGGGCACCCATTTGTGACACACATCTGGATCTTGTTGTCGAATCGCGCGTCATTTCCACCGATGGTCAGCATGACCAGAGTAGTGTCCGTGCTGAGCACCCCTGCGTCGATCTGTGTCTTCTCGTGGAAGTTCCCGTCGAGGCCCCAGGCATTGGGGTTTCCCTCGGTCATCTGGAACGTCTTGGCTCCGGAGCATGCGGTGACCTGGAAGCCCAGTGCTGGATCGGAGCTGTCCGCGAGCGCGCCCACGGTCTTCGTCTGGCCCGGGAGGATCACCTTGCGCGGCCAGGAGTTGTCGCCGCGTCTGCACGCGTTCCAGCTGCTCTTTCCGTGGCCCCGGTCGGACTCGGGCGAATAGGCTCCGGATCCCTCACCGGAGGTGTAGGAGTCTCCCATGGCGACGACCATGTGCTTCGGCTTGCCCGACAGCGGCTGGAAGGCGACCGCGTCCCAGGCGATGTCCTCGTCCGCGGTTCCGTCGTCGGTGGTGTTCGTGAGCTCCACCCGTGGCGTGCTGGTGAAGCGGTAGACACCGAGTTCGACCCAGGTGTTCTCACCGAAGCGGGTGTTGACGTAACGGTGGCGGTCACCGCCCGCGACCCCCTTGATCGCGTAGTGGGCCTGCTGGGTGTGCGCCCCGGTGTCCGGCATGTGCGCGAAGACCCGGGCCCACTCAACGCTGCGGCCGAGGGTCCAGGTGCCGTCGATGGTCATCCGGGCGCCGGGGCCGCCGAGATGGGCGGTGTCGCGGGTGTGCGTGTACCAGAAGTGACCGCCTTGCCCACCGCCGATCTGGTGCAGGTCCCCCTTCGCCTCGTACGGGCCCAGCCCCGGTCCGGTCGCCGCCGGGTTGGGATGGAACTTGAACTGGAAGGAGCCGGCATCGGTGCCGGACGACCCGCAGGAACTGTAGGTGTCGACGTTGTCGGGGATGGATTCCACGATGAGCGCCCCGGCGGGTGCGGCTGCGCACGTCGGCGTGCCGTTCTTGAGCCGAGTGCCGCGGCCCGGTTCCTCGCGCAGTGTGACGTACTTGATGCTCTCGTTGCCGCAGTCGGCGTCACAGTTCGGCTTCCACGTCACGTTCGAGCCGCGCCACCAGTACTTCTCGTAGCACTTGGCGTCGGGGCAGTCCGGCGGGTTCGCGGAGTTGCAGTTGTTGGTGGCGTTGCAGAACGCGTCCAGTGGCGGCTTGACCCGGTCGCGCTGCCCCGGGTTAATCCACCAGGCGGGCCGGAAACCGGCGCTGGAGAATCCGGACTCGCCGGGCCAGTCCTGGCGTCCGTCGGTGGCGTAGGAGTAGCCGGTGTCCATGGACCAGGCCGACCAGCCCATCACCTTCTCCTGGTATGGCCAGTTCTGGGGCTTCGCGGCGTCGCGCGGGTCGGACATGAACGGGTGCCGCGAGGGCGGGTAGGTCGGATTCGCGGGGTTGTTGTACCAGCCGAGACCCCACGGCTTGCCGTCGCCCTTGTTCTCGTTGAAGCCGAGGTTGTAGTTCCACAGCGCGGCGAACCAGTTCTCCGGCTTCGACGGGTCGTCGTTGTTGACCGTGATGGTCTGCCCGGCGGTGTGCACCTGGTTCCACTTGTCCGCGAGGATGTACATCGACGCGGCGATGTTGACCGCATAGTCCAGCGCCACGGCCTTCTGCTTCGCCGGAGGCAGGGACGTCTCGCCAGGCTTCTCCAGGCCGGCCAAGCGCATGCCGTCGGTGACCTGTCCGACCCCGTAGCCGCAGTCCGACTGGTTCCAGTTGATCCTCCAGTACGCCTCGGAGGTCTCCCCCTTGTGCCCGTAAAACCCGGCGATCGCCGCCTGCGGGTTGCCCATCTGCCCGGGGATAGCACCGCCTTCGGCCTGCCACAGGTTCGACTCCTGGGCAAGTACGCCCAGCAGCACCTGGGCGGGGATGCGCGCACCCGCCTTGCCCTTCAGCGTCGGGGGCGGGAACAGTCCCTGCGGGTCGACGGTGCCCAGGCCTGAGCGCCAGCCTCCCTGCTTGATCCACTTAGAGCGCAGCTCGCCGCGGATCGCCATGTTGACGGCCCACTCGACCTGGTTCGGAGTCGGCTGCAACGCCAGCCCCTTGACGTCGTTGCGAGGGATGGAGCACCAGCGGTCCGTGTCGACCGGATTGTTCGGGTCGGCCGCCTGTGCCGCCCGCCCGCTCTTCCCGGGTGCCCGCCCGGTTCCGCCGGCCACGCGCAGGGCGGGCGAGAACGAACCCTTCCCCGTGCCGCTGGTCGTGTCGGCGACCGTCTGGGTGATCTTCTCTCCGGTGGCAGTCGCGATGCTGTTGACGGTCAGCGGCGCGGCGTCCTCATCCGTGGGGTCCTGGGACGTGCGCGCGCGGGGCGTGGGTTCCGCCTTGGTGAAGCCCTTGCCTGCGTTGCCGATCTGCTCCAGGCCGGCGCGTACGCCGGGCATGAGCACGGGATCGACGGCCAGTCGGCCGAGGATGGAGACGTCCGTGTCCGCCGGAACGTCCAGGCGAGTCACCGCGGTACCGGCGAGCTTCGTGTTCGTGGCCTCGCCGGTGAGGAACGCCCTGCCCTCCGTGCCCTGCTCGAGGGCCAGGTCCCCGAGCTTCCCCGACGCGAGTGTCGACGGCTTGCCTTGCCCCTTCCACACCTTGGCGTGCACCGTTTCGCCCCTGCGGTCGAGGAACGCGATTCCCTTGCTGGTGGGGCGGATGTCGAACGGCACACTGTCCGCGGCCGCCAACTTTCGGAGCTTGCTGTCCGCCGGATCGACGTGGACCAGGTGGCTGCCGTGTGCGGCAATGAGACCGTCCTTCACCGGGACGGCTGACGTCACCTGGCCGAGGACAGTGGTGTCGGCTGCTGTCTTGCCGTTGGTGTCGACCGTGAGGAGCCGGGTCTTGCTGTCGCGGAGCGCCGTGAAGGCGGCCGTGCGGGTTTCGAGGTTGCACGCGGGGTCGAAGTAGGCCAGCGAGCCGGTGAAGGGTAGTTTCGTCACCCGGCCGGACTTCAGGTCGACGACCGCGGTGAATGCCCCGCCCTGCATTAGATCCGGCTTGTTCGTGAACGTACGCGGCGCGTACACGACCGCGGCGTGATCGCGGTCCATGACGCAGGAGTTACCGATCCACGAGTCCGCTGGCATGCCGGGCTCCGCCAGCGTGGCGACGGTCCGCCACTGATAGGCGTCCTTGCTGTCCGCCACGAGGACCTTGAATCCGCCGCTGTCCGCCGCAGTGGTCACAACCCGGTCAGTCGAGGACGGTGGCGGTGCTGGCCGCGCATCCTTCGACGGTGTCGGCGTTGTCGCCGCTCTGGTCAAGCCAAAAGTCGGCCGTCTGGTCGTCGCCTCGTGCTCTGTGGTGGAGGGACAGGCAGTAGCCGGCGCCGCGGTCGCCGGACTCAACCCCCGCCCCAGCGCTCCGCCACCAGCCTTCTGTTACTCACTTTCGGGTGACGGCCCCACCCCTTGTCGGGTGGCGCACCATGGTGGCCACGTGCCGCGTCCCAGTCACCGCACGGCCTAACCATCTGCCAACGCGTCAACATCCTTTGAGGGCTCGCATGTTCACGGAGTCAATCGCGCACCGCGACCAGTCCAGATCTCCTCGGGCGCCGAGTTCGTCCAGCACCAGACGGTGGAGCTTCGCCCACACCCGCGCAGCGGACCACTCGGAGAACCGTCTATGGACGGTCTGCCACGACGCGCCGAAGACCGGCGGCAACTGCCGCCACGTGCATCCAGAGGTAGCGACAAAGATGTTCGCGGCAAGGACCGCGCGATCGTCAACTCGCCGACGGCCACCGCCCTGCGGCCTTGTGGGGATCGGCGGTCTCACAGCCCGGAACAACTCCCACAACCCCTCCGGCACCAGCCCCTCAACGAAGCCCATCGAGTACAGTCCCCTCCGTCGGTACCGGACTCACCGAATCGTCAACGGCCCTTCCCAGGCGCCCCGAAACGCGCGAGGTAGCGCCACACCTTCTTGATCGCCTGGGGGTCATGGTGGCCGGCACGCGCTGCCTCCCCGACGATGCGCGGATTGAGTACGCCGTCGACGGCGATCTGTGCGCCCAAGTCGACGTACTCCTGACCGCGGTAGCCGGGATGACGGAGGAGTTCTGCGACATTGAGTCGGAAGCCGGGGTGCCACTCCACGGGGCAGCCCAGGCGTAAGGCCGCAACCTCCACAGCCGTCCCTCGATAGCAGGGGTCGAGGACCAGCGCCTCGGCGTGGCAGTTCGGTCGCACAGGCCCGTGGACCTGCGCCTCGATGTAGTCGTCAAGGTTGTCCTGGCGATCGGCGAGGGCAAGCTCGATGAGCCCCATGCGGGCCGCGACACCGAAATCCGAGGGTTCAAGGAAACTGTCCGGGTAGCAGAACGTGGTCCGCGTCAGCGTCTCGGCCGTCAGCCGAAAGTGGGCAGAGCCGAACCGCGGTGCCCCGCCGACAGGCTTGCGACGGAAGTTCAACGCCCCGTAGACGGGCCGCTCATGACCGTGTGCGTCGTCGTAGGCCCCGTCGAAGATCCGGCTCTCCCAGCGCCACCGGTCGCCGCCGGGACATGCGGTCAGTCCGCCGTTGCTGGTCCCCGTGACGAACTGTGAGCGGTAGACACCGTCCTCGGACATGGCATCCAGGATCGGCTTGTCGTGCAGTAGCCGGTCCGGGTGGAAGTTGAGGGTCACCCGCAGCGTCGGGTCCATCGGAGGGCCCGACGCCAGTTCCGCGACATGGCCAAGGGCCCTTTCCTGTGGTGTCTGGGAGGCTGCGGAGCTCATCCGCACAGTGTTCCTCAAGCTGATCAACCGCTGCACGCGGATTGTCTACCGACAGTCCGGCCATGCGGGAGACGGAGCTGAGCACCAATCGAGACGATCTCTTAGACGTCATCTCAATTGGTGGCTGATGACGTAGATAGTCGCTGGCAGGCGTGCTGTGGGGGGCAGTTGAATGTCGTGGTGAGCGACTACTGGACACCTGCGCATCAAGCGGTCGAGCAGGAGGATGCTGAGGCTCTGGCCCGGTTGTTGGCCGCTGGTTCCGATCCCGACGAGGTCTTCAGCAACATGACGCTGCTGACGCACGCAATCGACGCCGAGGGTGATGGCTCTCTGCAGAGCGGGCAGCCGTTGACGGTGCACACCACGGCCGTATTGCTGGCCTTCGGGTCTGATCCGGAGCTCGCAGACCCAGACGGCCGCACACCCATGGACATGGCTAATCACTACGGCCACGACCTGGCCGTGAAACTGCTGCAGGCCCACATCAGCAGACGAGCCGCCGATAACAGATGAGGGTGCAGGCGATGCTCGTGAAGGCGAGGAAGTGCTCAGCCTTGCGCTCATAGCGGCGGTGGAGGCGGCGGCAGCCGGCGAGCCAGGACATGGTTCGCTCGATGGTCCAGCGGTGGCGGCCGAGCCGCTGCGAGGTCTCGATCCCCTTGCGGGCGATGCGATGCCTGATGCCACGGCCTCGTAACCACCGGCGCAGGTGAGAGTAGTCGTAGCCCTTGTCTGCGTGGAGCTTGTCCGGCCTGCGTCGCCGCCGCCCGCGGCGGGAACGGACCGGAGGTATGCCTTTCACCAACGGGATCAGTGCCTGGCTGTCGTGCAGGTTCGCACTCGAGATTCCGACGGACAGGGGCAGACCCGTCCGCTCAGTGATCAAATGGATCTTCGATCCGTACTTGCCCCGGTCGACAGGATTCGGGCCTGTCAGGTCCCCCTTTTCAGGGCCCGCATGTTCACCGAGTCGATCGCGCAGCTCGCCGCGCGAGCCGAGCTCGTCGAGGACCAGGCGATGGAGCTTGGCCCACACCCTGGCCTTCGACCACTCGGCAAAACGGCGGTGAGCCGTCGCCCCCGACGGACCGAACGACGCAGCAGGCAACTGCTGCCACGTGCAGCCCGACGTGGCCACGAACACGATCGCGGCCAGCACCTCACGGTCGCCATGCCGGCGTCGTCCACCGCCTTGAGGCCGCGAAGGCGCCTCCGGCACCACCCGCTGGAACAGCTCCCACAATTCGTCCGGCACCAGCCGCTCAACGATCCCCGCCACGAACCACAGCCTACTGAGGCAGCCAAATGAGATGACCTCTTAGACAGCCTCTTGCTCTGCATCCCCCGAGGTACCTGGGATGCAGGGCAAGGAACTGTTGCTCGTCGGCTGCGGCTGGATCCCCGTCCTTGGAGCCGGCTGCGACGGCTACGACGTCAAGCGCTCGGCTGACGAAGGTGACAAGGTCGGTACAGGCCTCGGCCTCCTGGGCGTCATCCCGATCGTCGGCGACTTCATCAAGCTGCCGGACCAGCTGAAAGACCTGGAGCGGGTTGCGGACGTCGCGAAGGCCGCGAAGGCCCGTCCCATCGTGAAGTGGTCCACGCCGGAGTACGACGGATGGCAGCATGTCCTTAACCGGCACCGCACAAGCGGAAAGGAGTACGGCCCCGGCAAGGGCGTATTCGAGGGGAAATTCGTCAAAGGTGACAAACTGAAGAAGCGCATTCAGGAAGCAGTCGGGAATGGAAGGGCGCGCAAGAACGACGGGGGCCGTGACGGCACGGTTTACGAATATAATTCCGGCCCCGGCAAGACGGTCGGAAGGCTGTCCGAAGATGACGGCGGCGGGATCTCGACGGGGATCAGGGTGATTCTCAACGAGGACGGTTCCCTGCGAACCGCGCACCCCATGTAGATCACCACCTGAGCCGGGGCGGATACGGAGCGGAACAGCGCCTACGCGACCGCCCCCGGCACGCACGGACCTCACAATAAAGGACGGACAAATGCCCCCCAAGATCAAGTTTACGCCCGACAGTCGCAGGGATATCGGGTCCGGTTACGAGAAGGCCTGGAAGGCCGGCCGAATCGACCTGGCGGCTCTCGGCACGACAGATTTGCGCTATGGGTTCTTCGAGTACCCGGTCGACTTCACCGTGGACGGTCACGCGTTCCTTTCGGCCGCTCGACCGCCATTGATCGACATCATGTTCAGTCTGGGGCGCTCAATGGAAAGCCTGCGGACCGTCGGGACAGCGAAGATCGATTTCACGGAGAACACCTACGTCATCCGACTGCAACTCGTGGGCGATCAGGTGCAGTTCACCTCCACGCCACGTGGTGTGCCGACGCCTCATCCCAGCTGCTCGTTCGACGAGTACGTATCCGAGGCCCGGTCATTCATCACCGACGGTCTGGAGTACCTCGAACATCACTATCCGGCACTGGCCCGGAACCCAGCGATGAGTTCACTACGAGAACTGGCGAACATCTGATCGCAAGCAGAACGACTGAAGCGAAAGTGCATTTGAGACCTTTAGCGTGCGCCCATGGAACGCACCCCGATGCCCGAGCCGTACTGCGCTACACCGACCCCGATGTGGCACATGACTGGAAGCGGATGACGCTGTACCGGCCCACCGACGCCTCGGGCACCATGGACATGGCCTCCAATGCTGATCGCCTCCTACTGTTCAGCGGCTGACCACGGCGCTTGCCTCCACCATCGGCCCTCGTCTGCTCCCCCAGGTGGGCGGGGCGTTCACGAAGGTCGGCGACTCCTACACGCCCGCCGGGGGTGACGCCATGGTGGATGCCATGGCGGGCACGATCCGGCACGCGGTCGTCACGGTCACCCGGCTCCGCAGTACGTGAACCGAGTTCCCTGTCAGTCATCCTCGAGTCGGCATCCGCATCCTCACTCCCGAGGACTCTGCCACCATCGCCGTCGACCACTTGCCCGAAGGCTGACGGCGGATCGGGGTCACCACTGGGTGGTGGCCGGCACCTACGTGGGTGTCGGCCACCATCGCGTTGGGCGACCACGGACAGCCAGTTCGTCGCTGAGGGGCCAGCGGCGCGGCCGCATGCTCTGTCGGACGCCGAGCAGGTTCCTCGGCACGTGGCTCCCTCTCAAGCTGGGAACTCACCGAAGCATGAGCGACGCCTATCACTGACCTCTCTAAGTGAAGGTTGAGCATTCTCACCGAACATGAGTGCTTGGCTGCGACAACGGGAACTGGTCCGCTTGACAGCGGGATTCGGCCTCACTTAGCAATCTTTCGGGCATGTTCTGCCAATGCATTTTGGCCCCACCCAGGCCGCGCGGCATGCTGATCCAACACGCCGGGCTCGACGCGCGGACATTGCAACCGGACGGGGAGGAACGCGTTGATCGTCTGGGTGAACGGTGCGTTCGGCAGCGGGAAGACCACGTTGGTGGACGAGTTGCGGCCGCGCTGGCCCGAGGCGCTGGTCCTCGACCCGGAGATGGTCGGCTATGTGCTGCGGGAGATCGTGGAGGTGCCGACCGGCGACTTTCAGGACCTTCGGCTGTGGCGTCGGCAGGTCGCAGACCTGGCGGTGGGACTGGTCGAGGAGTACGACCGCCCGGTCCTGGTACCCATGACCTTGGTCACCCCCATGTATGTCGGGGAGATCTTCGGCGCGTTGAACGACGCGGGCATCAACGTTCACCACTTCTTCCTCAAGGTCCCCCGAGAGGTCCTGGAGGAGCGGATCGACGGCCGGAGCTTCACCCCGGATGACCCGGAGCAGGACGAGCGGGTCCGGCGCTGGTGCAAGGGCAGGATCGCAGCGTGTATGGCCGCTGCCGACGCCTTGCCCAGCGACACGGTGTTCCTGGACGGCGAGCTGACCCCGCAGGAGCTGGTCGACCAGGTGCTGGCCCGGGTCCAAGCCGGTAGGACATCCGGCGCGTGACCGCGGCGGTGGCCTGTGCCCGTCGCGGGCAGAGCCACCGGCCGGCGCCGCGGGCCGGGGTTGCCCATCCTCCCCCACCGGCCGCCCCAGCTCGTAAGAGGCGGCCTTCAGGCCCACGGGCGTCAGGTTGCGCAGCGTGTCCCCACCCGAGATCTTGCTGCCGTTCTCCGCCAGACCGTGCTTACGCAGATCGGAGAGCGCCCCAAGGTGCGAGGCGGTGCGGGCCTGCTTCCGCTCGAAGCGTGACTTCCCCATTATTGGTCGGCGTCTGCGGCATGCCCATCGACCACATGCCCGTACTCACTTGGCGCTACGGCTAACCAGCCGCCCCCACCGTCATCGTGACCGTCTGCATTTCTTTACCGCGCCCGCGGTGCGCGCCGTTCGGTGCCATCAGCAGCTCCGCACGGGGAACCCGCCCTTACAGCCCGGAGCCTGCACTGGCGGCTCGTCGGCCAAGTGTGCAATCCACGTCCCGATGATCAGAGCTAGGAGGAGGACTGCCGCCGAGACCGCGCCGCGCACGTGTCCCGGAAAACCACTCCACCAGCCGTATGAGCCTTGCTGGTGCTCCACGAAGCCGGGAGCCGGCTTCCGCCGTCGCCGCGCCCGGTAGACGTGAGCTGAGACCAGGCCCTTGTTCGGGTGGCCGACCTCCTTCGCGTGCCGCGCTACCGCTGTCATCTCGAATCCCGGGTTGGTGGGGACGTCATCGCCGCAGTGTTTGCACACGAAGTGAGGCATGAGCAGAGCGTAGCGAAAGCTCCCTTCCTGCCTCGGGTCCCAACTACGCCCGCCATTGACGGCAGGCCCCACCAGCAGGATTCCGCGTCCGCCGAAGCCTTTCGTGGACGGGCTGTGGATGGCTGGCTTCCGATGCCTCGGGACCCCGTTGCTCGGTTGATCGCGGGGCACTGAGGAGCCCCCGGGAATGCATGCATCCCGGGGGCTCGACGTTCTCGGGAAGGCGGCGGAGCTTGTCCAATGGTGAAGGGGAACGGTCCTGCAGACCGTCCCTCATGTACTTCACGTCAACGAGGGACGGTCTGTGGTACGTCAGGTTGCGCGACGGAGGGGAACGACGACGCTCTCGCCCATGCGCTTGGGATCAAGCCGGTAATACCTGATGTGGCCGAGCCTCTCGGTCTCCTCGAGCCAGCCAGCTTCGATGACCTGCTTGCGGGTGCGGGAGAAGACGGGCGCGGCCATTCCAACCAGTTGGGCCAGGTTGGCGGCAGTCTCGAGTACGGCGCCGGACCGATCGGTCGGGTGCAGGGCGTACAGCATGACGACGAGGCGCTGGTTGGCGGTCATGCCGGCCGTCTTCTCAAGCAGATCGAGGTTCTTCTGCTTGTCGTCGCTGCTGATCACTGGGCCTCCCACCGTGAAGGGACCTTCTCATCGAATCCGGGGATGTCTGGCGGGTTGCACGTTTTCACCGCTTCACGCTGCTCGAGCCCCGTTCCGTGGAAGGCGATGTACGGGCTGATTCGATAGAAGTTGTAGTTGCCGATGCGCCCTCGGACGATCAGGATGCGGTGCTTGGCCAACTTCCTGTTGATTTTCCCTACAGCGTCGGTGGACATCCCCACCCGCTTGGCGATGTCGGCTCCGGTGGCCCGCAACGGTTCCATGCCCTCGGGCGAGACCCCGATCCACCACAGGACGAGGAACTTCTGGCTGGGCGTGAAAGCCTTGGATTCGGTGATCGCCTCGACGCGTGCCTTGTCTACCTGCGTGTGCTTGCCGGAGAAGGCGTACGGCGCATAGGGGACCGCCTCGCCCGTCTCGGCATCAACCAGCCTACGTACTGCTCCCAACGGGCCCTCCGTGAACGGGGGTTGTCTGACGGTTCATGAGCGGCGGCTTCGAGGCCGATTAGATGAACTTAGATACCGTTTCCTTTGGCGCCTGTCGGCCGTCAGCGTTGTCTTGTCGTTGCGGTGTGAGAGCCTCCAGGCATGAGTTACGACTTGGCCGTCTGGGAAGGAGAGCGGCCCGCGGATGACAAGACCGCCGGTCGAGTCTTCACGGACCTCTTCGACCGCTACCTGGACACGGAGGTGAGCCCTTCTCCTCCGACCGAGCCCATCGCGGCTTACGTTGCCGCACTTGTGGAGCGGTGGGGTGACGTGACTGATGATGTGGAGGACGCCTCGCCTTGGTCCGCAGGACCGTTGATCGGTGGGGCCGGTGGCCCTCTCGTCTACTTCCCGATGAGTTGGAGCAGGGCTGAGGAGGTCTCTGCCTGGGCAGCGGCCCTCACGGACTCGATGGGGCTGGTCTGCTTCGATCCTCAGCAGAATCGGCTCAGGCCCTGACGGTCTTGGCCAGGCGGCGGTATCCGATCAGTAGCGCCGCCAGGCCGACGAAGGCGAGGAAGTGCTCGGCCTTGCGTTCGTAACGACGGTGCAGGCGCCGGCATCCGGCCAGCCAGGACACGGTTCTCTCGACGACCCAACGGTGGCAGCCCAAGCGCGCGGAAGAGTCGATGCCTTTGCGGGCGATGCGATGGCGGATGCCACGCTTGCGCAGCCATCGCCGCAGGTGGTCGTAGTTGTACCCCTTGTCCGCGTGGAGCTTGGCCGGGCGTCGGCGACGCGGGCCCCGCCGGGAACGGATGGGCGGGATGCCCCGCACCAGCGGCTCCAGGCCGAGGCTGTCGTGCAGGTTGGCACCGGAGATGCCCAGTGATAGGGGCAGCCCGTTCCTGTCCGTGACCAGGTGGATTTTCGATCCCGGTTTGCCGCGGTCGGTCGGATTCGGTCCGGTCAGTGGCCCCCTTTTGCCGCTCGCACACTGACGGAGTCGATCGCGCAGCGCGACCAGTCCAGCTCTCCTCTGGCACCGAGTTCATCGAGGATGACCCGGTGCAGCCTGGCCCAGACCCGCTCCCGGCTCCACTGGGCGAAGCGCCGGTAGACAGTGGGCCAGGCTGGGCCGAACACCGGCGGCAGTTGCCGCCACGTGCAGCCCGAGATGGCCACGAAGATGGTCGCTGCCAGAGTCTCCCGGTCGCCGGCCCGTCGCCGGCCGCCACCTTGCGGGCGCTTCACCTCCGTCGGCGGCACCACCCGCCGGACAAGGACCCATAACTCGTCCGGTACCAACCGCTCAACCAGATCCGTCATGCACCGTTCAACGAACGATCACGCCATAAGAAACGGCGTCTTAAAGAGCGTTTTGTCCCGGTGGGGTTGTTTCGTGGTGCTTTAGAGGTCACATTGGTCTGAGGTTGCTGAGTCGGAAGTAACTGATGAGAACGGCG